>MGTA01000244.1:0-277 GCA_001799225.1 Deltaproteobacteria bacterium RIFOXYD12_FULL_50_9
CGGTCAGACAGGTGCTTGATCAACAGATCACCCATTGACAGGTTGACTCTCTCTAGATATCTTTATTAAGATTTGATTCACTCTTTGCGTAGTCCTACCAGACTATAGCCTACCAGACCGATTTGTTACAAAAAGAAGGAGTTAACAATATGGCAAGGATACTCATTTCGGACGATGACAGTCAGGTAAGAGCAATGCTGCGTCAGATGCTGGAACGGGCCGGTTACGAAGTAGCCGATGCCCGGGACGGCAAAGAGGCGATCAAACTCTATCACGA
>MGTA01000244.1:289-15843 GCA_001799225.1 Deltaproteobacteria bacterium RIFOXYD12_FULL_50_9
TCTGGTTATCACCGATATCATCATGCCGGAAAAGGAAGGGATCGAAACCATCATGGAACTGAAACGGGATTATCCGAATATCAAGATCTTCGCCATCTCCGGCGGTGGTCGGGTCGGCCCGGAGAATTATCTCAAACTCGCTGAAAAAATCGGGGCCCTCCGCACCTTTACAAAACCTTTTGATCGCCAGGAACTGCTGGCGGCGGTAAAACAGGCCCTCGAGTAAAGTAAATGTCGTTATTATCGTAGGGGCGCAGTGCGCGCGCCCTGGTTTTTCAGGCCAGCCCCGCATATAAATTTATTGTTGTTATCAATATCAACACTTTTGGAGGTACTTGTGGCAGCGCAAACAATATCGATTAATCAGGATGGCTCCATCACCGTACCGGACAGCCCGGTGATTCCCTATATCGAAGGTGATGGCACTGGCCCTGACATCTGGGCCGCCAGCCGGAAGGTTATGGATGCTGCAGTCAGCAAGGCCTACGCCGGTAAGCGGCAGATCGCCTGGCTTGAGGTGCTTGCCGGTGAAAAGGCCAAAAAACTGACTGGCGAATGGCTGCCGCAGGCCACGCTTGATGCTATCACCAAAAACGTGGTGGCCATCAAGGGCCCTCTTTCAACGCCGGTCGGTGAGGGTATTCGCAGCCTGAATGTCACCCTCCGCCAGGTCCTTGATCTCTATGCCTGTGTCCGACCGGTCCGTTACTATCAGGGCGTGATCAGCCCGGTAAAAAATCCGGAAAAGGTCGACATGGTCGTCTTCCGCGAAAACACCGAGGATGTTTATGCCGGCATTGAATGGAAAGCTAACAGCCCGGAAGCAGATAAAATTATTGACTTTATTGACAAGGAACTGGGCAAAAAGATCCGACCGGCCTCGGGCATCGGCATCAAGCCGATGAGTGCTTTCTGCACCAAACGCCTGGTCCGCAAGGCCATCGCCTACGCCATAACCAATAACCGGCCTACGGTCACCCTGGTCCATAAAGGCAATATTATGAAATTTACCGAGGGGGCATTCCGCAACTGGGGCTATGAGCTGGCCCGTGAGGAGTTTCCCGGCCAGGTCATCACCGAGCAGGAGTTGTGGGATAAATATAACGGCAAGCAACCGGCAGGCCTGGTCGTTATCCAGGACCGGATTGCCGACGCCATGTTCCAGCAGGTGCTGCTACGGCCCTCTGAATACTCCGTCCTCGCCTTGCCCAACCTGAATGGCGACTATATCTCCGACGCCCTGGCTGCCCAGGTCGGCGGACTGGGAATTGCGCCGGGCGCCAATATCGGCGACGGCTTCGCCGTGTTTGAAGCGACTCACGGCACAGCCCCTAAATATGCGGGTCAGGACAAGGTCAACCCGGGTTCACTGTTGCTATCCGGGGTCATGATGCTTGAATATCTGGGTTGGAACGAACCGGTTGCCATGATCCAGAAGGCGCTGGAGACTACGATCTCCCAAAAGACTGTGACCTATGATCTGGCCAGGCAGATGGAGGGCGCGACCGAACTCAAGTGCTCCGCCTTTGCCGATGCCATCATCGGTAATATGTGAGGAATCCCCCAAAACCGTAACAAGGCAACAATCCTGTTGGCGACCTACCTGTCAACCGGACAATGCTAATGGATGACAATTTTCAGCAAGTTCATTTATGTTATTACACACGGCATCAAGGCTTTTATTCGATATTAATGCATTGTTGAAGGCGGTTTTACAGATTGAGGCAAGTTCGTTGACGTTAAAACTCTGAAAAGCGGTTATCAGACGAAATTCATTCGTTAAATTCGTATTAAAAATAAGCGGATCATCAGTGTTGAGGGTAACTTGGCAGCCAGCATTAAAAAGAGCGCGAAATGGATGTGTTGCTATTGATGACGAAATTCCAAGACAGACATTTGAACTTGGGCAGAGATGTAAGTATATGCCGCGACAAATTATCTCTTTAATCAAATCACTTGATTCCCAGGCACGCACTCCATGTGAAATATTCTGAACATTCAATATATTCATAACCTGTAAGATGCTTTCAGGACCACAAAACTCGCCCGAATGCGCTTTGAGGCGAATACCAGCCCTCTTTGCCAAGGCAAAGGCCTCAACAAAAACTTCCGGGAGACCTAAGCGTTCGTCACCATAAAGGTCCACGCCGTCAACAATATTCCTTCCTTCTATGCTTCTTAAACTAATTGCCCGTTGCAACAGGTCTATGACTTTTTCTTCGGAGCGTCTCCGGCTCAGGCCGGCGATGATGCGTACTGTAATGTCATGGTCGCTTTCAGCTGCGGTTCTGCCGCGCTGAACTGCCTGGAGTATTTCCTCTATTTCAAGGCCACGACCGGAATGAAAATGCAGGGAAATACTCATTTCCACGTATCGAACATTCTGTACTGCAAGATCTGATAGTACCTCATACATATGCCGTTCGATCAACTCTGGGGTGCCAGTCGTCGGCAAAATGTAATCGGTAAATATCTTTTCAAAATCACGAAAAGTTGAGATCTTAGTGCGCCACCAAGGCGGGAACTCCGGCAGGCTTCTACCCTGAGGATGAACGGCCTTAATCGTTTGCCAGCGAAACGCCCCTTCAAAATGCAGGTGATATTCTGCTTTTGGAACTTCTCGAATGAATGTTTCTGTCTCCTTGGCAAGTTGCACGGCAGATTGATTATTCCTATTCAGTTCCGGTTTCACGAATTTTCCTCTATCGTATCAAGGAATAGGCTTTCAATTGATGAAATATACCGGTTAAAGGCTGACGCACAATCCCAGGATGCATTGCCAGCCTGGTTCGCCAAGTGTTCCGCTAAATCGGTTGTTGCTGTCTTTGAATCATCAAATGATATGGGGAATATTGCTGCCGTAGCAGTTCCCAGATCAATTCCATGCTTTAGATAACTGCTCGGCAAGTCGGCTGTATCAGTTATGACTGGCGTGCCACAGGCCAGGGATTCAAGAACAAGATTAGAGAACATCGAAAACGGTAATTGACCGTTGAGATGGAAAATGCCGTCAAAGGAATGTAGCAATGCCGGCATGTCCCATGAAGGTACAAATGGTCGCCAGACAGTTCTGTCCCGAAGGGCTTGGGGAACGGAATTTCTGAAATCCTTCAGACCGATTCCCTGGGATACGACGGTAAGCTCTAATTCCCCCCCAAGGTCAGACCAGATGTTGATGACTTGTTGCCAACCTTTATGGCGCCAATGGTAGTTGGCTTTTCCAACCAAGGCGAGAGCAAGACGCCCTTTCTTTTGATGTTTTGCTGGGTTGAAGGCTGAAGGATCAGGAACATATGGCGGTAATACTTTGACTTGATCGGTGTAGCGTGAAATATGTGCTCGGTTGTCCACATCGGTGACCACACAGTGCGCCGCACCAAGAGCCTTTGCAATAACATTAGGCCAGACATTCTTGAGCAGAAATTTATGAATATCCGAACCGCCGTGCATCAATACAAGGGGTATGCCGGTTAACCGGCTGAGTTGAAACGCCACTACCCCATATGGCACAAGATAGCCGCCGACAATAAGATCTGGTCTTGTTGTTTCGACGATTTCGAGGGCTTTGTCTAAAAGGGATATTGACCGGTGACTGTCATTTGGAATATGCCAGGGAACGTCCTGATCCGCCCGATGAACGAACACGCCGGGCAGATCGGGGGCCCTGCCGGCATTTGGAATGGAGTAATGTTCATCAATGCCATAAGCATCCGTCACCACATGGATGGTATGGCCTCGTCCGGCCAAGGCATTGGCGAGCCAATACGTTTTTGCCGCGATTCCACCCTCAAGCGGCGGATATTTGCTTATGTAGAGTATGTTGGCCATACCCGAGCCAGATAAGAGTCCTGGGGAGGGAGATCGGAATGATGGTCCCAGCCTTTAAAAAAAATATGCTCAAAAAGGTCGAACAGCAGCAGGTTCATTTTCGATCCGAGGATGGCCCCGTAAGGATGCCCTGCAAGGTCTTCGGCATTGACCGCCCGTTCTACTTTTTCATTGACCGCCTTATCAAGGTTTGCAAGGGCGGAAGGCATCCCCATCTTTTGGCGGGTCAGGACTGTCTCCAGCCCTAATTTCTGAAAATCCTGCCGAAAAGCATCCCGAAGGATTCCCTTGGTTGTTTGCTTGTTCGGCACCTTATATTCAATGGGAAGACTCATGGCCCACTGCGAGAGATCGTCTTCGAGATATAGCGGCCTGATCTCCATGCCGAAGGCACCTGCGGAACGGTCAACACTTTGGAGATGGTAATTGGAAAGCCCACCCTTAAGTAAAAAATCAAATAGGTTTTTTTGATAGACGGCCTCGTCTTCCGGCTGAGGGAACAGACTGTCCACAACTGAAGTAAGCGCGGCATTATCTTTTACAGCAGCTAAATTTTTCCGAATCCGATCAGAAAATCCAAGGGGATGAGTATACATCCAATAATATCCGCCGAACAACTCGTCGGCACCCTCGCCTGAAAACGCTACCTTGACATGTTTGGAAATGTATTGCGAAAGGATATGAAAGGCCAATCCGCCTTGGATGTGGAAGACCCCACCGGCCATAAGCCCCTCGTAATGGGCCACATAGTCCGGTAGCCAACGCCAATAGTCGTCGCTTGTCACAATATATTCATGGTGGTCGGTCTTGAGGGCTTCGGCCACCTGTCTGGCGGCAAGGAGATCAGGAGTTTCGTTGCTATCGGCCAGGGTAAAGGTTTGAAGTTTTCTCCCTGAATGCCGGCCGGCCGCTAAGGCAATGGTCGAGGAATCGATACCGCCGGACAGAAAAACACCTTTGTCCATTTCTCCATGGCCAAACATTCTCTCAACGGCCTTGAGGATCGTTTGCCTGGTTACGCTAACCGCTTCCTCATAGTCAGGTTCCGGTTGGCCGTTCACAAAGTGCGCTTTGGGGATTTCGCCAAAGGTGCTGGTCTGTTCCCGGCCGGCCTCATTAAAAACAAGCACCTGCCCCGGTTGCACTTGATAGATGTTTTCAAAAAAAGTTTGCTCGGGAGAACTGACATACCCGAATACGCGGGTTTCTTGGAATGAGCTCTGATTGAGAATCGGATTTATGCTCGGATGGGCCAGTAGACCCTTGATTTCCGAACTGACCAGAATTCGACGCCCATGCCGGGTAAAATAGAGAGGTTTGATGCCGAATCGATCGCGGATCAGAACAAGATCGGCTTTGTCCAGGATGGCGATGGCAAACATGCCCTTAAGCAGCTTGGCAAATTGTGGGCCATGGACACCATAAAGACAGGAGATGAGTTCCGCTTCAAGGTCGGTATTGGCAACTATTCCAAGATTGTTAAGTTCTTTCCAAAGTTCGAAGTAGTTGTAAATTTCCCCGTTTAATAAAACTATTCGGCCGGAATGGGGATCATGATAGATCATCGGCGCCTTGGAATCGCCGAAAATGGTCAGCCGACAGGCGGCAACGCCATGATTCCCGTGACAACATATCTCCAGGCTGTCCGGCCCGCGATGATGCACAGCCTCGGCCATGGCGCGGAGTACTTCCGGCTGAGCTTCATTATAGGTGACGACTATTGTACACATAATCAGTCTCTGGCAGCCAAGGCCTTCATCGCCGCCACAGCACCGATGAGGGCCAGTGAAGCGCCATCGTCAAGGTAGTGATATGGCCAGTATCCCGAAGGGAGTTGCGTTTTGTGCAGCCAGCTAAGTGCTCTCTCCAGAATGGCGGGATCAACCTTGTCGCTCCAACGGGACAAGCCCCAAAGCACTACCCCGGTGGACCAAGCTTCACTGCCAATTGGATGCCCTTTCCAAGGAGCAAAACCACCATCAGGGTTTTGATCTTGCGTAAGATGGGCTATGGTCTGGCCGATAAGCTCATCTTCCCGGTCTTGGGGCATTGCCAAGAGATAAAAACCTGCTTTATATGACAACCGGACCGGGCCACGGAAATCACGAGCCCATTCGTCTTGCAACCAATCAATATCTTCCTTCTTAACGGCTTCCGGAACCAGAGATGAAATTAATGCAGTGATCGGAATCCGGGCCTGATCACGCGGGTGTCGGCCCCATCCGCCCGTGGGTAGGCGAACATTGTTTAACCAGTTTGTGGCCGCCTGCACAACGGGATCGTCCTGGCCCTGCACCAGACGGATGCAGCCTATAGCCCAAGCAGTCTCTTCAGGATCAGACCATCCGCCATCCGGTCTCTGAGATTGGATAAGTTGGTCAACCGCCTGGCGAAACAAATTTACTGATTCATTATTGCCAGCCAATAAGAGTGCAGTAGCACCCCGAGCAAGTCGAACTGATTCGAGCGATCTGAAGATGGCATTATCAAGAAAGGTTATGAGCTGGCCAACAGCCGTAACGATTATTCTGTCAGGCATGATCAGAGTGCATTTGGGGGAAGGGTCCGTAACTCCCGTCCGATATCATAAAGTTGCCTGAGCTGCGTCTGGCGGACATCGGCTGGCGTTGCCTTTATGCATGTTTTACAAATATAAAAAATAGCCTCATCCTGACCGAACCGAAAATAATCAATTTCACTTAATAGACGAGGTTTCTCGCAAAGCGCGCAAAGGAATTTAAATTCACTAAGCGGCTTGCCACTATCAGCATAATTATGCAAGAGAATATCCAGCCCGACATCAACCGGCACCATTTGCCATTTTTCCGGTAACCCCTGTCGAAACCGTTTAACAAGGTCAGTACGGATTCCGCCACGGAGTTCTTCGCCGAATTCACCCATAAGGATAAGTTTCTTCTTTTGTGTTTCTTTGTAAATTTCTCCTAAGAAGCGAATCATACCCATCAGGTATGGATGATTCTTATCACGAATTAATTCTTCGCAGGCCCTCTTTGGATAATTCTTAAATTGTTGTTTATGCTCATTCTTGTGATCAATCAGAGAGCCCAAGTGCATAAGTAACACATCGCAATCACGGTATTGTCCTGCAACATCTTTCCAACGAGGTTGATCTGTATATTTTTTCTTACAATCAGCATCAATGCCGGCACCAGGGCAACAATTTTTATGATATAAATCCTCACCAACCCATTTTGTGTCACCAGTGTAACCAAAACAAAACTCTTCACCGTTAATCTGCGGTGTATTTTCCGTTGGCTTGATCTTTATTATAAAACCGAAACTATCAGAGATATCGGAATAGTCATCATGGTAGGCAAGGGTCGGCCAGATCTCAATCTCACCATCACCAACATTCGCATTGATATCTGGCAGAATTGGTGCCCAAGGCTCTTTATCTTTTTTAGTAAAGGCAAAACAATAGTTAAAAAACTCCTCGGGTGTATTATTACCGGGCCCTAAATTACTCAAAAATTCCGGCTCAATTTCTTTACGAATGTCTATGACAAGTGGGTTGATGAACCGGCGCAACTTTGGATTATTGATAATGTGTTCCAATCGTTGGTAACTTCCCAAAGTCAGAACAACATTAAGTTGTTGCACAATACTTTTTTTACTCTCCAACTCATTAAGCAGTTGCACCATGGATTCAAAATCCCAGAGATGGTCCGCATGCGCATGACTGATGAGCACAATATCAACATCCCTCAGACTAAATCCCATACGGAACAGATTCCTGACATAATCAAAACCGGGATCAATCGCGATACCTAAATCCACCTCTCCTTTGGCGTTTGTCCGATAAATAAAATATCCTCCGCCTACAGATCGACCTTGCGCAGGTGTTAGAGAATTCCAGCGTTGCAATCCAAGAAAATGTAAAGCTGCTTTGGGAGGTTCCTGGCATGAATGTTGTTCTAAGTGTTTGGTAAGATGGTCTTCTGTCTCTTGCATGATGGATTCATAATCATAGCCGAGCAAATCAAACCTATTTCTCTCTTCAAAGGGGAGTGATTCCTGGTCTCGCGGTATATCATTCTGGCAGGACAAAAGGCCATCAAAGCTAGATAGGTTAGCCGAATTATTTTTAAAGCAATCTGAACAAACTTTTCCGGGATCATCATTGTGCCAGTGCCAGATAAGTCGCTCGTTGCATCTCTTGAGTGCATGTATTTGCTGGTTCTGTCCGAATTCTTTATAATATTCGTCTAAGGCTGCAAGCAATCGTAGATGGTCATTTATTAGTAGCTTGATTGGTCTTATATATTTTTTGGAATTTCCTTCGCGTATCTTATTTTTTCGTATATTCCCTTTGAGTTTGTTTTCCGTTTTCGTTCTAAGGTTGGAAAAATCTTCTTCCTTTTCAAGAAGAATAATGCTCATGTTTTTATAGAAAGAAGATAAGCCGCCTGCGAAATCAGGCAAATCATCTGATCGAAATCTTTCTAATTCCAATGTTTTGTTAAGCGCAGATGATCGGTCTTGCCGGATAACAGGTAATTTTGGGCGATGTTTACAGTAAAGTGTGATGATAGATTGAAGAAGAGTTTCAATGCTAGCATTCCAATTATCAATGTCACAGGATGCATACTTTATATTTTTGTTAAGTTTTAATAATATTGAAGTGCCACGTTTTAAAAATTGTGCCCATCTAGAGAAATAAATACGTTCGTCAAAAGAATTATTCTCTATCCAATTCCAGTAGGTTTCTGTAACTATGCCAATGCCTTTACAAAATACATTAACTTCCTTGATAATTTCCTGAACTTTTTCTATTTTTTTATTATCTTTCTCTCTTGAGAGCTTATTGATGAGTTTCACGCAACTGTTAGTGCCGATTGTTTTTCCAAGGAACCAGGCTGCGATCTGTTCCACTAGTTGCGTTTGATCTGCCGAAGGAGGATATGAGGCAAAAGGCTTCAGAAATGGCTCGTCACAATCCCATTCATCTCGGAGGAAAATTGTTTTGTAAACATTTTTTAATGATTCTTCTATCTCCTTGGTTGTCCCCAACTGTTGAAATGCATCCAACCTGAAAAGGTCTAAGCGCTTTCTTAAATTTGGGACAGCCTTTGAATAAATTCCAAATCGAGATTTTTGGGATATCTCGGCAAGAAGTAAACCAGAGTCAAATAATGCCTGCAACGCATGGTAGCCTAATTGCTGTTTTAAATGGATGGCAGCGCGTTGCAAGGTGGCAGGAAGGATATTTAGGAGAAATTCTAATGAGTTGCTGCTATTTGCAACTACCAATTCTTTTTTATCTTGTAAGGTTGTCGCTTTATCA
This sequence comes from Deltaproteobacteria bacterium RIFOXYD12_FULL_50_9, assembly GCA_001799225.1. Taxonomy (GTDB): domain Bacteria; phylum Desulfobacterota; class Desulfobulbia; order Desulfobulbales; family CALZHT01; genus XYD12-FULL-50-9. The sequence continues at coordinate 9,423 of MGTA01000244.1, forward strand.
AAAAAACTTTTGATTACCCTATTAAATTCTAATATGGCTTTTTGATTTCGCCCCCTCATATGTTGGTAAGCCATTCCCATATTCCACCAAATCCAGCGGTCATAGGGCAGACGTTTTTCAACATTCTTTAAATTATTCTTATGGGGAAATATTTCGGCGAGTAGCTGCCTGGCCCTTTCTGCATAACCGTAACTTAGCTCACTGGTTGCTACCGCAGAAAGTTCCATAAGGTAATTAAATCTTGTAAGATTTAAATTGAGTCCATCGTCAAATTTATCTTGATCCTTGGATGCGGGGATGTTGTTTTCAAGGAGAAGGATTAACTCTTCGTAGAGTTTTATCCAATCGTCAGCATTGTTGTTTTGGAGTATTTTTGCCCTGATCATTTTGACCCAGAACAGCCATGACCAATACTTGAGAAATGGGTCACCTTCCTTTTGAAATGTTATACTTCTGCTTTCGAGTGATAAATACTTGGCAAATTCGGCAGGGAGAGTAACCTTAGTTACAGGAAATTCGGAAATATTCTGCGAAAATAATTTTTCGGCTGGCAACTCTTCAAGAAATTTTCTGGCGTCTTCGCTTAAACTTACTATTGTTTCTAGTTCTTTATTAAGCTCCCGATCAATGCAAAGGTCAACAACTTGATTAATCTTTTCCAAATCACGTATCACATTTGTCTGACTCTTTTTTTTATTAGTCATGCATAACGCTCAATGAAGTAGCTTTAAAAAATAATTGAAAGCTGTTCTGTAACCTTTAAACAAACCTCTATCGACAGCTATGACACGACGAGCACTGCTTGCAAACTACCCCATTGCCGTTCGCCTCAATGATATCAATGGGAAAACTCATCTTGGTCTGTTTGACGATTGTCGGCTTTTCATATTTTTTAATCTTATTGGCGTCTTTCATGCGGATACCTCCTTAATTATGTTGTTCTCCAACGCATACCGAATTATTTCCGACAAATCCTCTTTTGCTGTATCTTGACTCAAGTCGTATTCCTTTGCAAATTTATCAACCAATCCCTGAAAACTCGTTGCGCTGCCGAAGGCTGCCAAGGCCCAATGGGCTGTGTGGTTGAGTTTGAAATGATCGCCAGTGGATGAGTTAAATGCAAAATAATGCTCCAATTCCGGAATGCTTTGGAGCGAAATCCCTTCCGCCAGGACAAATTGAGTGTCTGAATTTATAGCCAGCACTGTGGATCCTCCGCCATATAATCGCCAGTGGTGAAATAGGCCATGGCGCGACACCCCCGACACTGCGTGAGCAGTCTGCAATTATGACATTTCCCCGAAAGGTTCAGCGGATTCCTGAGCCGCCAGAGTACTTCAGATTCATACCAAATTTTATAAAACCCGTCAGATAAAACATTTCCAATTGGGATCGGCAGTCTCCGGCAAGGAAAAACAGTGCCGTCAGGCATGATGGTCAGGGCATTGTTTCCAGCAGAGCATAAAGCCCCCGCCGTATGATCGTCAGGGGCGATCAGGGCAAATAACGGGCGATAAAGGAGCACCCGGACCGGAGAATTGTTTGTGGCCAGAGCATAAACCTGTTCATACAGTGCATGCAATTCATCACTGGACAGAACCTGATCGGTCATATTCTCTCCGGCGCCTTCCGGGATCAATCGTTCCAAAGCGAGCGTCGCAACCTTCTCACGCCCGGCCAGCTCAATAAGCTCCGGTAGTTCCCGGTAGTTTAAACGGCTGATGGTAATCATCACGGAGACATTGATTCCCGCTTTGCCCAGGAGCCGGATAGCACTCAATGTAGATTCAAAACTTCCAGGGCCGCGGACCGCATCGTTGGTTTTCGCTGTTGCCCCTTCTAAAGAGACCTGAACCCTTCGCAATTTGCAATGTTGCGCCAATCGCTGCGCTTCAACCTCGGTAATCAGAGAGCCATTGGTCAAAATATCATAATAGGCCAACACATCCGAATGGTCGATGCGGTCCATGAGCGCATAGAGGTCGTCTTTACGCAAAAAAGGCTCACCACCGGTTAGAGATAGGGATCCCAGCTTTCCCCATTTTCGGACAGCATCCTCCATCCGCTCAACAATCCTGAACAGATCGTTCAAATCGAGTTCCGGTGCTGGTTTGCCGTCTTGATAGCAATGAAGGCAAGCACGATTGCATCGTTCGGTGAGATGCCATTGGAAATAAAATTCATCGCCAAGGCTTAATTCATTAATCGATTTTATCATGAGTCTTATCGCGCGGCGGTCTGAAAGCTGGAACACGATTAAGCATAGGAAACAAAATACTTGTAAAATATTTATAAGGGGCAAGCAAGTATAATAAATTTTTTAATTCGTTTTTAAAATGATATTTTCTGTCTTAAAATTATTAAGAAATCAATAAGTTAATAACTATCAAAAGATAATTTATAAATAAAAGTACATCGTAAACTGCCCAGTGCTGAATAACGCCCGTCAAGCCCGACGTGTTCGTGGTTGCTTATGACCATGCTATTCGGTTTCCATTCCTATCGATTCAGGCAAAAGACTTTGCGCAATCTCCTGCGCCCACGGATTGATCTGCCCATAGTTCCTGATCATCCTGCCCTCTGCGGTGCGAAACAATAACCGGGCAGGCACGTCATCCACCGAGTTATCATAGACATAGGCACGGTCAGCCATTCGAATCACCACCGAGCAATTAGCCAGCGACTTGGTGTAACGACCGATAATCTTGGTAATGGGGACATCATGTCCTCCCCCCATTACCCGAATGGCGACCCGTTTAGCGTTGATGGAGGGGGCATCGGTTCCGACAAAAAACAGTCGGATAAAAAAACCGGCATCCCGAGCTCGTCTGATGAACTCTACTTTGTCCTGGACGGAAAGCACCGTTTCGAAGGCCAGACTCTGCCCCTTATACAGACACTCTTCGCGAAGTTCTGCGGCGCGTTGTGCTGCCTTAAGGATGGCAGCAGGGGCATTCCAGTCGCCAAACTCATCCCGAGCGATCAAATCCGGATTAACATACACACAGCCACCCATCCAGGCGTGCATCAATAACTGTTCCGTAATCGAGGTTTTGCCCGAACCGTTGGGTCCGGCCACCACTATCAGACGGGGCTTCTCACCTCTACTCATAACCGTACCTGAGCAAGGTTTGCGGCGATAATATCTTGCCGCAGTCGTGCCATGAGTTCCTGCCGGACCATCTCGGCACGTTTGCGCGCTTCCGCCGCAACCAATTCCATCAGTGTGCCCAATTGTTCATCTGTCGGTTCATGCTGGATGTCATTCAAATCGAATCCTGCAGGTTTTATAGCATTGAGCATACAATACTCCTTTTACAAAAAAATGCGTAATCCGAATCAAGCGCCCCGGCCAGATAGACGCTAGGGAGTTGCCCCGGCTCCAATAGAACAATCTCCTGCCAAGAACAGGTTGTCAAACTTATAAATAATGATACCTCATACCCCTTTCAAAGCCACTTCTTTTTCCAGAAATAGGTCAGCATCAGCGCCGAAATGACGAGCATAAACGACATCACCACCGGATACCCCCAGTGCCATTCCAGCTCCGGCATGTATTTGAAATTCATGCCGTAAACCCCGGCGATAAAGGTCAACGGCATAAAGATTGTCGCGATAACGGTAAGAACCTTCATGACCGCGTTCAGCCGGTTGCTGACACTCGACAGATAGATGTCCAGCATCCCTGACACCATATCACGGAAGGTCTCTATAGTGTCGATGACCTGGATAGTATGGTCGTAAACATCCCGCAGGTAGAGAAAAGTGGCGTGGTTGATCAGGGGAGATTCGCCCCGTTGCAGGCCGTTGACCACCTCCCGCAACGGCCAGACCGACTTGCGCAGGAAGATCATCCCCCTTTTGAGGCGATGGATGACCTGCAGGGTGGCAGGGCTCGGTTGCTCGACCAGCTCATCTTCGATGGACTCAATGGTCTCACCAAGCTTTTCAAGAATGACGAAATAGTTGTCGACCACCGCATCAAGCAGAGAATAAACCAGGTAATCAGCCCCCATCGTCCTGATTCGGCTCATGGCTTTCCTGAGCCGCTCTCTAATCGGATTAAAAACATCACCCTCCACTCCTTCCTGAAAGGAGATCACGAAATTCCTGCCGAGAACCAGGCTGATCTGTTCGGCTACCACCTGACCACTCTGCTCATCATGCGATAACATCTTCAGAACTATATAGAGGTACTCCCCGTAATCCTCCAGTTTGGGCCGCTGTTCCGTATTGAGGATATCTTCCAGGGTCAGGGGGTGCAGACCAAAACCGGCACCAAGCTGCTCTAAAATCTTTGGCTGATGAATGCCATCCAGGTTTATCCAGGTCACCGAGGGAGTCTCCTTGAAGGGAAGGCACTCCTCGACGCTCTGCACTGTTTTTTCACTGCAATGAGTGGCGTCAAAATCCATAATGGTGATCCGGATATCAGCACTACGGCTTTCGCCGATATGGAGAAGCGTTCCGGGGGGGAGACCGGCCTTCTGGGATCTCTTCCTAGGGGGTTTCCAAGTGTTCGTCGGCCCTTTCTGGCCTATTTCCTTTCTGTTCATGCAACACACCTCGAATGGATAAAAAACTTTGCTCGCCTATAGAGACCAATCAAGCCTGATCATGCCAGTTGTGGAAAATGACTGATGTGGTGTTTCATAACCTAAAATTCTACGAATACCGATATGCCACCACTATAATCTGGACTGCCATCGCTGAATCCTTTTGCAGCATAGGCATCCAGATAAAGCAGCTCGGCGAAACGCCAAACCGTCTTGAGTCGTGCTTCGAGCGGAGCACTCATTCCCTCTGCAATAGCTGAACCGAAACGAGCATATATTGATGTGTAAAATCGCTCACTCCAGGAATATCCGACCCCGGTATCTGCGGTAGCATAATCCCTGGCCCCTGTTTCGGCGTGTGAGCCGCCCTGAAAAATATAACGCCCTTCGGCAAAAGGCTGCCAGTTGCCAAGCCATTTTGAAATATCCACACCAGAACCGAAGTCAAATGCTCCGGTGCCCAGCCCATTACTATCATCAGCAGTCGGAAATTTCATGTAGAGTGAAGAACGAATGCGCGGAGTAGAATCACTATCCTGCACCAGCGTATAACCGCCGGTCAGCGTAATGTCTCCGAGTCCGGACTCTTCACCCCCAAGTGTTCCGCCACCACCGCCTGAACCGGCCATATTTCGACGGGCAACGCTATTTTGCATACTATTATTCGCCGTTGTGCCGAGGGCTGCATGACCGGTGTTCTCTGTCTGCTGATACAGGAATGGCACCGATATTTCCAGGTCACTGCGTTCTGTGGGGAACCAGTCGATAATTAATGGGACCATAACGTAAGTACTGGTGCTTCCGGTACCAAAAGTTCCTGTGGCAACATCCAGGCCGAGACCAATTGCAAATTGCGGGGGAGCCGTTTCGGCAACGGCCGAATACGAAAGCGTTTGGAAAAACAAGATAAGCAGCAACAGTAAAATTCTCATGAAAAATCCTTTGTATTTACAAGACATATCAGCGGCCCATCCTGCCGCCACCCATCCGTCCGGGTGATTGTTGCCGCTTCTGGGCCGGCCGGTTATTCATCTGACCTGAGACATTTCCCCGCCCGGCACCTGCCCAAGCGGGGCGACCGGCTTCATTGCGGAGACGGACAGCGATATTGCTGGTAGTATCGGTAAGTTTCTGCACCAGCAGGTAGACAACCCCGTCCTTCCCTTGCGCCTTGGAACCCCGCACCGCCACCTCATCGCCGGCCTTGAGGGCAATCCCGTTTTCAAGCCAGTAGTGTGCCGGACCGAGCACCGCCACAACTCTGCCTCCATCGCTTTCCAGTTCAAGCTGGACATTTCGATGTTCATCACCGCTTTGCACAGAAACAATACGACCTGTCAGTGTCGTAACCGTATTGGCATCATATCCGGAATCAAGATTCAGACCACTGCGACCGGGCTCGTCACTTCCCCAGAACGCCTGTGCGCCAGCGGGTAAAAAGCTGATAAACGCCAGCAACATCGAGATAATATTGATTGTCGGTTTCATGGTGATTCCCCATATCCGGGAACATTTGTTGATATAAGAGAGGGAGACGCGTCCGCCCCCCTAAGAGTAACCAATTTCTATTTACTGCGGTGCGCCTGTTGCAGCAGGTGGTGTAGTGGTGGTTCGGCAACTGCCATCTTGAGATCCTTTGCCGTTAGCAGGACGGGTAGTGGAACCGTTGGCGGTCGTCCCGCTGCTTAAAAAGGTGCCGTCACGACGTTGTGACCCTGCCGGGCGTACCGATGTCATGCCGGCAGTCTTGGTTTGTGACTGAGTATGCATGCCGTTCCGGTTCCCCGCGCCGTTCCCGCCGCGCGCCATTACCTCGGTCGCCAATGTCATTGTAGTCATTGCACATATCGCTGCTACGGCCAGTG
>MGTA01000244.1:15850-16257 GCA_001799225.1 Deltaproteobacteria bacterium RIFOXYD12_FULL_50_9
CTGCCTGTTAATATTCCACGATCTGTGCCAATCAAAAAAAAATTTACAACCTATTGAAATTTAACAACTTGTTGCTTTGAGCATAGTGCGAATCATCTGGAAATCGGTGCAAAATATGCATACCTCAACCAGGTTTTGCACCACCAGCATCATATCTGGTCGTCGGTCATCCCGTATTCCTTCAGACGATACTGCAAGGTCCGCCGGGATATCCCCAGACGTTCGGCAGTCAAACGACGATTGCCAGCCGTCGCCTTCAGTGCAGCTATAATCGCCTCCCGCTCAGCCTCTTTCAAGATGCCGCCCTCTTCCCGTGCGGTATTATTGGGGACTGCGCGCAAGATCTCCGGCAATTCCATGATGGTCACCTCGCCCCGTGCCAGGATAATGGCCCGCTCGATCACATT
>MGTA01000244.1:16273-16996 GCA_001799225.1 Deltaproteobacteria bacterium RIFOXYD12_FULL_50_9
TCTTCTTGCCCATGTTGCGGGTGTGCAGACGGATAAAAAAATGGGCCAAATCATCCAAGGCATCGCGGCGATCCCGCAAGGGTGGCAAGGTAATGGGAAAGACATGCAGCCGGTAGAAGAGATCATCGCGAAAGCGTCCAGCCGCAGCCTCTTTGGCCAGATCACGATTGGTGGCCGCCACCACCCGGACATTGGCAACCATTTCGCGACTGCCACCCACCCGTTGAAAGCTGTGCTCCTGCAGAACGCGCAGCAGTTTGGCTTGCATTGACAGCGGCATCTCGCCAATCTCATCCAGCATAATTGTCCCGCCGGCCGCCAGTTCAAATTTCCCTTGTCTGGTGGTTGAGGCCCCGGTGAAAGCCCCTTTTTCGTGCCCGAAAAGTTCGCTCTCCAGCAGGTTTTCCGGGATGGCCGCGCAGTTTACCGCTACAAACGGGCCGCTTTTGCGGAGGCTGGTCAGGTGGAGATAGCGGGCCAGCAGTTCTTTGCCGGTACCGCTCTCGCCACCAATCAGCACAGTAGTCTCGGTCTGGGCGACTTCTCCCGCCAGTCGACGCACTTCACTCATAGCCATGCCGGCAAACAGGATGTTCAACGGCGGCAACCCGGTTATCTCGGCTTCATCAAGGGCCAGCAGCAGCCGTTTGCGGCAATGCTCCTCAAGCAGACGCACCACCAACGCCCGCAGGGTGGCCGGATCCTTGAGCGGCTTGGTCAGAA
>MGTA01000244.1:17063-17432 GCA_001799225.1 Deltaproteobacteria bacterium RIFOXYD12_FULL_50_9
CCATCTTCGTCATCTTAAGATCGGACAACACCAGGTCAAAGGAGTCGCGTTTCAGCATCAGTAATCCTGCCGCGCCATCCGGCGCTTGAGCCACCTCGTGACCGGCATCTTCCAGGATGTCCGCTAAAAGTCCACGGAAGGTGGCATCATCTTCAACAATCAGAATTCGTCCGCTCATCATCTATCTTCATCCATAATGGTTGTAGGGAGGCGCACGGTAAAGAGCGCCCCGCCTGCCGGCGCAACTCCTGCCTGGATGCTGCCGCCGCAGCCGGCGACAATCTTTTTACAGACGGCCAGTCCCAGACCGGCCCCACGGGCCTTATTGGTACGAAACGGCTCAAACAGCACCGCCTGCATCTCCGGCGC
>MGTA01000244.1:17464-20351 GCA_001799225.1 Deltaproteobacteria bacterium RIFOXYD12_FULL_50_9
ATTTCCCGTCACACCGCCCGGAGATAACGACAATCCCCCGATCGGCAATGGCCTGCAGGGCATTGCCGATCAAATTGAGCAAAAGCCGTCGCACTCCCTCCTCCGGGCAGAGGACGATCAGGTCGTTTGGGATATCGCAAGTGATTTGGGTTCGACGTTCCCGGGCCTGCGGAGCAAGCAACGCGAGCACTGATCCGACTACCAGTACCAGTTGGCAAGGGGCCGCTGCAACTGACTCGGCACGAGTATAGAGCAAGATGTCGTTGACCAAGCCCTCCAGCCGATTTGCTTCACTGACGATAAGACCGGCATATCCCCGTTCTTTGCCCTCTGGTAGACGCTCTTCAAGAAGCTGCCCATAACCCTTGATGCCAGCCAGTGGATTCCGGACTTCGTGAGCCAGCACCGCGCCAACCTCACCGAGGCGCACCAACTCTTTCTGCTGGGTTGTCTGCCATTGTTGTTCCGCCTGCCTTTTCAACAGCCAGAGGACGTTCAACCCCAGGATCCACCCCAAGGCCAGCAAGGAAAAAATCACCGTCATGCCAAGACGGGCTTGGCGCATTACCTCGTCGGCGCGCCAAGTGTGCAGGGCGAGACGCAATATGCAGGTTTCTCCTGAGAGATGCAAGGTGGTCTGAAATTCGTAGATCGTTTCGCCGGTGCCAAGTTGAATCCATTTTTCGCTTAGCTTACCTGTTTCCAGAACGGATCGAAAGCGATTATCTCCGACCTCGGAACCGGCAAGGTCGGGATTGGTGTGCAGGAGGATCTTGCCATCTGCGGAGAGGATCGCTACGTAAGCTACCTCAGGGGCCAAGAACGAGCCCAACAAATTAAGGGAAGGGTCTTTAGCCGCCACGCCTTCTAGAATGGTCGCCGTGGTCAGGGCCAAGCCACGTAAATTTTCTTCGGCAATCGGGGCAGCCGATCGGTAGTTGCGGAGCGCAAACCAGGAGAGACCGCCGGTCAGGACAAGGGCTGTGACAACCGTGAGGATGGCAGCAAAAAATCGAGGCATAATCGTGAAATTTCACCAGTGGGCTAGAATTCAGCCGTAATCCCAATGGACGGCATCAGGGGAAGCTGGGTGATCGGCGCCCTGTCTGTATAATCGGCATTATATTCATATCCGGCGATGTTCTTATGGTCATAGGCATTGATAATGTCCAGATATGCCTTTATTTTCCAGGTATTAAACAAAAAATCCCGCGCGATTCTCAGGTCGAGCCGATGGTAATCCGGCAACCGCTCTGAACCGAGTTCGCCATAAACCGGCCGGATTCTGCCGGTGCTGTCCGTATAAGTACTGTTGACCGGGGTGAAAGGCGCCCCGCTTTGATAGCGCCACTTGGCGCCAACCGTCCATTTCGGCAAAAAATTCCATTCATACACCAGATTAATGATGACCGGCTGATCATAGCTGTAGGGGAACTCCTCGCCGGTGACCTCGTTGCGCCTCTTCGTCTTGGAATACCCGGCAGCCAGCCACCCGGACCAATCATGGATCCGATTTTTTTTGATTAAGAGCTCTGACCCGTAGGCTGTACCACTGCCGTCGTTGCTATAATTTTCCACCAGATTCGGTGTCACGACATCGTCCAGATTTTTATAATACCCCTCGATTTTTACGCTCCAGCCCTCTTTGAACCGTTGTTCAACACCAAGGGCGTAATGCTCGGCATTCACATAACCGAGATGCCGATTGCCCATGCCCTCAATGATTTGGAAACCCTCAGGAAACTGGTGGTATTGCCCCCAGCCGGCAGTTATAAGCGTATCTTTGACAGGCACGATCTCCGTACTCACCCTTGGTTCCAGTCTGTATCTGCCAAAATAGCTCTCATAGGAGCCATGGCCGCCAACTATTAATGTCCAGCCATCAATCACCCGCCAACGGTCCTTGAGAGCCAAATCCCACCAATGGCTCGCAAAGCTGTCGTTATTTATAAATCGCGCCGAACTGGTATAGTCAGTGTCCGCGTTAAAATCAGAGGGCATCACCTTGGTCATATCCATATCCAGTTTAAATCTGACCTCTCCGCCCTCAACCCCGACCAGGAACTCGTGATTATCACCGACCACGGTGCTGAGATGATCACGTAAATAGTAAGAATCCGTCACAATATTCACATGACCAATCTGGGTAAGGAACTCTTCCATTAAGGTCTGGAGGTGAGACAAGCCGAATTTGTTGGTAAGCCGGGAAGAGATCCGCGAGGCCAGCAGAACGCCTTGCGAGTGATAGTCCATTTTCATATTCAGGTCGCCGGCAATAATCGGGTCATGTTTGACCATATCGGCTTCGTCGGTAAACGTCAGCTCCATCTGGTCTTCAGCGCCGCTGGTTTGCAGGGTAAGGGAGTTGTCCGGGGTCAGATCCCAGATATATTTACCCTGATAATCGTAAAACTGCGGGAATTGTTGGTAGTTGACCCCTGAATCAAGTTCGCCGGTTTTTGCCAAAAACAGATCAATATAACTCCGGCGAGCCCCGAAATAAAAACTCTGGGTTGGCGTTACCGGGCCTTCCACCAAAAAATCGGCTTCGAGCAGGCTGAGATTCACCTTACCGCCCAACCTGTCTTTCCGAGGATTGCGCAGCCTTACATCAACGATGCCACCCGTGACATCGGTATACTCCGGCCCGAATGACGAGGCGTAGATATTGAAATCCTCGACCAGATCGGGATTGATCACACTTTCCATCCCGCCCATATGAAACAGATAACCGACCGGCATGAAATCGATATAGTAAGCGTTGTCCTGGGGTCCTGATCCCCGGATGGCCGGTGCACTGCTGGCGTCATTGGATGTCGTGATACCCGGCAAGGCCTGCATGCCCCGGAGCGGATCGCCGGCGCTGCCGGGGACGCTTGCCAACTCT
>MGTA01000244.1:20359-21655 GCA_001799225.1 Deltaproteobacteria bacterium RIFOXYD12_FULL_50_9
CCTGCACCACCACCTCGGTCATGGAATATATCGGCTCTAAATAGATGGCGATCCCGGTCGGCGCAGTTGGCTGACCGACGGATATTTTTAGTGGTTTGGATTTGCTGAAACCAACTCCGGCCGCAATAAGGGTAGACTCGCCGCTATGCTTAAGAGACAAAGTAAACCCGCCATCCGACTCGGTAATGCTGCTCTCCGTATCACGTTCCGCCAGATAGACGGTAACCCCCTCAAGAGGTCGGCCAGTACCTTTTTCAAAAACCTTCCCCTGCACGGTCCATTCCCCGGTTCCGGCAAATGCAGCTGCAACCGCAAACAAAAGCAATATGATCTGAAACAGGTAATGGCAAAAACTCTTCATCAAATCTCTCCTTCACTCTGCACTCTATAACCATCTGAAAGTTAACGCAATTTAAACACATAAGGAATCTGCAGCAGGGTCGGAACAGGTTGCTCCCCGGCATATCCGGGTTCGAAACTGCTGGCCCGGACCGCCCTAATTACTGCCTGATCAAAAACCTCTCCGCCGCTTTTCTTGATGGTTACAGCATCGACTCCACCATGGACATTCAAAAAAATTTCAACGAGAACGCGGGCTTCTCTGCCGGCAATCCGTTCAGAGAGGGGATATACCGGCTCAATCCTGGTTTTATAAATCGGTAATCTGGTCAATCGATGAAAAGGCTGATATGCTCCTTTATCCGATATTGAGGTTGCCGGTGCACTTCCTCCAGAGTTTGACTGCGTAGTTGAGGTCTCTGCTCCGACTTGATACGCAACTTTGCCCGGATTTAATTCTCCGGCAGTAGTTCCAGGTGCTGCCCCCTCGCTGCTGACAACCCTTTCTGTCTGTTGAGCAGCAGGTTGAGTCGTGCCCGGTTGTAAAGATATCACGGATGCTGTTAAAGGAGCAACCTCCGGAAGAGCACTATTTTCAATCTGCTTAGCTGCAGGTGGTGGTGGCGGGGAGAGCGGTTCAACAGCAGGCTTGATCGGCAACTGGTTGTCGAGTTCCGTTTTTGGTTGAAGTCTGGGGGGTAAACTATTTAATACCGGGGTGGCCAATGGCCTGGCAGGCAGAGAGGCATCTTGTGTTTTTGGCAAAGCCAGAACCAATTCAATCGGGATATACCCGGTTTTTTGGGTGGTAATGTTTTTTTTCGGCAATCCCACCAGCAGGCCCAAAATCGCCATATGGAGAATTAATGAAAAAAACAGCCAAGGATATTTGAAAGTTACAGGCATATTTTTGAATATTTAAACCTCAACCCCGATAAACGGGATAAGTCCCTTTAC
>MGTA01000244.1:21704-22513 GCA_001799225.1 Deltaproteobacteria bacterium RIFOXYD12_FULL_50_9
AAAAAGATATGTTATAAATCCAAGGGACCCGCTCTTAAAGTAAACGGGTATTTGACAACTCGCAAACCTTATGATAATTCCAAGTTATATCATTTCGCTCTTTACTCTCAACACAGGAAAACACCTTGATTCCCTATCCCCATATCGATCCGGTTATCTTTGCTGCAGGCCCGCTGAAAATTCGCTGGTACGGGCTGATGTACGTCCTGGGCTTCATTGCTTCCTATATGCTGGTCAAACACCAGATCAAACAACTTAAACTGCATGACTTTGACCGGCATTTCGAAAATCTCAACATGACGCTGATCCTCTGTCTGGTGCTGGGTGGCCGGCTCGGCTATGTGCTGTTCTACAATTTTTCCTACTATATTAAATATCCGCTAGAGATTCTGGCCACCTGGCATGGCGGCATGTCCTTCCATGGCGCTTTCATCGGCGTTATCATCGGCGCGATCTTTTTCTGCCGGGCTAAAAAGCTTGATTTCTGGCAATGCGCCGATCTCTTTGCCGTCACTACCCCCATCGGCATCGGTCTCGGCCGAATTGGCAACTTCATCAACGGCGAACTTTTCGGCCGGGCAACAACCGTACCCTGGGCCATGGTCTTTCCTGACGGCGGTCCGGTCGGCCGCCACCCCTCCCAGCTCTATGAATCCCTGCTCGAAGGTGTAGTTCTGTTTATTATTCTCTGGACCATGCGGAACCGCCTGCGATTCCGCGGCGCCATGCTGGCGCTTTTCCTGCTCTTCTATGGCTTTTTCCGCATGGTTGTCGAACTATTCCGCGAACCGGATGTCAATATCGGCCTG
>MGTA01000244.1:22569-34357 GCA_001799225.1 Deltaproteobacteria bacterium RIFOXYD12_FULL_50_9
CGCAGCTATTTTCTTTTTCCGCCGGCCGGCAAAGGAAAAAATCCAACCAACCTGACTCTTTCGACAAAACCTATTTTGTTTGCGATCCGAATCTGGTACACTGATTTGTTGCGGGCAGGCCGCATCTAAAGGCCGTTATTACCCGCGTTACCCGATGATAAGGAGCGGGTTTCTAATGAGCTGTAAACTTCAACGCCTTGCTGTCTTGCTTTTCGCCTTGTTTCTATCGCTAACCCTAAGCCCCATCCGAGAGTCCATGGCCATCGAACTATCCCCTCACCTGCATAAAAAAGTCTTTGAGAACGGTCTCACCCTGTTGGTTAAGGAAACGCCCGGGGTCAACGTGGCAACGGTCCAGATCTGGGTCAAAACCGGCAGTGTCTACGAAGAAGCGAATGAAGCCGGCATCACCCATTTGATCGAGCATATGATCTTCAAAGGCACGCCTACCCGCGGACCAGGCGGGGTTGCCAGGGATATCGAGGAACTGGGCGGCAAGATAAATGCCTATACCTCCTATGAATATACGGTTTACCATGCCACCCTCTCTGCCCGCCACTGGGCAGCGGCCATGGAGGTTCTGACCGATGCGATCTTCCATTCCAGCTTTGATCCCGAGGAGCTGGCCCGCGAAAAAAAGGTGGTGCTCGAAGAGATCCGCATGCGCAACGACCGGCCGACGATCAAACTCTTTCAGGCCCTTATGACCGAAGCCTACACCACCCACCCCTACCGGCTGCCGATTATCGGTACCATGGAAAGCGTCTCATCCTTCAGCCGCGCTGATATTCTGCGCTATATGGACAGACACTACCATCCGGAGGATTTTGCGGTGGTGGTGGTAGGCAATGTCAAGGTCGCCGAGGTGGTAGACAAGGTGAAAAGCCTCATGGCGGACCGGCCGGCCGGTAAACAGGACCAACCCGTGCTGCCGGTTGAGCCGCCGCAACGCCAAGCCCACCTCTTTCTCCTTGAGGAGGAGATCAACCAGACCCATCTGGCTCTTGCCTTTCCGATCTCCAGATTCGACAATCCAGACACGCCGGTGCTCGACGTGCTGACCCAGATCCTTGGCCAGGGAGAGACATCCCGGCTTTACGACCAGCTCAGAAATAACAAAGGGTTGGTCTACCGCATCGATGCCTCGGCCTTCACGCCCAGAGATGCGGGTTTGCTCGAAATTACCGCCACTCTTGACACCGACAAGGTGCTCCCGGCCATCTCCGCCGCTCTGGAGGAGATCTTCAAACTCAAATACCAGTCAGTCAGCGACGAAGAGCTTGAGCGTGCCAAACGCTATCTGGAAAGCGATTTCATCTTTAATCTGGAACGGGTCGAAGGCCAGGCCAAGGTCTTGGGATCCTTTGAATTTCTAGCCGGCGATCCTCGCGAGAACGATTATCTCGAAAAGGTGCAGCTCGTCAGCCGGGCCGACATCAAGCGGGTCGCCAACAAGTATTTCACCGCCACCAGCCTGACTGCCGGAGTTCTATCCCCGCGCGGCAAGAGACCTGCCTTAAGCAAAGCAGGCTTACAAGAGATGCTCGCTAAAGCTGAAAAGGGAGCAATCGAAAGCCTGCCCCCTTCGCTGATCCCCGAAGCCTATCTCACGAATGTTCACACCTTTAAGCTGCCCAATGGCATCCGCCTTCTGGTCCGCGAGGATCGCGATATCCCGACCGTAGCTATCAGGGTAGTCTTTCCCGGCGGTCAGATGGCTGAAACAACCGACACCAACGGCGCCTCGGCTTTTATCAGCGAGATTCTGCCCAAGGGTACCAAGAAGCTGTCCGCCCAGGAGGTGGCGGTCAAGGTGGCTGATATGGCCGGCAACCTCTCCGGCTTTAATGGTAAAAACACCTTTGGCGTCAAGGCTGAATTCCTCTCCCGTTTCTTTCCGGCCGGATTTGAACTGGTCCGCGATATTGTGATTACTCCGGCCTTTAATGCTGAGGAGGCCGAAAAAATCCGACCTGAACTGCTCGCCCAGATCAAGCAGCAGGAGGACTCACTGCCGTCACTCGCCTTCCGCGAATTCAACCGCCTGCTTTTTAAAAGCCACCCCTATGCCCTGAACACCCTGGGCTCTGAAGCAATGATTGCCCAGTTCACCACTGAACAGCTTAAAACCATTTATGAAAAACAAGCCAGACCGGATCGTATGATTATCACCGTAGCCGGTGATGTCAATGCCGAACAAGTCCGGGACGCCGCAGAAAAACTCTTCGCCGGCTGGGCCGGCACCCCCATCGATTCTCAGCTCACGGAGTCGTCATTCCCTCCCCCTAAACCACCAAAAAAGCCTGAACTATTCACGCTGAGTCGGGATAAAGAACAGGTACACATCATTATCGGTTTTATCGGCGCCTCACTCACCAGCGACGATCGCTGGGCTCTTGAGGTGCTGGATACTGTTTTAAGCGGCCAGAGCGGCCGATTGTTTATGGAACTGCGTGATAAAAAAAGCCTCGCCTACAGCCTCTCGTCCTTTTCCATGCTCGGACTTGGCACCGGATCCTTCGGCATCTATATCGGCACCAGCCCGGAGAAAAAAGAGAACGCTATAAAGGCGGTCTGGCAGGAACTCTCCCGAATTCAGGAGGAGTTGATCTCCGGCGAGGAACTGCAAAAGGCGAAAAACTCACTGATCAGCGAGTATGAAATGGGGCTCCAGACTCGCAGCAGTCAGGCGCTTGAACTGGCCCTGGCCGAAATCTATGGACTGGGGCAGGATTTCGGCAACCGCTACCTTCGCGAAATAAGTGCCGTGACCCCGGAAAAAGTACTCGAGGTGGCGCGGAAATATATACTCATGCACCAGTATGTCATGGTTGCGGTGGGCGGAGCGGTAGCCAATGCTGCCGATGCCGCCGGCAACCGCTCCCCAGGAGAATAAGATGCTGCACGACCAGATTGCCCCATCCATCCTGTCTGCCGATTTTTCCAGACTTGGCGACGAAATCAAGGCCGTGGCCGTGGCCGGCGCCGATGTTATCCACATCGATGTCATGGACGGCCACTTTGTCCCCAACATCACAATCGGGCCGCTTGTGGTCCGGGCCGTCCGCAAGATTACCGATCTGCCACTCGATGTCCATCTGATGATAACCAATCCGGACGAGCATCTCGATGCCTTTGCCGCGGCCGGCGCCGACTGGATCACCGTCCATGTCGAAACCTGCCCCCACCTGCACCGGACCATTCACCGGATCAAGGAACTTGGCAAAAAGGCCGGCGCCGTCCTCAATCCGGCCACGCCTCTGGCCAGTCTCGACTGCATTCTGCCTGATCTCGACCTTGTCATGCTGATGAGCGTCAACCCGGGCTTTGGCGGTCAATCGTTTATTACCTCAAGTGTTGCCAAGGTCAGACAGCTCAGGGAGAGTATTGTCAGCCGCGGGCTGGCCACCGCAATCGAAATGGATGGCGGCATCAGCCCCGAGACCCTGGCCGCTGTAGCCGAGGCCGGCGCCAACATCTTTGTGGCCGGCTCAGCCGTATTCGGAACCAAAGACTATGCCAAGGCGATCAGTGCAATGCGCACAATCCTCACCAAAGTCCGCGGCAACTGATGATTTAAGGTATCAAGTGGTGGTCTGAACGATCTGCCGGAAGCGCGGCAGGATGGCGAGAAAGCTATCGAAAATCGCCGGATCGAAATGAGTTCCCCGGCCCTCCTGCATAATCGCCAGGGCCTTCTCCTCAGGCATGGCCTTGCGGTATACCCTGTCACTCATTAAGGCGTCGTAGACATCGGCGATTGCCACGATCCGGGCTGCCATCGGGATCTGCTCAGCCCGCAAACCTTCGGGATAGCCGCTGCCATCCCACTTTTCATGATGGGAAAGGGCAATGTCTTTGGCAAGATGCAGTAACGGAATCTCCGAGCCGGCCAGGATAGAGGCGCCGATGGTCGTATGCTTTTTGACAACAGCGAACTCGTCAACGGTCAACTTGCCCGGTTTCAAGAGAATCGCGTCAGGCACGCCGATCTTGCCGACATCGTGCATCGGCGCCGTGATCCTCAAAGAATCCACTTCCATGGGCAGCCAGCCCAGAGCCTCGGCAAGTTCGGCCGAATAGAGACCGATACGCCGGATGTGAGCCCCCGTATCATCATCCCGGTACTCCGAAGCCCATACCAGCCGAAGAAAGATCTCTTCCTCCCGCGCCCTGATCGCCGCAGTCCGTTCCAATACCATCTGTTCAAGTTCACGTTCATGTTTCTGGCTGTCGAGCGTAGTAATCCGCCGGTCAAGGGCGTTGGCAACGTTGATGAGCAATACATTTTTATCAACCGGTTTGATCAGATAACCAAAGGCGCCGAGCTGCAAAGCATCAAGAGCGGTTTCCTGGTTATCCATGGCGGTAACCATGATGACTGCCGTGTCCGGAGCAATCTTTTTGACCTCTTGGATCAACTCCAGACCGGATTTACCAGGCATCATAATATCGGAAATAACCAGTTCGAATGCTTGCATGGCTAGCAGAGAGAGAGCCGTATCGGTATTGTTCGCTGTCTTGCACAGGTAGCCTGCCGAACAAAGCCAATGGGATAAGATGATACAGAGATCCGGTTCATCGTCAACGATGAGGATCCTGATAGTACCGGCAGGTGGTTTCCGGATTCTGTTCCGGTCTGGAGCAGTTAAATTAAGCATTCATCAAGCCTCAAAAATAGTTATAGCTGTCCGGTAAGGTCAATAGCATAACCGATTAATACTAAAACTTGCCAATCTGCTTGGGTGGAGCAAGGGATTACAGGCCAGTGTCTCTCGGAACAATAGCGCCCTCTCTATAGTTAGATTAGCATCTTATGATATTAAACGCTTATTATCCGCCTTTCTCAACAAAAATAAATAATGACAAAAAACAGGTATTAATTGGTTCTTGGACAGTAAAAGATGAGCATTATCTTAGCGATTTCTGAAAGATCTAGTAAAAATTGAGATGATTTTCTTCTTGTCTAAAAAAAGAAACGACCGTTATAATTTGTGGCTTCGGGTGATCAACGCATTCTCCGGGCCTTCAACCGAGCTGATAACGATTTTTCTGGTCGATCAAGCTGAAGTAAAGGATAGGTTTCTCATTTTCTAGCAAAGATAATCCTTTGGAATACGAGCAAAATCTTGCTAAACCGGAAATTTATGTTGACGACAATACACTGAACTGGCAATATTTATTACCGGATGCACAGATAACGGTCAATAAATATTGCCATGAGAATCTTAATGAAAGAGACTATTAAATCCATCATCTTGGACTTCCAGGAAACTCGGCTGAAGACCGGAGTGCCCCGGCGCTTGCTGATCGAGACGATACAGGGCAAAGCCACCGTCTGCATCGGAGTGCGGCGGAGCGGCAAGTCGACCTACCTGTTCCAGATTATCCAGAGACTGCTGGACAGCGGAATCCCGCAGCAGAACATCCTCTACCTGAACTTTTTCGACGACCGCCTCCACAATCTCCGCCAGGACAACCTCGGCCTGATCGTTGAAGCCTATTACTCCATCTATCCGGAGAAGAAAAACGCCGAGACGGTCTACTGCTTCTTCGATGAGATCCAGGATGCCACAGGCTGGGAACCCTTCGTCGACCGCCTGATGCGCACGGAAAAATGCGAGGTCTATCTGACTGGTTCCTCGGCCAGAATGCTTTCGAAGGAAATCTCCACACAGATGCGCGGGCGGGCTTTGGCCTGGGAGATTTTCCCCTTTTCGTTTCGTGAATTCCTGGACTACAAAGGAGTCGACAGCGAGGGCGCACTGTCGACGAAGAAACGACTCCTCGTCCAGAAGGCCTTCGAGGAATACTGGGAGAGAGGCGGCTTCCCGGAAGTTGCCGGCCTGGACCGTCGTTTGCGGATTAAAATTCATCAAGAATACCTACACTCTATCGTGTTTCGTGACCTTATCGAACGCCACGACGTTTCGCATCCGAGGGCGGTTACTGATCTGGCGCACCGGATGATTGACAACACGGCTTCGCTCTATTCGGTCAACAGCCTCACCGGGTATCTTAAATCGCTAGGGCATGCAGCACCAAAGTCAGCAGTATCGGATTACCTGGAGTGGTTCGAGGATGCCTATTTTCTGTTCACCATGCGAATATTTGACGCATCGCTGGCGCGCAGCAACACCAACCCCAAAAAAATATATTGCGTCGATCACGCCCTAGTCACCTCGGTGTCGTCGGGGGTTCTTGTTAATTCCGGACATCTCCTTGAGAACCTTGTGTTCACTGCGCTCCGGCGACTCTACCCGTCGATCTACTATTACAAGACAAAGACCGGCCGGGAGGTTGACTTTATCGTCCCGATTGACGGCCAGACGCGGATGCTGATCCAGGTGTGTGAATCCCTGGCCGAACCGCAAACGCGCAAACGGGAGACTGCTGCCTTAAGTGAGGCGATGGTGGAACTCGGCCTGCCGACCGGGACAATCGTGACCAGGGATGAGGACGAGCATATCGATACCGCCACTGGGACCATTGAGGTGTTTCCGGCCTGGCGTTTCCTGCTCGACCCTCCCGGAGTCAACGGAATAGTCTAACCGATGTCAACGGAAACTGTAATAAAAGAAGGTAAGTATGCCTTAATGAAAATGAATAATTGTTTGCTGAATAAGTTTGGTTACTAGCCTTCTCCAGGAAGTAGTGAGGCGTCCTGTATGGGGTGTGACTGTCCAAGCAACCGCAACCTTTTTACCATAGATAGTACGCCGGCACAAAGCTATTGTTATTTGTCAATAAATACCATATAGCTTATTCTATTTTCTGAAACTATCATCAGGCGGCACACACAACGTCAGGAAGCGTATTGGAGGCATTTGCCGAGAATGCATTGGAAATGCAATAAGCCTCATCCCCTCGTGGATTGATTCAAGAGCTAAGAGCAAACGATGAACATTTTCCAAACCCATTCGCGTATTATTCAAGACTACGAAACCTATATCCGCAGTTTCCTCAATATCGCCGATCCCAAAATTCGCGATTTAGTCGAGAGCGAACTCAGTAAGGGTAAACTCTGGCCGGAGCCCCTTCTGCAATTCAATCCATCTTTTGAAATGGCCGGCAGGGTATCTGATTTTACAAAGTCAGGACTCCTGCATCCTGCGCTGGCCGATATCTTCAAAGGATATTCGCTGTACCAACATCAGGTAGAAGCACTTCGACTTGGAACATCCGGCAAGGACTTCATAGTTACATCCGGAACCGGATCTGGCAAATCATTGACCTATATCGGCTCAATCTTCCACCACTTGCTCCACAATCCTCAATCTTCAGGAGTAGTTGGTGTTGTTGTTTATCCAATGAACGCCCTGATCAATTCCCAATACGAAGAGTTTACCCGATATAGCGAAAATTATAAAAAGGCCACAGGGCAACCGTTCCCTATTACGTTCGGCCAATACACCGGGCAGGAAAAAGAAGAAAAGCGTGCTGCCATGCGGGAGCACCCGCCTCAGGTACTGCTTACCAATTATATGATGCTGGAGCTGCTTTTAACCAGGATTCGGGAGCGCCCACTACGAGACGCCATTTACGATAATCTCCGTTTTCTGGTCTTTGATGAACTCCATACCTATCGGGGCCGCCAGGGAGCGGATGTTGCCTTACTGATCAGGCGCATTAAGACCAGATGTTCTCATGAAGTTAACTGCATCGGCACATCAGCAACCATGGTCTCAGGTGGC
The DNA here is from genome assembly GCA_001799225.1 of Deltaproteobacteria bacterium RIFOXYD12_FULL_50_9. Taxonomy (GTDB): domain Bacteria; phylum Desulfobacterota; class Desulfobulbia; order Desulfobulbales; family CALZHT01; genus XYD12-FULL-50-9. The sequence continues at coordinate 30,264 of MGTA01000244.1, forward strand.
ACTACCTCTCAACAACGAGTACAGGTGGCCAAGGTCGCCGCAATTCTCTTCGGCCGGCCGTTTTCTCCCGATCAAGTTGTGATTGAGACATTAACTCGTTCGTTGTCCGGCACATCCACTCTTCCTACTCAGACAATGCTTGCAACGGCAATCCAGACTGGTGTTAAGCTCGATGACAATGCTGATCTATTAACCGCTCACCCCGTAGCGATCTGGTTGGAGAACCGAATCGCCCTTGACAAAGATCTGGAAGGTACTCTTGTTCGACGCAAACCTCAGCGCTTCCAAGAGATCGTTGACACCTTGTCTAAAGAATCAGGAATACCACCTGTTCCCTGCAAAGAGTTTCTGGTCGCTCTCCTGCAATGGATCAATGTCGTCAATCAACGGTTACAAGATGCCGGTCAACGCTATACAGTCCTGCCGTATAAGCTCCACCAGTTCATTTCTCAAACCGGTTCAATTTATACTACGCTTGACCAGGACGATAACCGGTTTATCACCTTGGAACCCGGCGTTTACAAACAGGATGAAGAGAAGAAAAAACCTATTTTCGCCAATGTCTTCAGTCGGGCCAGTGGTGAGGCCTTTATCTGTGTTTCTCGATCCGGCAACAGCCTGGAGCCCCGGGAGTTCCGGGAATTTTCTGATGATGAAGAGACCACAGATGGCTATCTAATCGTCGGGGATGACCTTTGGGACCCGGCAGAAGACTTTGAATACCTGCCAGAATCATGGCTGCGGGTAACCAAGAAAGGTGTGGTTCCAGACTCCAAGAAGAAGGCATCATTCCCCAGCAAGCTGCACTTTGATGAGTTTGGTAATTACTCTGAGACCACACCTATGAAGTGGTGGGGGTGGTTCATGAAGGCACCGCTGTTGTTTGACCCGACCGGCGGGGTCTTTTTCGATACCAAAACCAACGAGGGCACCAAACTTACCAGGCTCGGCAGCGAAGGGCGCAGCACCTCGACAACCATTACCGCCTTTTCCATCCTGAACCAACTCGATGAAACAGGCTTCCCAGCCAGAGATCAAAAGCTCTTGAGTTTCACCGACAACCGTCAGGACGCCGCACTGCAAGCCGGGCATTTCAATGATTTCGTGCAAGTCGTCCGTCTCCGGGCAGGCATCCACAAAGCCTTACTGGAGACGCCGGGTAATGAGCTCTCCTTTGCCACCATTGGTGAAAAAGTATTTAAGGCCCTGGCGCTGCCCTTTCTCGATTTTGCCAACCGGAATGAAGATCCCGCCTTCGCCAATGTACGGTGGAATTACGAACAGTGCTTGCAGAATTATCTCTTCTACCGGGTGCTGGCCGATCTCAGGCGCAGCTGGCGAATCATTCTGCCCAACTTGGAGCAATGCGCCCTCCTCAATATCGAATACCAGCAACTTGACGAAATTGCAGGAGACGATGCCGCCTGGCAGGACATGCTTCTGGTAAACGATTTAAGCCACACTGAACGAAAAGAGTTTTTAAGCACGATCTTGGATTTTTATCGGCTTGAATATGCCATTCACAGCGAAAATTATCTGACCCAATCAAAGATCCAGGAAAACGAGAAACAGTTCCGTGAAATGTTACGCCCCCCCTGGACGCTCGACCGTAATGAAAAATTACGAGAGCCGTTTTTCATCCGTTACGACCCGCTGCCCAGATCAGCCAAGCTTTATTCCAAAAGCATGGGGGCCGCCAGCTCCCTGGGTAAGTTTATCAAACTCTTTATCCGGCGACGTGGATTGGAGATTGATCTCAAGGGCGAGCGCTATCGCACCTTTATTCTTAACCTGATGGATAAGCTGGAGCAGGCTGACTATCTGAAATCCCAACCGGCTCGGAGTGATAAAAATGAAGAAATCAGGATTTATCGCCTGAAGATTGAGAAAATCATCTGGCGGCTTGGTGACGGCAAAACAGTAAAGCCCGATGTCATCAAGCGCCGCTCTTATAAAAGACAAGCGCCAAGCCCCAATGAGTTTTTCCGCGATATGTACCGGCGCGACTTCTCAAAAATGAAGCGGCTGCGCGGTGAAGACCATACCGGCCAACTTGGTTCGGAAACCAGAATCGAACGGGAAGATGCCTTTCGTGAAGGTACAATCAGCGCCCTGTTCTGTTCCCCGACCATGGAACTCGGGATCGACATCGGCGGTTTAAGCGTTGTCCATCTCCGCAACGCACCACCCAATCCGGCAAACTATGCCCAGCGCTCAGGACGCGCCGGGCGAAGTGGCCAAGGAGCCCTTATCTTCACCTATTGTTCAAGCTACTCACCGCATGACCGGCACTATTTTCAGCAGCAAAGTGAATTAGTAGCCGGGGCCGTGCAGCCGCCAAGAATTGATCTCTGTAATCAGGAATTATTGCTTACTCATCTTAATGCCTTGGCCATCTCAGAAATAGGGTTACCAGGGTTGGAAGAACAGGGAGGGGTTCGCCCATCCATCATGCGTTTTGTCATGGATGATGGCAATGAAATGCTGCTTGCTCCAGAGGTGCGAGCAGGCTTGGTTATCCTGCCGAGCACTTTTGAGGAAGTCAAATCGCTGTTCAAACGAGTTATCAAGGATTTTGCCCCTGGGCTTGAAAATCATGCCACCGGGTGGTTTACGGATCAATGGGTAGAACAGAGTCTTTCCCATCTCGCAGATAACCTTGACCAATCTCTGCATCGTTGGCGCAGTCTGTACCGTTCGGCCCGGAGCATTCTATCACGGGCGACCTTGATAATCGACCGGGGCCACCTGCCCAATGACGAGCTTCGCAAACAGCAAAACATCCAGAAACAAGCCAACCGCCAACTCAACCTGCTCTGCAATGACCTTGACGGCAGATCGACCGAGCTGTCCGAGTTCTACCCCTATCGCTATCTGGCCTCGGAAGGGTTTCTGCCCGGATATAACTTTCCCCGCCTGCCACTTCGGGTCTTTCTGCCGACCAGCGATACCTCCGGTGAATTTATCTCCCGGCCGCGTTCCATTGCCCTGCGTGAGTTCGGTCCCCTGAACATTATCTATCACAACGGCCGCAAATATCGGGTAACGCAACTGGTTTCTCAGGACGTCGAATCGACCCTGAGCGCAGCCCGGATCAGCAAAAAAGCCGGGTATTTCTTGACGCCCGACCAGAAGGACTTGGAAATCTGTCCCTTTACCGGCCTGAACCTTGGGGACAATGCCAACAAGGAACACCTCCATCACCTGCTGGAGATGACGGAGTCAAGGGCTGAAGAGGTCGATCGGATCTCCTGCGAAGAGGAAGAACGGATCTCCCGTGGTTTTGAGATCAAGACCTATTTCTCTGTGGATGGCGGCCATCTGGAACGCATTAAGAAGGCTATCGTCCGCTCCAGCGAAAACATCCTGCTCAATCTGCGTTTTATCCCGGCCGCTCGACTGGTCCATGTCAATTACCAATGGCGCTCCCAGCAAGCCGAGGGCTTTCCCCTTGGTATGGTTTCCGGTGACTGGCGAAGTTCCATCCCGGGACCGGATAGTAATTACAAAGAAAATTTCCAACTCGTCAAACTTTGGACTTCCAACCTGGCCGATGCCCTTTACATTGAGCCGGTGCAACCTCTTGGCCTTTCTCCAGACGGGGTGATCACTCTGGAACATGCGTTGAAGCGGGCTATTGAAAATCTATTCCAGGTTGAACCCAATGAGATCGGCGTTGTCACCATTGGCGATCCTGAGGCCCCGAATATCCTGATTTACGAGGCATCGGAAGGCAGTTTGGGTATTCTATCGCAATTTGTGGACGGCGTAGAGGTTTTTCACCAGGTTATCAAACAGGCCTTCGCCCTCTGCCGATACGATGATGAAAAGTACAAGGCTCCAGCCAACTATGATGATCTGCTGAGCTACTATAATCAGCGTGACCATAAGATAATTGACCGGCATCTCATCAAAGACGCCTTGGAAAAGCTCGCCGCTTGTACTATTGAGATCCAAACCAATACTGGATTCCGAAGCTATGAGGAACAGTATCAAACCCTATTGCGTGGGCTTGATCCGAACTCCTCGACTGAGTTGAAATTCATTGACTACCTCTACAAAATGGGCTTGCGTCTGCCGGATGAGGCTCAAAA
>MGTA01000244.1:34414-37776 GCA_001799225.1 Deltaproteobacteria bacterium RIFOXYD12_FULL_50_9
GATGATGAGGCAAAACGGCAGGCCATCATAGCCAAGGGTGATGAGGTCTGGGTCTATTACTACCGCGATGCTCTGGCCGAGAAGGTGGCGGCGCGGCCGGATATTTTTAGAAGGGTAAAATAAAAATTATGAAGGATGAATTATGAAGGATGAAATTGGGACAAAAGGGCGTGGAGAAGAGGGTCGTTTTTCATCCTTCATCCCTCATCCCTCATCCTTAAAAACATATCAACCAGGAAAACTTGTCTCTCTGCGCGGTCGCGACTGGATTGTCCTGCCCTCGGACGACAAAGACCTCTTGCTCGTCAAGCCGCTGGGCGGTTCCGATGATGAAATCGCCGGTATTTACCTGCCGTTAGATGTTGAATCCGACCGTCCAGCCGATGCCCGATTCGATGTTCCCACCGCACTGGATCTTGGCGATATCAGCACGGCCCGCCTGCTGCATGATTCCGCCCGTCTTGCCTTTCGGAACGGGGCCGGCCCGTTTCGGTCACTCGCCAAGCTCTCCTTCCGGCCCCGCTCTTACCAAATGGTGCCGCTCATCATGGCCCTGCGCCAAGAAAAGGTCCGGCTGCTGATTGCCGATGATGTGGGCGTGGGCAAGACAGTCGAGGCCCTGCTTATCATCAAGGAGTTGTTGGAGCGGCGGAAGATCAAACGTTTTGCCGTGGTCTGTCTGCCCCATCTCTGCGAGCAGTGGCAGGCGGAGATCCGCGCCAAGCTCGATATCGAGGCGGTTATTATCCGCTCCAACACCCAGGCCCGACTCGACCGGCAAATCCAGGGTGATACCAGCGTTTACGACTATTATCCCTATCAGGTCATCAGCATCGATTACATCAAATCGGATACTCGGCGTAATGTCTTCATCGAGCAGTGTCCGGAATTGCTGATCGTTGATGAGGCCCATACCGGGGCCAGGCCGGCCGGAACTTCGGCAGGTCAGCAGCAGCGCTACCATCTGGTCAGCAGCATTGCCCATAAACCGGATCAGCACCTTATCCTGCTCACCGCCACCCCGCACAGCGGCAAGCCGGAAGAGTTCCATTCGCTCCTTGGCCTGTTACGCAAGGAGTTTGAAACGCTTGATCTGCCCAACTCCAGCCCGCAGCAACGCAAGGAACTGGCCCGTTTTTTCGTGCAACGCAAAAGGGCGGATGTTGAAAAATGGCTGGGCGAGGATACCCCCTTCCCGGAACGCGAGGCCTTTGAGTGGTACTATGAACTTTCCAAAGAATATGCCCATTTTTTTGATGAGATGATTGACTTTGCCCGACGCCTGGTCGGACCTGATCAAAAGCAAGGAGGCCGCAAACGGGTGCAATACTGGACAGCCCTGGCGCTTTTACGCGGGGTGATGTCAAGCCCGGCGGCTGGTGTCGAGATGTTGAACACCAGGCTATCCGGCCTGACCCCGACAACAGAAGATAATGCCGATTTACAGGCTGATGAGGCAACGGCAGAAAATCCCGTCCGTGATAGCGAGTTCGGGTTTGAAGGCGACAACGCCCCGACCCATCTCATTGAGCGCCATGACTGGTCAAGCCACCAGAGGCAGCAACTCCGCAGCTTTGCCCAGGCACTTTCGCAACTTGCCAATCTCAAAGATGACCAGAAACTGGCCTCGGCCGAGCTGATTATTGAAGATTGGCTTAAAGAAGGTTTCAATCCGGTGATCTTCTGCCGCTATATCGCCACGGCCAATTATGTCGGCAAACAACTCGCGCCAGCGCTGAAGAAAAAATTTGCCAAACTCGATATCCAGGTCATCACCAGCGAGATGCCGGACGAGTTGCGCAAACAGCGAATCGAGGAGATGGGTAAGTCGCCACTACGCGTCATGATCGCCACTGATTGCCTGAGCGAAGGCATCAACCTCCAAGCTCACTTTACCGGCGTTCTGCATTACGATCTGCCCTGGAACCCAAACCGCCTGGAGCAACGGGAAGGCAGAGTTGACCGGTATGGCCAACTGGCCCCTAAGGTCAAGGCCTGCCTGCTTTATGGTGCAGACAATCCCATTGACGGCATCGTACTTGACGTCCTGCTCCGCAAGGTGCGGGAGATTAAACGGGCCACCGGCATCAATGTGCCGTTCCCGGAGGATTCGCAGAGCATCATCGACACGATTACCCAGGCCCTGCTCTTAAATCCCGACCGCCATATTTCTACCAAAGGGGTCCGGAAGCCGGGCAGCGCTGTTCAGCTTACCCTTGATTTTGGCTTGCTCTCCGAGGCGGAACAGGCCAAGGCCAATATCACTCGCAAGGTGGATGAAGCGGCAGAACGGGAAAAGGCCTCCCGCAGCATCTTTGCCCAGAATGCCATTAAGGCCCAGGAGATTGAGGCCGACCTGCGCGAGGTAGATGAGGCCATCGGCGATACACAAGCAGTGGAATCTTTCGTCACCGCTGTGCTCAATAACCTGCTTGGTGTGCAGGTCATCCCCCACCCTTCCCTCCCCCAAATTGGGGGAGGGCCAGGGAGGGGGGGCTACCGCATCATCATGGCCAATATGCCGCCGCAACTGCGCGACCTTCTACCCGACGAAGAAGCGGTCAAGATCAGTTTTCAGTCACCTACCCCGGCAGGTTATCATTATATAGGTCGCAATCATCGCTTTGTGGAACAGCTCTGTCAACTCGTCATGGCCAATACCATGGCCCGGGTCGATAATCGAGCAGCCCGTGCCGCCATCATCCGCACCAACCAGGTCGCCATTAAAACTACACTCCTCCTATTCCGTTGCCGGAATGTCATCGAACAGACCAAGGCCCACCATCAGATCGTGGCCGAGGAGATGATCCTCTGGGGCTGGCGCGGCACTCCACAGCAAAAAGAGTTCCTTGATCATGGCCAGGCCAAGGAAATCCTGACCGTTGCCCGCGCCTCATCCGATCTCTCTCCCCAGGCTCGGGCCGGCTTCCTGGAAAATGAGCTGAAACTCTTGCAAACCCTGGAGACGGAATTTACCGTAGTAGCCGAAGCCCAGTCTAAAAAACTGGTTGCCGCCCACGAACGGTTCAGCGCCCTTATGGATAACGAACGGTTCCAGGTGGTTTATCCCGTCCTGCCTATGGATCTTCTGGGCGTTTATATTTTATTACCGGAGTGAGTGATCATGTCTCTGCCGCTTAACATCAACGACCTGCTGCATGGTAAACCCGTCGAGGTCGTCTGGTTCCCCAAGGAAGGACCGGGCGGCAACAAATTCTCGGAGAAAATCTTCAAGGGGCCGATCCCTCGCATGACCAGAGATGCTCTCGATTACATCAAGCGCAATCTCATCAGTGAAACCGTTATCAAACACCATGGCCGCGCCGAATCCACCCGCGTCGAGAACTTCCCCTACGATGCGA
>MGTA01000244.1:37869-39323 GCA_001799225.1 Deltaproteobacteria bacterium RIFOXYD12_FULL_50_9
CGTTCGGTGCGTCTTGATCAGCTTCGGATTGGTCGCGCCCACCCGCGCCGCTATCGCAATCGTCGGATTGGCGAGTTTCTGAAAGAGTTGGAATTTACCGAAGGCCGTTCCACCGGTATCCCCAAGATCATGGAGGCTATGGCAAAAAATGGCTCACCGCCGGCAGAGTTTGAGTTCGATGAAGACCACAGTTATTTTATGGCGCGCTTGCCGGTGCATCCGGCAGCACTGGAAGTGACGACCTCGACTGCTCATGTGGAAAAAAATCTAGACACCCCACTAATCGAATCGAGGTCAGAGTCGGGGCTAGAGTCACGGCTAGAGTCACGGCTAGAGTCACGGCTAGAGTCACGGCTAGAGTCACGGCTAGAGTCAGCCCTGGCGGTAAAAATATTTCTTCTGCTGAGCAGGGCTGAAATGGGCAAGGCAGCCCTGGCCATTGATCTTGGGCACAAGACCGTATCCGGAGAGCTGCATAAACAAATCAAGAGACTTCTAGCCTTAAATTTGATTGAGATGACCATCCCTGACAAGCCCAATAGCCGACTCCAGAAATACCGGCTCACCGATAATGGTTTGTCTTTGCTCGCCTCCCTTCAGGAAGACAGGTCATGAACTATCCTTCCATCCGCATCGAAGGCGCTATCCTCTCCCCAGACATCCTCGACCGCATCGAAGAATCGCCAGGACAACGGCCGGCAGACTTTAGTCTTGATAATGCGGTCAAGGACGAGATCGCCCGCGCTTGGGCCGATGCCCAGGACTACTGGCGCATCTTCCAACGTAAACTTGACGCCCTCAAAGTTGACTCCCCGGCTACCACCGAAACCCGCCAGTTGTGGATTCAACCTCTGCTCGGTCTGCTTGGCCATCAGCTTGAATACCAGGCCAAGGCCGCTGAGCTGAACGGCAAGCTCTACCCCATCTCCCACCGCGTCGTCAACCGGGCCAACACCCCAATCCATATCATCGGCTGCCGGGAGCCCGCCGGGCTGGATCGCAAACCGGAAGTACGCCGTTCCACTTCATCATTCAACATTCATACTTCATCCTTGTCTTTCCGCATGTCGGCCCATGCCATGGTGCAGGAGTTCCTCAACCTGCAAGACGAACTCTTCGGCCTGGTCACCAACGGTCTGGTGCTGCGCTTGCTGCGTGACAGCTCACGGCTGATCAAGCTCTCCTATTTGGAGTTTGACCTTGACCGCATCTTCAGCGATGGCCTATTTGCCGATTTTGCGGTGCTTTATCGTCTGCTGCACGCCAGCCGCCTGCCCCAGAGTGTGGATGCCTCTGCCACTTGTTGGCTGGAGCGTTACCATCAGGACTCTTTGGACTCCGGGGCGCGTATCCGCGAGGGGTTGAGCAAGGCGGTTGAAAAGGCGATTCTCGACTTTGGCAATGGCTTTCTTGGCCATCCGGCCAACGACGACCTGCGGGCCGCCATCAACTCC
>MGTA01000245.1 GCA_001799225.1 Deltaproteobacteria bacterium RIFOXYD12_FULL_50_9
ATAGTGCCTATGTTTACATGTGGTTTCGTTCGTTGAAACTTTTCTTTTGCCATTTATTTGTCCTCTTTCAAACTTTCGACCTTGATATTATACTATTCCTCTGACCTTCTGAATAATTTGCTCAGCAATTGCGTCAGGCACTCTATCGTAGGAATCAAATTGCATAGTAAACGTTGCACGTCCTTGGGTAATTGAACGTAAATCTGTTGAATATCCAAACATCTGGGCCAATGGAGCATTCGAGACAATCACTTGTATATTACCCCTACTTTCCATGCCTGTTATTTTAGCTCTTCTACTATTTAAATCCCCTATAACATCGCCGACATATTCATCCGGAAGAATTATTTCAAGCTTCATAATCGGTTCAAGAAGAAGTGGTTTAGCCTCTACCAAACATCTCCTGAACCCGGTAGTTGCAGCTATACTTATTGCCTGTGGCGTAGACTCCTCTTCATGATATGAACAGCCTAAAAGGGTGACTTTCAGATCAACAAGTGGAAAACCAATTAGTGCTCCTGAGTCCAGGCTACCTTCAATGCCCCTTTTAATTGCAATAATCACCGTCTCGGGGATTTCAGTCAGATCAATCTTACTATCAAATTGAAAACCGACTCCCCTTTTTAATGGAGTAATTTCTAACTCCACCCGAGCATATTGGCTTTTACTTCCTACTTGATGATCAAAAACACCTTCACCTTTTGAACTACGATCAACTGTCTCTTTATAAGCCACTTGCGGTTTTCCGACATTTGCGCCGACCTTAAACTCGCGAAGCAACCGATCAATTATTACATCAAGGTGAAGCTCACCCATTCCGGACACTATAGTTTGACCAGTATCAGGATTAGTTGAAACTTTAAATGATGGATCCTCTAAAGTAATTTTTGCCAGACTTTCAAAAAGTTTCTCTTCGTCTGCCTTACCTTTTGGTTCAATTGCAATACTTATGACCGGATCTGGAAATTCTATGGTTTCCAGTCTAAGAGAGTCCTCAATATCACATAACGTATCGCCTGTTGATGTAAATCTCAAACCAACGACGGCGGCAATATCACCGGCACACACCTCTTTAATTTCAATTCTTTTGTTGGCATGCATCCGGACAATCCGGCCAATTTTTTCCTGCTTCTGCTTGGCCGGATTATATACTTTATCTCCTAACCGCAGAAGTCCGGAATAGACTCGCAGGTAAGTAAGATTACCGACAAAAGGATCTGATGCAATTTTAAAGGCTAATGCACAAAACTTTTCCTTGATGCTTGTTTTTCTAAATTCAACTTCACCTTTATTGTTTACGCCTTTAACGGGCGGCACATCAATAGGAGAAGGCAAATATGAAATAACAGCATCAAGCAGGGGTTGCACCCCTTTGTTCTTGAATGCACTACCGCAAAGTACTGGCACTACTTGCAAATTTAAGGTTGCATTACGCAATGCCCGCCTTATCTCTTCGCCAGTAATCTCTTGTTCATCTATAAACTTTTCCATGACCCCCTCATCGAAGTCGGCCAGCTTCTCGAGGAGGGTCATACGTGCAGCCGTGGATACTTCTATGAAATCATCTGGAATCTGCTGGTCTTTATATTGAAAACCTTGAGAGGTTTCATCAAAAACCAGCATCCGCTGGGAAATAAGATCTATAACTCCTGCAAATCTATCTTCTTTTCCAACTGGTATCTGCACTGGAAGCGGATTAGCTCCCAAGCGCTCACTTATCATTTTTATACAGCGCCCAAAATCAGCACCGGTTCGATCCATTTTATTTATAAAAGCGATTCGAGGGATTCTATAATGATCCGCTTGTCGCCATACTGTTTCTGATTGTGGTTCAACACCACCTACTGCACAAAAAACTGCTACTACACCATCCAACACTCGAAGACATCGTTCAACTTCAATTGTAAAATCAACATGTCCCGGGGTATCAATTATGTTGATATTATGTTCTTTCCATTCGCAGGTTGTTGCTGCGGATGTTATCGTAATACCTCTTTCCTGCTCCTGCTCCATCCAATCCATGACCGTGGTCCCGTCATGGACTTCACCCATCTTATGCGATTTACCTGTATAATAAAGTATTCTCTCTGTGGTTGTTGTCTTGCCCGCATCGATATGGGCCATTATTCCAATGTTTCGAACCCGGGCCAGAGGGGTATTTAATGTCACGACGGTTATTCCTTAATACCAACCTCATCACGAACAATGCTTGAACATCTAACAGCATGTAGATATCTCCAAGGATCATACTTAATTTGGTAAATGCTTTTAAACTATTAAGTATGATTTGTCAATTCCAGAGATCAGAAAAGTTCTTCATTTACCAACGATAATGAGCAAATGCTTTATTTGCGTCAGCCATCTTGTGGGTATCTTCTCGTTTTTTTACTGCCGCACCGCGATTATTGAAAGCATCAATCAATTCTGCAGCCAATTTTTCCTGCATTGTGGTTCCAGCTCGCTTTTTCGAAAAGTCAACAAGCCAACGAATTGCTAAAGCATTGCGCCGTTCAGGTCTTACCTCAACCGGAACTTGATAGGTGGCGCCCCCAACTCGTCGGGACTTAACCTCTACCCTGGGACGAACTTTATCCATAGCCTTCTCAAAGACAGCCAGACTATCAGCATCAGTAACCCGGCTACCCACGATGTCCATTGCCCCGTAGAAAATATTCCGAGCAATATTCTTCTTCCCCATCTCCATAAGGCCATTAATAAATTTAGATACTAGAATGCTCTGGTATCTCTGGTCTGCTGCAATCGGCCTTTTGGCTATCAATTTCCGTCTTGGCATGCACAACACTCCTCAAATATTAAATAATCAAAAAATTAATTATTTCGGACGCTTCGCTCCATATTTTGATCGTCCCTGGCGTCGATCTGCAACGCCAAGAGTATCCAAAGTACCTCGGATAATATGATAACGAACACCTGGTAAGTCTTTAACCCTGCCACCTCTTATCAGCACGACTGAGTGCTCTTGAAGATTATGACCTATACCAGGTATATAAGAAGTCACCTCAATTCCATTGGTCAACCGTACTCTCGCGACCTTCCTAAGAGCAGAGTTCGGTTTTTTGGGCGTCGTAGTATATACCCTTACGCAAACACCTCTCTTTTGTGGTGCTCCTTTCAAAGCAGGGGTTGTGGTTCTTTTTACCACTTTTTTCCGACCCTGCCTTACCAGTTGATTTATGGTTGGCATCTATATTAGCTCCTACAAAATTATTTCAATAAATCTTAATAACATACATATGATTGACGATATCAAGCAGTCCAAACACTTCGACTGAAACCAGTCTTTTTAATCGAAGCTCAATATTATGTCAAGGACTATATTGATTTCCGGATATCCGCCTAAAATGATCTCACTAACCAGCTAGGCAGCTCGACTGATCCAATATATAAATAACTAAAAACTACCCCGGTAATTAATATTACCAATTTCTTTCCAGGCCGGTGCCGGCAGGCACCAATCGACCCATAATCACATTTTCCTTAAGCCCATTGAGCAGATCCACTTTGCCGGCAATAGCGGCATTCGTGAGGACCTTGGTGGTCTCCTGGAAGGAGGCCGCAGATATAAAACTATCTGTACTCAGGGAGGCCTTTGTCACACCAAGCAACAGAGGCTCGGCTGTTGCAGGTCGGCCTCCGGTTTTGACAATCTTTTCATTTTCCTCGGCAAATTTCCACCACTCAACCTGCTCTCCCAGCATGAAAGTACTTTCGCCGACAGCAGTAATCTGTACTCGTCTGAGCATTTGTCGTACAATAACTTCAATGTGTTTGTCATTAATCTTTACACCCTGAAGCCGGTACACTTCCTGAATTTCATTGACAAGAAATTTGGCAAGATCCTTAACGCCCAATACTCGAAGAATATCGTTCGGGTCAGGCGATCCATCCATAAGAGCCTCACCTGCTTTAACATAATCACCTTCATGAACAGTTACATGTTTACCTTTAATAATCAGATATTCCTTCGGCTCACCGACATCCGGAGTAACAACCACCCGTCTTTTACCTTTTAAATCCTTGCCGAAAGAGACTCGTCCATCAATTTCAGAAATGATGGCATACTCTTTAGGTTTACGTACTTCAAACAACTCGGCAACCCTCGGAAGACCGCCGGTAATATCCTTTGTTTTGGTGGTTTCTCGAGGAATCCTTCCTAAAACCGTACCAGGTGTAATCTTATCACCTTCCGATACCGAAATGATGGTCCCTACTGGCAATGCATAACGAGCGGGAGCACCGGTCTTCACGAGCTTGACGGCCCGCCCTTTTTCGTCTTTTAAAGATATGCGGGGATTTAACTGCGCCATCCTGGGTTGAACTATTACAGAACTTGCTTTGCCTGTGATAGGATCCATCCGTTCCTGCATCGTTAATCCTTCAACAATATCACCAAACTTAACGAACCCGCCGGTTTCACAGACAATAGGAATAGTATATGGGTCCCAATCGGCCAGGACACTACCCGGTTCAGCAACTCCACCATCATCAACATGAAGAATTGCACCATAGTTGACCGGATAACGCTCTAATTCTCGGCCCTGAGGCCCAAGTACAGATATCTCACTATTTCGATTCATTACAACCAGCTTACCTTCACTATTTGAAACATGGTGGAGATTCTGGTATTTGATTACACCGCCATGGTTGGTACGCACAGCAGCCTGCGCAACACTTCGACTTGCCGTGCCACCTATATGGAAAGTCCGCATAGTTAGCTGCGTACCAGGCTCTCCAATAGACTGGGCAGCAATTATTCCAATAGCCTCACCAATGTTGACCATATGCCCACGACCAAGGTCACGACCATAACACATCGCACAGACACCTCGTCTAGAGCGGCAAGTTAACACCGAACGGATTAATATACGATCGATACCGGCATCATCAAGAGTCTTCACAATATCTTCGGTTATTTGCTCATTGGCAGAACAGATTAACTCTCCAGTAAATGGATCGACTATATCCTCAAGCGCCACCCGGCCAAGTATTCGATCACCGACCTTTTGAATAACCTCGCCTCCCTCGATCAGTGGCTCAGCCTCTATGCCATCCAATGTTCCACAATCCTTCTCAATAATCGTCGAATCCTGGGCAACATCAACAAGTCTCCGAGTAAGATAACCGGAATTTGCTGTTTTCAAAGCCGTGTCAGCCAAACCTTTTCGAGCGCCATGTGTGGAAATAAAGTATTCCAACACATTAAGCCCTTCACGGAAATTAGCCTTAATCGGCGATTCGATAATTGCGCCTGACGGCTTAGCCATCAAGCCTCGCATACCAGCGAGCTGCCGGATCTGATCCTTGCTGCCTCTAGCTCCTGAGTCAGCCATAATGAAGATGGGATTAAAGCTTGGCGTTTCAATCAGCTGATTCTTTGAATCTCGCAAATATTGAACGCTCATCTCCTTCATCATTTCCACCGCAACTTCATCTGTAGCGCGTGACCAGATATCAACTACTTTGTTGTATTTCTCTCCAGCTGTAATCAAACCATCGGAATACTGTTGCTCAACTTCCAAAACCTGCTTTTCAGACTTACTTAATATCTTATCTTTATCAACCGGAATCATCATATCATTGATTGAAATTGAAATAGCTGAGCGCGTCGCATACTCATATCCCATATCTTTCAATCTATCTGCCAGGATTACAGTGTCTTTAGTTCCAGAGTGCCTATAGGTATAATCAATGAGCTTAGCCAACTCTTTCTTGTTCATCACTCTGTTGACCAGTTCAAACGGCAGAGGGGGAGGTAATAACTCACCAATAAGAATGCGCCCGACCGTTGTATCCAGTATTTTCCCATCGATACGCACCCGTATCTTTGCCTGCAAATGGACTTCATTATAATCATAAGCGATTCTGGCTTCATCCGGCGAAGAGAACAACTTACCCTCACCTTTGGCGAGCGGTCGCTCCCGAGACATATAATAGAGTCCTAAGACGATATCCTGCGACGGAATAATAATGGGCTCTCCATGAGCTGGAGATAATATGTTATTGGTGGACATCATTAAGACACGCGCTTCGATCTGCGCTTCGACAGTCAGAGGGATATGGACGGCCATCTGGTCACCATCGAAATCCGCATTGAAGGCAGAACAAACCAAAGGATGTAACTGGATCGCCTTCCCTTCAATCAATACCGGCTCAAAAGCTTGCATGCCTAAGCGATGCAACGTGGGCGCACGGTTTAAGATTACGGGATATTCCTTAACTACACTTTCAAGAACGTCCCAAACCTCCTTAGTCCCGGATTCCACCATCTTACGGGCACTCTTAATGGTGGTTACATAGCCCATTGACTCTAATTTGTGATAGATAAATGGTTTAAACAATTCAAGCGCCATACGCTTAGGTAAGCCGCACTGATGCAGACGTAAATGCGGGCCAACCACGATTACGGTTCGACCGGAATAGTCAACGCGTTTTCCCAGAAGATTCTGCCGAAAACGACCTTGCTTTCCCTTCAGCATATCACTTAAAGATTTTAGCGGCCGTTTGTTAGGACCGGTAATTACCTTACCCCTACGCCCGTTGTCAAACAGAACGTCCACAGCCTCCTGAAGCATCCGTTTCTCATTACGAATGATAATTTCGGGCGCATCAAGTTCCAGCAGTCTTTTTAAACGATTATTTCTGTTAATCACCCGGCGGTACAGATCATTGAGATCAGAGGTCGCAAATCGCCCGCCTTCCAAAGGTACCAACGGTCGAAGATCCGGGGGCAAAACCGGAATAACATCTAGAATCATCCACTCCGGTCGGTTACCGCCAGAATCACGAAATGCCTCAACAACATTCAGACGTTTTCCAAGCTTTGAGCGTTTGGCAATAGAACCGGTCTTTCGCATCTCCTCGCGCAACTTTATAGACAGTTCATTCAAGTCGAGGTTTTTCAGCATATCTTTGATGGCCGAGGCCCCAATACCAACTGAAAACTTGCCGGGAAACTCTTCGATGGCCTGACGATAGTTCTCCTCATTCAACAGAGCGCCTACATGCGGCGCGCCACCGCCATGGGACTTCGTTACGACATAAGAATCAAAATAGAGAACCTTTTCTAACTCCTTAAGTGTCATATCCAACAGATTGCCGGTCTTACTTGGCAAACTCTTCAAGAACCAGATATGAGCTACGGAGGCGGCCAATTCAATGTGCCCTAAACGCTCTCGCCGGACTTTTGATTGAATAACCTCGACACCGCATTTCTCACAGACAACACCACGGTGCTTCATCCGTTTATACTTGCCGCAGTTACATTCGTAGTCCTTGACAGGGCCAAAAATCTTGGCACAGAACAGACCGTCGCGCTCCGGCTTAAAGGTACGGTAGTTGATGGTTTCAGGTTTTTTAACCTCACCATGAGACCAGTCCTTAATCTTTTCAGGAGATGCGAGGGTAATTCTGACTCGCTTAAACTTGATCGGGGCCTTTTCCTTGACAAAAAAACTGAAAAGTTCTTCCACGGCTACTCCTTATAAAGCATAAACTGCTGTTACAATAATATTATGATAACTGACTTTCCCAACAATTTAGAGATCACTCATCCAGCAACTCAAGAGAGAGACATAATCCCTGAAGTTCCTTAATTAATACATGAAATGATTCAGGTAGGCCAGCCTCGAGAAAGTTGTTCCCTTTAACTATTTTTTCATACATCTTTGTTCTACCGACAACATCATCTGACTTTACAGTTAAAAACTCTTGCAGAGTATAGGCTGCCCCATAGGCTTCCATGGCCCAGACTTCCATCTCACCAAGTCGTTGCCCGCCGAACTGAGCTTTGCCGCCAAGAGGCTGCTGGGTGACTAATGAGTATGGCCCTGTTGAGCGGGCATGGATTTTATTATCAACAAGATGGTGCAATTTCAGCATATACATAACGCCGACCGTGACCTTACTATCAAATTTTTCGCCGGTCAGGCCATCATACATTGTTGTTTGTCCTGTTTCCTCAAGACCGGATTCCACTAGCAACTGTTGAATCTCATTTTCGTTCGCCCCATCAAATACCGGCGTAGCCATATGGACACCGGCCTCAACACTCAAGGCATAGTTAATCAAATCATCATCGGACATCCCTTCAGTTATTATCTTGTACTCTGCGGGCGAAAAAATCTTCTTAAGTGTAGCTTTAATTGTATCGACTTGATATTTCCGGGCAAAGCCGGCTAATTTTTCCCCTAATTTCTTAACTGCCAAGCCGAGATGTGTTTCCAGTACCTGACCGACATTCATTCGCGATGGAACGCCAAGCGGATTAAGCACAATATCCACAGGTGTGCCATCCTCAAAGTATGGCATATCTTCTTCCGGCAGGATCCTTGAGACAACACCTTTGTTGCCATGCCGACCAGCCATCTTATCGCCCACAGCCAATTTACGCTTAGTGGCAATATATACTTTTACCATTTTTATAACGCCGGGAGGCAAATCATCCCCTTTTCTTAAACGGTCAATACGTGCTTCATACTTTTCTTTAACCAATTTCGCCTGACTATCAAAACGCTCATACAGAAGTACAATCTCGCCCTCATACTTTTCACGGCCTGAAAAATCAATACGACGAATATCTTTTAAGGACAAATTCTCAAGAACAGCAGCTGTAATTTTTTTGCCTTTCTCTAACAGGACAGTATCAGCCTTACCTGAAATTGCTGCTTTTGTGGTCTTACCGACAAGAATCTCAGCTAAACCGTTACGAACTCCCTTCTTAAGACAATTAATTTCATCATCCATATCTCGAGTCAGTCTGCGAGCCTCAAACTCGTCAATGGCTAAGGCCCGTTCATCTTTTTCAACACCCTTTCGCGAAAAGACTTTAGCATCAATCACAACTCCTTCGATCCCGGGTGGAACTCGCAAAGAGGTATCCTTAACATCACCGGCCTTTTCCCCAAATATTGCCCGCAGCAACTTCTCCTCTGGAGAGAGCTGCGTCTCACCTTTCGGGGTGACTTTACCGACCAGAGTATCACCGGCTTTCACTTCCGCCCCGATTCGCACAACACCGCTATCGTCAAGATTGCGCAGAGCCTCTTCACTAACATTTGGAATATCGCGGGTAATCTCTTCCTTCCCAAGCTTAGTATCTCGCGCGACAGTTTCAAAAACCTCAATATGGATAGAGGTATATGTATCGTTTTTTAATAATCGTTCACTGACCAGGATTGAGTCTTCAAAATTGAATCCTCGCCATGGCATGAAAGCTATTGTCACATTCTTACCCAGGGCAAGTTCACCGTGATCACAAGCAGGACCATCAGCAAGGATATCCCCTTTGTTTACCCGCTGGCTGGGATAAACTAACGGCCTTTGAGTCAGACAAGTATTTTGATTTGATTTCTTATACTTATCAAGACGATAAACACCAACACCAGTTGAAAATCCGTCGGTACCTGGATCATCATATCGCACAACAACTCTATTGGAGTCAACCTCCTCAACCACACCATTCCCTCCGGCTAGAAGGCATATCCCGGAATCTCTGGCAACAGAGCTTTCCAGACCTGTTCCAACAAGCGGGGCGGCAGAACGTAAAAGGGGAACACCCTGACGTTGCATATTGGATCCCATCAAAGCGCGGTTAGCATCATCATTCTCCAAAAAAGGGATCAATGAAGCGGCAACACTAACGAGCTGATTAGGGGCGACATCCATATGCGTGACATTTTCAGCAGTTGTAATAATAACCTCTCCATCTTGACGGGCAAAAAGGGCATCTGGAATAATCTTACCCTTGGAATCCATTTCAACTTTTGCAGGAGCGATAATATGATCTTGCTCATCAAGAGCAGTCATGTAATGAATTTCATTAGTAACTTTTCTACTTATCAACTTACGATAAGGCGTTTCAATAAACCCGAATTCATTTACCCGCGCAAAAGTTGCCAGAGAGACAATCAAGCCGATATTTGGTCCTTCAGGAGTTTCGACTGGACAAATACGGCCATAATGGGTGGGATGAACATCCCGGACTTCAAAACCGGCTCTCTCCCTGGAAAGTCCACCTGGTCCTAAGGCGCTCAACCGCCTCTTATGCGTTACTTCTGAAAGCGGATTGGTTTGATCCATAAACTGGGATAGCTGACTGGTGCCAAAAAATTCCTTAATAGCGGCTGTAATCGGCTTTGGGTTAATAAGGTCATGGGGCATAAGGGTTTCAACCTCTTGCAGACTCATCCGCTCACGGATGGCGCGTTCCATACGTACTAACCCCATGCGATATTGATTTTCGATCAATTCACCAACTGTCCTCACCCGCCTATTACCAAGATGATCAATATCATCAATTGGCCCTTGCTCATCCTTAATCCTAACTAGATGCCGAACTGCCAACATGATATCTTCTTTGGTCAATACGCAGTCATTAATATCTGTATCAACTCCAAGTCTGGCATTGATTTTATATCGGCCAACAACTGAAAGATCATATGTATCACTACTGAAAAACAGGTTATTAAAGAAATTTGAGGCAATTTCAATGGTTGGGGGACTGCTCGGTCGGAGTCTGCGATATATCTCTACCAATGCCTCTTGTGATGTTTCGGCCTTATCTAATAAAAGGGTTTTACGGAAGGAGTCAGAAATCTTGGCGCCATCAATATACAATAGTTCAAAGTCACTGATCTGGGCGGCGATAATCTCATTAAGAATTCCTTCTGTCACCTCTTCATTACAGGGTACAAGAATCTCGCTATTTCTAGGATCGATAATGTCATGAGCCGAAAATTTTCCAATAATTTCTGCTTGTTCTATCGCAAAACGATTAATGCCTAATTCAACAAGTTGCTTAGCAACAGACTTGCTGATTTTTCGATTTTTCTTAACGATAACTTCATTATTGGCAGGATTAAGAATATCTTGAGGGGCCTTTTGACCTACTATAGTAACAGAATCGAACTCCTTAGATAGTTTATTCCCATCGCCAATAACTATCTTTTCAACATGATAAAAATATCGTAAAAGGTCTTCTGCAGAGTACCCTAAGGCCTTAAGCAGCGTAGTGACAGGGAATTTTCTACGGCGATCAATTCTAACATACAAAATGTCTTTTGCATCAAATTCAAGATCAATCCAAGAACCTCTGACAGGAATAATTCTTGCAGAATAGAGAAGCTTGCCTCCGGAACTAGTCTTGCCACCATCATGGCTGTAAAACAAACCGGGTGAACGCTGAAGTTGGCTGACGATTACTCGTTCTGTACCATTTATGACAAAAACACCGGTTTTGGTCATTAAAGGAATACTTCCTAAATATACTTCCTGCTCTTTGATATCACGTATATTCTGAGCACCGGTTTCAGTATCAATATCATAAGAAACAAGCCGTACTGTAATTTTAACAGGAACTTCAAACGACATCCCTCGTTCAACACATTCCTCGACAGAATATTTAGGATCACCAAAGGAGTAGCGAACAAACTCAAGCGAACATGCGCCATTGAAATCATTGATAGGAAATACACTCTTAAATATTTCCTGTAGTCCTTTATGTTCCCTATTTTCCGGAGAAACTCCAATCTGCAAAAACTTTTCGTAAGATAAACTCTGCATCTCAATTAGATGAGGGATATTAATTACAACCTGGCTTTTAGCAAATTGTTTTCTGATTCTTTTGAACGTTTTCATTCAGCACAGTCCTCGTCTGTTAAAACAGGGGGCAAAAGTAAGCACCTCTGAAGAAACCCCATTTGTTAGCCGTTGGGAAATAAGCTTACTTCAGGATAAATCATGTTATTCCTGCCGTACGCATGAACGAAAGGACGCTACAGAAGTAAAACTTCCGTAGCGTCCTTTCCATTTCATTTATAGTACA
Source organism: Deltaproteobacteria bacterium RIFOXYD12_FULL_50_9 (assembly GCA_001799225.1). GTDB lineage: Bacteria > Desulfobacterota > Desulfobulbia > Desulfobulbales > CALZHT01 > XYD12-FULL-50-9. Next base: position 11,843 of record MGTA01000245.1, read on the forward strand.
TGGCCCCGTTAACTCCAACAGTCATATAACGGGTTGAAAAATTTTGGCAGATTTCTCGAAAACAGTATACACCATCAGAAAAATCACTTAATCTCAACGGTACCGCCTGCAGCTTCAATTTTAGCCTTGATCTGTGCAGCTTCATCCTTGCTCACAGCTTCCTTTAATGTTTGAGGAGCCCCTTCAACAAGGTCTTTTGCTTCTTTAAGGCCAAGTGACGTAATTGCGCGGACTTCCTTGATTACGTTAATTTTTTTATCACCCGCAGTTGCAAGAATAACATCAAATTCGGTCTTTTCTTCTACAGGTGCAGCAGCTTCAGCCCCTGCAGCAGGCCCTGCTGCCATGGCAACCGGAACTGCAGCAGTAACACCAAATTTTTCTTCAAGTTCCTTTATAAGCTCAGAAAGCTCAAGAACTGACATATTTGAAATAAATTCGATTACATCCGATTTTGTTACAGACATGTTACTATCCTCCTTACATAAAATGTATATTAGAATTTTTAAGGCTTATTGTTCTTTTTGATTTTTTATGGCTGTTAGTAAATACATAAACTTACGCGGCACACCACTCAAAACCTGAACGAAATTGGTTGGTACTGCCTGCATAACTGATAACAATTTTGACAATAGTACTTCTTTGCTCGGCAATTTAGATAACTGAACAAGATCCTCCTGGCTCAAAATCTTGCCGTCGAGAACAGCGCCCCTGATCACTAGCTTAGGGTTATTCTTGATAAATTCGACTAAGATCTTGGCAGGAGCTACCGGATCAGCATAAGATACGGCAACAGCCGTTGTTCCCGATAAATAATTTTCCACAGATTCAAAGGCCGTTCCTTTAACAGCCCTACGCAGCAAGGTATTCTTTGCCACCCTAATCTCAGAATTATTCTTCTTAAGTTCCCGTCGAACTTCCTGAAATGATGAAACTGTGAGTCCACGGTAATCAGTGACGATCGCAATCTTTGCTTTAGCAAACTTACCACTGAGTTCTTCAACAATAGTTGTTTTTTCTTCGCGGTTCAATACGCTCCTCCTCCTTTTAACTATCAATCAGCTGGGTTATAAGTCAAAAAGCAGTCGAGGTCGATAATTGTTAGCAAAATAATATCGGTAATAGTCAAAATAGAATGTTTCGATTATTAAATTTAATCGTAACATTATTCGGCTCCACCTGATTTATCCGCAACATGTTGATCAATGTCTTGATTGTCTCGGTAGGCTGGATCAGGGGCTGTTCACCTGAATCACAATTATACCAATTTAAGGAACCCACTGTCTACGACTTCAAAACTGCCAATTCAATAAACTTGTAATCCTTTTTCAGGCTTCAACTAAGAACGACACGCTTAAGCATGTTTCATTCTAGTTCTAATTTCAATCGGGTCGATCTTAATACCTGGTCCCATGGTAGTAGATATGCTGATACCCTTCAGATAAATGCCTTTACTGGTAGAAGGCTTTAACTGGATGATTCTATCAAGCAGCGCCAAAGCATTCTCTTTAAGCTTATCAGCTCCAAAGGATGCCCGACCAACCATTGCATGCACCAAACCAGCCTTGTCAACTTTAAAGTCAACTTTACCTGACTTGATATCTTTAACCACTCTAGCAATATCAAAGGTTACAGTACCCAGTTTGGCATTTGGCATAAGATTTCTGGGTCCTAAAATCCTGCCTATCTTGCCTACTACGCCCATCATATCAGGAGTTGCTACTGTTTTTTCAAACTCAAGCCATCCTTCCTGAATCTGTTTTACAAATTCGTCTCCTCCGGCATAGTCAGCACCTGCATCTAAGGCTTCCTTAATTTTATCACCCTTAGCAAAAACGAGAACCCTCTCTTTTTTACCGGTACCATTCGGAAGCACGACACTACTTCTAACCATTTGATCGGCATGTCTAGGATCTACTCCAAGTCGAATAGCAACATCAAATGATTCATCAAATTTTGCATACTTAGCTTTTAACGCTAAGCTGATACCCTCTTCAAGTTTATACAGGGTAACCCTATTCAACTCAGCAACACTGTGTTGATATTTCTTTCCTCTTTTTGCCATGACCTTCTCCCAAAATTCTTTAGTACAAGCGCAAGATACAAAAACTGCTAATCAAGAACTGTAATCCCACAACTTCTAGCTGTACCTTCAATAATCCTCATTGAAGCATCGATATCGTTCGCATTTAAATCCGGCATCTTTAATTCAGCAATCTCACGAATCTTATCTCTAGAAATCTTGGCAACACGATCCTTTTTAGGATTGCTGGACCCCTTAGTTAATCCAAGAGATTTAAATAAAAGTATAGATGCCGGCGGAGTTTTCGTAATAAAGGAAAATGAACGATCAGCATATACGGTAATTACCACAGGGATAATCATATCACCTTGGTTTTGGGTCTTGGCATTAAATGCCTTACAAAATTCCATAATATTAACACCGCGCTGGCCCAGTGCAGGGCCAACCGGTGGTGATGGATTTGCCTTGCCCGCGGTAATCTGTAGTTTAATATATCCAGTAATTTTCTTTGCCATAATAATCTCCCTAGTTACTACAACTACTTAGACGCTTCATCGAAGCATAACTTTTGATAAAAGATAAATACGATTTTTACAATTTAATCATTAAAATTTACAACATATTAAAAATACAATTCAAGAGATTCTATCTCAAATAGATATAACCAAAAAAATATCCTATTCAACCCTTTGATACCTGAATGAATTCTAATTCGACGGGTGTTTCTCGACCAAATATACTGACCATAACACGTACCCTGCCCTTATCAGCATAGACTTCATCCACAATTCCTTGAAAATTGGTAAACGGGCCATCAATTACACGAACTGAATCGCCAATATCATACATAACTTTTGGCTTTGGCTTTACTGCTCCATCTTTAATCCTACTGATGATTTTCATTGCATCTGCATCAGAAAGAGGTTCAGGATTCAAATCATTACCAACAAAACCAGTAACCTTAGGTGTTCCCCTGACTGTATGCCATGTTGCTTCATTTAAATCTACATTAAGTAAAATATAGCCCGGGAAAAACTTTCTTGATGATGTTTTCTTGGTTCCCTTAATCATCTCAACAACTTGTTCTGTCGGTACAAGAATTTCACCGAATAATTCCTCTTGCCCAGCGGATTTTACACGCTCATGCATTGCTGACTTGACTTTTTCTTCAAAGCCGGAATATGTATGCAATATATACCAATGTCTTGCCATAAATATTGTAATATCACCTCTAGTTGTAATTAGAACTATCTTAGTATAAAACTTATCAATTTACCTAAAAGCAAATCCACTCCACCAAGATAGAAGGAGATGATCATTACCAGAATAACGACAACTATCGTTGATCCAAAGGTATGTTTCTTGTCTGGCCATGCTACCTTATCAAACTCATTTTTCACATCACCAGCAAACTGTTTTATAGTTAAAATGTTGAAACGACTTTTTTCTTCAGCCTTTTTCTCTTCGACTTTCTTAGGTTTAATTAAGCGTTTTTCTTCTAAATTTGTTGACATAATTTCCCACAATAAATCCCCAAGGGATTTTCACAAGATGCTAAATATTTTTATTATTAAATTTCAACAAGTTAGCAATAAAAATAACATCTAATTAATTCAAGAAAAAGCTTACCTTTTTACTTATAATTCAAATCCAAATTTAAATCCTGGCAGGCCAGGAGGGACTCGAACCCCCAGCACCCGGATTTGGAGTCCGGTGCTCTACCATTAGAGCTACTGGCCTTCCCTTAATTTTACTTGGTCTCTTTATGGGGAGTATGACTTTTACAAAACCTGCAGTACTTCTTAAATTCAAGTTTATGCGGGGTCAGTCTTTTATTTTTTGTCGATGTGTAATTACGATTTTTACACACTGTACATCCGAGTGTAATTATATCCCTCATTTTACAAGTCCTTATAAGCTTCGCTTGCTACCTAAGCAGTCAATTATTCAATAATCTCATTAATAACGCCAGCGCCAACGGTACGTCCGCCTTCTCGTATAGCGAATCGCAACTCTTTCTCCATGGCAATCGG
>MGTA01000246.1:0-5876 GCA_001799225.1 Deltaproteobacteria bacterium RIFOXYD12_FULL_50_9
CGCTTAAGGGAATCGGTATCATTGCCAGTTATGCGGCTCTGGCTAAACTGGCTGATATTTTCATCGATAAGATCTTGAAAAAACTGGCCAGTAGAACCGCGATGACCTACGACGATCATCTCATCGATTTTGCCCATGCCCCGATTTGCTGGACCATCTTCGGTCTCGGCATTTTACATGCCCTGTTGATCGAACCGCTTTCTGTGCCGTGGGACGCGGTTTTGCCGGCCATAATAAAGAGCTGTATCCTTTTTGCATGGATGTTGTCTTTGATGCAAACCTTAGATCGGCTTACCGAGGAAAACCTGCATAAAATTGATATACAGAGCAAACTCAGTACCGATGTGGTTCTTTTTTTTAAAAATCTTTTCAGAGTAATCGCAATTGTTGCTTCTCTGTTGATCCTGCTTTCCATCTGGAAGGTTAATTTGACACCGCTTTTTGCCTCTGCCGGAATTGCCGGTATCGCCTTAGCCTTGGCAGCCAAGGATACACTGGCAAATCTTTTTGGCGGCATCAGTATTTTTATGGATCGGACCTTCAAGGTCGGCGACTATATAGTCATTGACGATGTTAATCGAGGCGAGGTTAAGGAGATCGGCATTCGTTCGACCCGCATCAAGACCAGGGATGATATGATGATTACCATTCCTAATTCGATTATCGCCAACTCCAAGATCATTAACGAGAGCGCCCCGGTTCCGAGTTTCCGGCTGCGAGTGCCGGTCAGTGTGGCCTATGGCAGCAATATTGACAAGGTTGAAGAGGTATTGTTAGCTGTGGCGTATAATAGTCCCGATCTCCTTAAAGAGCCCAAGCCAAACGTCAAGCTGCGGAGTCTTGGCAGTTCATCGCTGGATTTCGAGCTGCTCGTCTGGGTTGTAGATCCAAGCCGTAGAGGTCTTGAGCTCCATTTTCTGCTCAAGGCTGTTTACCAGGCATTTCACGACCATGGCATTGTTATACCATTTCAGCAGATGGATATACATATCGATAATGCCCAATAATTTCAATCCTTAGTGGCACTATTATTTTGTATCATTTTTTCAAAGGCGTGCAGTTCAGGTTCAACCTTTGATTTATAACAGGTTGGGCAAATGCTGTGCGAGAAGTCCAGCTGCGAGTTATAGCGCAGCATGAATTGTTCGACCTCCTCCCAATAGTGTTTGTCGTTGCGGATTTTTTTGCAGTATGAACAGATGGGCAGCAGTTTGCCCATGGTGTTGATCTGCTCCTTGCTTTTAGTCAATTCATAGATATTCTCGACAAGTTTTCGATTTTTTTCCTCAAGTTCCTTAGTCTGTTTTTTGAGTAGTGAGTGAGCGATGCGCAACTCTTCGTTACTCTTTACCAGCATGGCATTGGTGGAGTTTAGGGAGCTGGTCCGTTCACTGACGCGTTGTTCGAGTTCAGAGTTCATCCGTTGCAGCCAGCTCATGAGTTTGGCGTTCTTTTTTCTGATCTGAAAATACTCTACCGCCTGTTTCACCGAAGTCCGTAATTCGAGTTCGTTCCAGGGTTTAAAAAGATATCGGTAGACTTGGCCGCGATTAATGGCATTGACCAGATAATCAACATCGGAATAAGCAGTGATCACCATGCGTACTGAGTCCGGGAACTGTTCGCAGACGTTTTGCAGCACCTCGAATCCGGTCATCCCGGGCATCCGCTGATCAGTAATCACCAGAGCCACTTCACCAACCTGTTTGAGGAGCTTGAGGGCATATTCGCCTGTGGTGGCAGTCAATATTTCATATTCGTCTTCGAATGTGTGTTTGAAATTGATAAGGTTGATCTCTTCATCGTCGATATAGAGAATGCGTTGAGGCTGTTCCATCAGATTATCCTTGTTAAATGAGCTAATCCTGTTTATCGGGTTATATCTTTTTAGTGTACTTCAGATCTTGTTGTCCTGATAGAGAAAATTATGCGCTTTGATCAGCTGGATTAATTGTTCTTGGTTTATCGCTCTCCCTGTCCATTTTTTGGGTTATCGGTATTAGGACTTCAAATTCAGCGCCTTCGCCTTCTTTGCTTTGCAGGTTAATCTGACCCTGGTGTTTTTTTATTATACCATAAGAGATGCTTAGGCCTAATCCGGTGCCTTTCCCAAATGCTTTGGTAGTAAAAAACGGGTCAAAAATTTTGTGTTTAAGGGCTCTTGGAACTCCGCAACCATTATCGATGAATCGGATGGAGATCATGCTGTTTTGTTGACGGATGATGATCTGAATCGTTCCCTTACTCTTGCCGCCTGTTTTGCTCTGCACCGCCTGGATAGCATTGAGAATTATATTTAGAAAGACCTGGTTCAACTGGTTGGGATAACAGGTGACCAGAGGTAGATTCGGTTGAAAATCTTTGATGATTTCCACATCGTACTTGTACTCGTTATAGAGCACAGTCAGGGTGCTTTCAAGGTTAGCCACCAGGTCGGTATTTATGAGATTATCCTCTTCGCCCGGTCGGGAAAAGTTTTTTAAATCCTTGACGATTTTGCTGGTTCGTCGAGCCCCTTCACTGATATTGGCCAGTAAAGTGTCAAGGTTTATCAGTAACGTTTCTGGCGAGGCTCCTATCTCATTCTGGTTTGAGACAGTTTCGGGATGCTGGTTAAGCAGCAACGTTTTTATTTGATTAATTACTTTGTTTAAGGGCGGCAAAGCTCCGGTGATAAAGTTGGTGGTGTTGTTTATCTCGTGGGCGACTCCGGCGATCAACTGACCGAGAGCGGCCATTTTTTCAGATTGGATCAACTGGCTCTGGGTATTTTTCAACTCTTGCAGCGTCTCTTCCAGTTGACGGTTCGTCTTTTCAAGATAGCGGCTGTGCAAGGCAAGATCTTTGGTGCGCGCATCGATTTTCATTTCAAGATTCGTATTCAATTCTTTAATGGTAGCAAAAGATTCAGTCAGGTTTTTGATCATGTTGTCAAAGGTAGTGGATAACATGCCAAGATCGGCTGCTTTGCCGGTGGGCCCAAGGTGCTCACTGACCTGGCTGAGGAGGCTGTTGAGTGGTTTAGTGGCAGTCTTGACAATCAGATAGGTGGCGCCACCGGCAATTAAAAAAAAGAGCATGGCAATGCTGGCGATGCGGGTTATCAGGTTATAGACCATCATCTGCATGGGGTGCTGATCTATAATTACGGCTACTGCGCCGATCAGTATGTGTTTGCTGGCAGGCTCTACTACATGATCGAAATAGAGAGATTCATCAATTTGGGCAGTCTCCGAGCTCCATACCGGCATCCAGAACTCATCGTAATCTTTCTTTGATACTACCAGGGGCGTTATAGTTTTATCTATTTGTTTAATAATCTCGGAGCGGGAGGGTGAGGAGGAGTCAGCAAGTAAGACATTAATGGTATTACTCTTATCACGGAATTTCTGGAGGAGTATTTTGCCATCAGGATTGTAGATTGATACTTCAATGACAGGTGGACTATTGAAAAGAGCTGTCGCTGCATTATATAGCTGTGTCTGATTTTCGCTAAAAACTCCTAAGCGGACGTTTTGCGCAAGCATCTGACTCAACATTGTGCCGGTATTGAGTACCTCTTTTTTAAAATTGTCTTTCTGGATACTGATAAAAACGCATGTGAGTGCCCCGAAGATTAAGAACAGCGCCAGGAATACATAAAGAAAGATCGTGGTAGTAAACCGTTCGCTTGATTTCCAGGGGGAGAGAAGCTGTTTCATGCTGTTTTCCGGTTACTCTTCAAAATATTTGGTTTCATGATTGAGAATAATGCCGAGTTTTGTTAGCACGCTTCTGTTGATCATGATTTTTAAACGTCGAGGTGTCTCAATCGGCACTTCAGTGATATGGGTCTTTTCATGAATTTTTTTGGCAATTATGCCGGCCTGACGGCCGATGTCCTGAACATCGAAGGATATCGCAAGAGCTGCACCTGATTGTAAATGCTTTTCAGAAAATGAGAGGATCGGCACGCGGTTCTCGAGCGAAAAGAGCAGCATATGATCGAGTGTCTCGCCGGTAATCAGAGTGGTATCAGGCAATATCCACAGAGCATCAATCAGCCCGGCCATTTCGGAAACGAGTTTTGGTACTTGCCTGGCATTGTCGGCCTGGCGGGCCAGAATGGAAATGGCCTTTTTCTGGGCATGGGCTTCAAGGCGTTGGATCTGATTAAGATAAGTTGTCTTGTTATAGATCAGGCCGATCCGTTTTGTAGCCGGCAATGCGTTCAGCAGGGTGTCCAGTTCCTTTTCAAGCGGAACCTGTAATGTGATCCCGGTCATATTTGTATGCCCGGTGATAATTTTTTCTGGATTTGGAACCAGGACGAAGATAATGGGGATATCTGTAATACCCTTTAGTGTCTCGAGGGCGTTAGTGCCTATCGCTAGGAGTAAAAAGGGGTGGTCAGATCTGATTTTCTCAACAAAGTCGGCTGGATTGAAATAGCCTTCCGGCAGATAAATCTCGTTAAGGGAGCAGGTCTGGATCGCTTTCTGCGCCAGATTGGCATGGATGTCGGCGCAGGCCTCACGAAATCCTTGCAAAGCCTGCATGTAAGGCCTAATCCGCGAACTGATTATGATGGTGATGCCGCCTTCATCCTTCGCAAAGCCAGGCGTGGCCAGGCACAGAAGCAGGGGGATGAGAAAAAAGACGGCTATTCGTTTCATGCCAGACTCAGAGTACCGGATGATTGATTGACGAAGTAAAAATTTCACCTAGACTGTTTGTGAGGTTATTCTGCTACATATTAAAATAATTGTCAACAGATATTGTGATAAATGCGTATGTTGGGGTTAAAATTGAAATTTTAGGGTCAGATTTGGATAAGGCTAAAATAGCTAACCAATTATAATGACTATATTATTTTTTAGGTAATAATTTCTCAAGCACTAGCCGTTGTTCTTTGCGCTCCTGCTTAGTCCTGGGAACTTTTAGGGGTTGTAAGTTATCACGGTCCAAGTTGCTCACAAACATGGCGGTAGAGAGTGTGCCCGGGGTTGGGGTAAAGTCTTGAAACTGTCTTATTGGTAGTCCAAGGTTTTTGGCTGATTTTGCGAGTTGCTCCATATCGTTTTTTGTGCAACCGGGATGGGAGGCGATGAAATATGGGGTGAATTGGAGAGGAAACCCCAGTTTAGCAACAATATTCCGGCAGGCGAGCAAAAAAAGGTCGAGAATTTGGGGATGATGTTTGTGCATGAGGCGCAATACATTGGGCTGAGTGTGCTCCGGAGCGATTTTGAGAGCGCCTGGCGTGTGTCTGGCAAGCAGCCTGCTGAGAAGCTCCGGGGTGTTGATGAGGAGCTCCATGCGCAACCCGGAAGAGATATAGACATGCCTGACGCCCATTATGGCCGTGACCTGATCGAGGAGTGCAAGAAAGGTGTTCTCGTTTAATGAAAGATCAGGGCAGAGTCTGGGGTAGAGGCAATCATGCCGGTGGCAGATTGGTTGTTTGCATGATGTAGCGAACATGTTGGCGGTTGGTCCACCCAGATCGCTAACCGTGCCGTTGAAATCAGGTCGTCGGCTGAGCTGTTTGACTTCAGCTACGACAGAATCAACACTGCGGCTGGTGACTATCGGCCCCTGATGTCTGGTTATGGCGCAGAACGAGCAATTGCCATAGCAGCCCCGGACAATGGTGACCGAGTGACGGATCATGGTATAGGCCGGGATGGGTTGGCAATAGCTTGGGTGCGAAGCATGGCTGAACGGCAGGCTGTAGAGGAGGTCGAGCTCCGGGGTAGTGAGTGGCTCCGCCGGTCGGTTCTGTAAAACCCACATGACTTGTTGGCGCTGGAGAATCGGGGTTTGCGAGATGGTACGGGCATGGGCATCAATGAACCGTTCCGCTGTCATGAAATTTTTTGTATCCTGGTTGATCT
>MGTA01000246.1:5884-9176 GCA_001799225.1 Deltaproteobacteria bacterium RIFOXYD12_FULL_50_9
CTGGAGATTTTTCTTGTTTTGCAGGCGGCCGGCAATTTCAAGTATGGCCCTTTCGCCCATGCCGTAGACAATCAGGTCGGCCTTGGCGTCGGAAAGGACCGAGGCGCGCAGTTTTTCCTGTTTGTAGTCGTAGTGCACGAAGCGCCGCAGGGATGCCTCGAGTCCTCCCAGAATAACCGGGACATCCGGATAGGCAGCCTTGGCCAGGTTGGTATAAAGGATAGTGGCGCGGTCAGGACGTCGCCGGTTTGCCTTATTGCGATTCTCATCAAAGTAGGGATTGCCACCCGGCGAATATTGATCTACGTCTCGCACCTTGCCATTGCCGGAGTAGTTGGCGACAATCGAATCAAGATTCCCGGCCGTGATGCCGAAAAAGAGACGGGGTCTGCCGAACCGGGTAAAATCGGTCGGCCGGTCATGGCGGGGTTGGGCGAGAATGGCGATGCGAAATCCATGGTGTTCCAGCCAGCGGCCAATCAGAGAGACACCGAAGGAGGGTAGATCAACGTAAGCGTCACCGGTGACCAGCACAATGTCGACGCATTCCCAGCCGGTAGCGCGAAGATCCTCTGCGGTGGCCGGCAGAAAAGAGAGATGTTTCATAAACCTGTTTGTTGGCGGATGGCCTCGTAGAGGACGATGCCGGCTGCCATGGCCAGATTGAGGCTGCGGATCTTGTCGCTGTGCAGCATGGGAATCGTATAGCACCTATCGCTAAACTCTGTAAGGATCTCCTCAGGCAATCCTTTGGTCTCCTTACCAAAAACCAGAAAGTCTCCGGGGTTGAAATGACAGATGGTATAGGAGCGATCCGCTTTTTTTGATAGAAATATCAACTTGTTATGATTACTAACCTCCAAAAAATCAGAGATGTTGTCCCAATATTTGATAGTAACAAATTTCCAATAATCAAGGCCGGCCCGTTTTAGGTACCGGTCATCTGTTTTAAAACCCAAGGGTTTGATAAGGTGGAGGATGGTGCCGGTAGCGCCGCAAAGACGGGCGATACTGCCGGTGTTTGGTGGAATTTCAGGCTCCACCAGCACTATGTTGAATGGGATTGTTTCTGGCATTGGCGGTGGTGAAGATCAGGCGTCAGGAAATCAGGGCTGTTAAAGAAGGATCGATCTTTTGTTCCTGGCGTTCATGACGATGGTCGAGACGCTCAGGATATTACCCTTGTGGGCGGCTGCAGCCATGAGGGTTTTTACCTCGGTTGTCTGCTTTTGCAGGCTGGCAAGCGCCATGCCTTGCAGAACCGATTTAGGCTTGAATTTCATGGCAAACGGGTTCATGAACATGCCGCGATACTGAACACGGTAGTCCAAGTGCGGGCCAGTGGACATGCCGGTTGAACCGATATAGCCGATTATCTCTTTCTGTTTTACCCGGCTGCCTGATCTTAGCCCGCTTTTGAAGCCTGCCAGATGGCCGTAATAGGTCTGGTAGTCACCCCCGTGATTCAGGACGATCTGGTTGCCGAAGCCACCGTTTCTCCCCAGTGATTGGACAGTACCGTCAGCCGCAGCCATGATCGGCGTACCTGCCGGTGCTGCCAGATCAATGCCGAGATGGGGTCTGACAATGTTCAGGATCGGGTGGCGGCGTTTGAAGGTAAAGGTCGAGGTTACCCGGCCGATCGGCACCGGTGATTTGATAAAAGATGTGCCGAGCTCCCTTCCTTCCCGGTCAAAATACGATCCGGATTTGCCGTCCGGGGAGAAATAGTACCCTTCCAGGGTTGTGTTACTGTCGCTCTGCCAGTAAGTGGCATGCAGTATCTTGCCGTAACCGAGGAAGGTACCCTCTTTGTAATAGGCTTCTGTCAGAACCTTGAAGGTGTCGCCTGTCTGCAGTTCGGTATTAAAGTCGATTTTTGATGCAAATATGTCTGCATAAGCATAGATGAGTCGAGCATCTATGCCTTGTTCGCTAAAGGCAGAGAACAGGCTGGATGAGATGGTGCCCTCCAATAGAACGGTGCGCCGTTCAACAGGGATATCTGTTTGCACTGCCTTGATGATCCCCTGAGGCGTACGGCTGAGCGAATAGATCTCCACTGGTCCGGCTTCATAGACTGCTTGGGCCAGACGGCCGTTTTCGTCGAGGGTAATCGTGTAGCGATCACCTGGTTTCAACTGTTTAAAATTGATGACACCTTTCAGGCTGTCAAAAAATTCGTTTTTAACGGTTTCGGAGATGTTGTTTTTGCGAAAAGAGAGATCGAGTGAGTCGCCGGCTTTGAGCTTCCCCGATATCTTGGTCGGGGTAGCCGGAATGTATGCCTGTTTTTTGAGCGGATCATGTCGAGATGAAGAGCTGGCAGTTTCAAGGATTGTTTCGAGGAGCGGTGTTTGTTCATTATTAATGGAAGCCAGAAGGGCGTTGTTTGACATGGTCTCTTGGGTTATCATCTTGCCTATACCGATGATGACCATGAGAAACAAAAAGACTATTATGCTGACGGGCAGGAAAAGATAAGATGAGATAAGTTGTTTTATCGATTTCATGCGGTCCGTTTTTGAGTGCTGGTTGTCCTGGTGTTAGATGCCGTTGACCACCTTTTTAAAAATATTACTAATTTTTCTAACAGAATATGATGATTGTTGCAAGACTCTTTTTTTGGTACTTCAAAATCATTAGGAAGCGTGTTACATTGTCACCCGTCTTTAGGATCTGTTTTTTGGAACAGGAGGTCCGTTATTATTAATCTGGATACTGACAGGGGAGCAGGAAGCACAGATGGCATTAATTGTTCAAAAATTTGGCGGGACATCGGTTGCAAGCCCTGAAAAAATAAAGGGTGTTGTCCAGCGGGTATTGTCCTATGGAAAAAAAGGCAACCAGATGGTAGTTGTACTGTCGGCTATGGCCGGAGAGACCAACCGCCTGGTCGCTTTTGCAAAAGCGATGCAGACGATTCCGGAACCCCGGGAGATGGATGTCCTGCTGTCGAGCGGTGAACAGGTGACCGTGGCGCTTTTTGCCATGGGGGTTAAGGCGGCCGGTTTTGACGCCATCTCTCTGCTCGGTGATCAGATCAAGATCAATACCGATAAGGTTTTTACCCGGGCCAGAATTGCCTCGATTGATACTGATTTGATCAAAAACTATCTTGCCCAGGGTAAGATAGTTGTGGTAGCCGGATTCCAGGGGGTGACGGATAACGATCAGATCACCACCCTTGGCAGGGGCGGGTCTGATGCCACGGCGGTTGCCCTGGCAGCGGCCTTAACGGCTGATCTCTGTGAGATCTACACAGATGTTCTCGGGGTCTACACTACAGATC
>MGTA01000246.1:9197-25017 GCA_001799225.1 Deltaproteobacteria bacterium RIFOXYD12_FULL_50_9
TCAGTCGGGTTTGCCAAGAGATATAATGTCCCGGTTCATGTCCGGTCTACTTTTTCAGAGGCCGAAGGAACCTGGGTGGTTGAGGAGGAGAACAGTATGGAGTCAAAACCGGTTTCCGGCGTTACCTATAGCAAGAACGAAGCGCGCATCACTTTATCCAAGGTCCATGACACCCCGGGCATGGCCGCCAAGATCTTCTCGCCGATCTCCGATCTCGGGATTACGGTAGATATGATCATTCAGAACACCAGGGCCGGAGATCTTACTGATATGACCTTCACCGTGCCCAGGAGTGACTATGAACAAGCCATGCAGCTAGTCGAAAAGGTGGCGCAGGAGATCGGCGCCGAGCGGGTGAGCGGTTCGAAGAATATCGCCAAAGTCTCGATAGTCGGTATGGGGATGCGCAATCATGCCGGTATCGCCACCAAGATGTTTCAGGCACTGGCCAAGGAGGGGATTAATATAATGATGATCAGCACCTCGGAGATCAAGGTCTCCTGTATCATCGAAGAGAAGTATACGGAACTGGCTGTCCGTACCCTGCACGAGACATTCGAGCTGGAGAAGTGAACTGGTTGTGGCTGAAAAGCTTTTATATCCAGGAGTGCTGTTTTGCCAAGGAGCATGAAGATGTCTAAACAAATCACGATCTATGATACGACCTTGCGGGATGGCACTCAGGCTGAAAATTTCAACATCTCAGTTGAGGATAAGATCCGGATTTCATTGAAGCTCGATGAGATGGGTATTGATTTTATCGAAGGCGGCTGGCCGGGCGCCAATCCGAGTTCTGTGCAGTATTTCGAGGATATCCGGAACTATGCTCTCAAACATTCGCGGATCACAGCCTTTGGCAGCACCCGTAATTTCAACAATCCTGCCGACCAGGATCCGAATCTCAAGGCGTTGCTTGCTGCAAAAACCGCAGGAATAACAATCTTCGGAAAGACGTGGGATGTCCATGTTCACGACGCCCTGCGGATCTCCCTCGATGACAATCTCCTGATCATTGTCGAATCGCTGCGGTTCTTGCGTCCGCATGTCCGCCACCTCTTTTACGATGCCGAACACTTTTTTGATGGTTTTAAGCAGAATCGGGAATACGCCCTGGCCACCCTTGATCAGGCTATTCTGGGTGGGGTTGAGTGTCTGGTGCTGTGCGATACCAACGGCGGCACCCTGCCGATTGAAATTCCTGCCATCATTGCCGCAGTTCAGGCTCATCTGGCCGCCGGCAAGAGCGCTGTTCCCTTAGGTATTCATGCTCATAACGACACGGAAACTGCGGTTGCCAATTCGTTGATCGCCATCTCGCTTGGGGCTGCACAGGTGCAGGGTACCATTAACGGTTATGGCGAACGGTGTGGCAATGCCAATCTTACCTCAATCATCCCGGCGCTTGCCCTGAAGATGGACTACGAGTTTGCGGCGGCCGCCAATCTGCATCTGCTGAGCGAGACCTCCCGTTTTGTCAACGAGCTGGCCAATCTGCCGCATAATAAATATCAACCCTATGTCGGCGCCGCCGCCTTTGCCCATAAGGGTGGGATCCATGTCCACGCGGTCGAGCGTAATCCTTTAACCTATGAGCATATCGAGCCTGAAAAAGTCGGCAACCAGCGCCGGATTCTGATCTCTGATCAGTCTGGTAAGAGCAATATATTGCACAAGGCCAAGCAATTGGGCCTGAATCTCGACAGCAAGGATCCGGTGGTGACCGCAATATTGAAGGAGCTCAAGGAGCTCGAGAATCAGGGTTTTCTCTACGAGGGGGCCGATGCCTCTTTTGAGCTTTTGATGCGTCGAGCCCTGGGGACGCAGCGTCGCTACTTTGAACTTAAAGGTTTTCGGGTAATTAACCAGAAGGATGATATGAATTCACCGCCGCAGGCCGAGGCAACCATTCGGATCGAGGTGGGCGGGGAGACCGTACATACCGCTGCAATGGGTGATGGACCGGTGAATGCTCTGGATAAGGCCTTGCGGAAAGCCCTTACCCGGTTTTACCCAAAGCTGACCGATGTGCGACTCGAGGATTACAAGGTCCGGGTGCTGACCAGCGAGCATGGGACCGGCGCTCGGGTCAGGGTGCTGATCGAATCATGCGACAGTCACACTTCCTGGGGGACAGTCGGGGTCTCGCATGATATCCTTGAGGCCAGTTGGCAGGCCCTGGTTGATAGCATTACTTTTAAACTGATGAAGGATGAACAGGAACAGTAATCAAGATGAGACCAGGGATCTCCGCCCCATGGTCCTGCTGATTGTCGGGCTGCTGATTGTCGGCAGCCATTTTTTCCATCCGGTTTCGTTTGATGTTAACCCCGCTGTTTGTTATCCTTTATTGTCGGAGCACTCCATTGTCCGGCTTAATACGAGTGACTTCCCTGATGGTTTTTATCTGCTGCCCGCTGCAGCTCGCCGATTAGCAAAGCCTTTGTCTCCTGGCATTCGCCCCCACCCCAGGCTTGCTCCTCTTTTTTTTCTGCCGATTCCAATTAATGAATGTGATGAAGAGTTGTTGGCAACCATTCCCGGTATTGGCCCGGTCTTGGCAGGAAGAATCATGCAGTATCGTCTGAAGCATGGAACTATAAAGAGTCTTGACGAATTTTTGCAGATTAAGGGCATAGGTGTTTCAAAGTTGCACGAGATACGTGATGGTATAGTAATTTAATGATCGGTATTAAAATAGTGATTAACTGATCAGAAGTATCGTCTTTACCATTAATCAGTTATGCGGAGGATCCTTGCCGGAAACGTTCTGATTTCCGGAAAACTGTTTTCGCAATGCCGGAAAATCTCCCTGCCTCTTCTGAAGTGTTAATCATTCCAAGATTGTTGTAATATGCTGGATTAACTGCTATTTGTTTTGTTTATTGCGACAATGGTCTGCATTTTGCATATAAATTAAAAAATACAATTTTTTGACTAATTGTCTAGACAATAAAATAAGTTTGTCATCTGTGTTATTTTTGGGGTTGTTTTTTTTTGTAAATAGTGTTGAAACATTAGAGTAATCTAATATTATATATGTAATATATAATATTACATCTTATTGATTTTTAAAGATAATCAACACTTAAGAAATCTAGAAAAAATCTAGAATGAATCTATAAATAACCTTGAAAAATTGACGATATTTTGTTAGTTTTAAAAAACTTATATCAACATGAAATGTCTTGATGGAAATAATTAATATTATCCAATAATTAAAGGATTTGTTTATATAGTATCTGTAAAAAAAAGGGGAGGGGAGAAGATGGGCGGATTGTATGGCAGGTTGTTTCGGTATAGGTCGGTTTCCTTGGTTCCGCTTTTATTGTCTTTGTTTGCTCTGTTGACGTATGCGGATCAGGCATTCGCCTTGGCGGTCAACTGTGCGGATTGCCATAAGCAGCCGGTGGTAACCCACTCGGCCCAGCACGATAAGACCGTGGTGACTCGACCCTGGTGCGCCACCTGTCATGACGGTAATGTTAAGATCGAGCATACGGACAAGCGCCAGATCGCCTGCGAAAAGTGTCATATCCTTGCCTATGATGCCGTCATTGCTAAAGGGGTTGGCGGAATCAATGTCAATTGCAATGACTGTCATGTCTCCGCCGATCATCTTGTCCTCCACGATCAAGTCTCTAATGTCACACCTTGTCAGGAGTGCCATGCCGACAGCCTGATGGTCCTCCATAAAGATAATTGCGAAGCCTGTCATACCAGCACTAATTCATCAGTAATTAATACAATCAATATAGGTAAAGGGGCTACCGGCTCGCCGGTAAACTGTACAAACTGCCATGCTCTTCATGCCGGTACTGATCATAACATGTTAAGTGCGTCCTCTAATTGTACCAGTTGTCACACTATTGCCTCCTTCGAAGCGATATTGACAACCCACAGCAACTCATGCTTTACCTGCCATTCCAGCACCAGATCAGATGTAGTTACGACCATAACCCAGGGCAGGGCAGGAGTGAGTGTCAATTGTGAAAACTGTCACGGCGTGCATAATGGCGTGACAGACCACAATAATCTTAGTACGACAGCCAATTGTTCCTCCTGCCATGCGACCGCATCCTTGGATGCCATTCTGGTCACTCATCTCAGTAGCTGCGCCACATGTCACAGCAGCGCTCGCCCGGAGGTCACCGTCGCTATTAATAACGGTAAAAATGGTTTGCCGGTCAACTGCGAGAATTGTCATACGGCTCATGATGGCAATCTGGCTCATAACAATCTTGAAGTTGCACCAAATTGCGGCCAGTGCCATTTCAATATAATCTACGGTGAACTTCATAATAGTAATTGTGCGACGTGTCATTCAAGTACCGATCCGGTCGTAATGGCCACTATCAACCTTGGCAGGGGGCCAACCGGAACTAAGGTTAATTGTGATAACTGTCATGCCGGACATGCCACAGACCATAACTATCTGAGTACAGTTATCGATTGTTCAGGATGTCATAATACGACTGGAACGTTCCAGGAGATCTGGGGATTGCACCAGAACGTTTGCGGCACTTGTCATAATATAGCTTCAACCGACCCCATGTATCTCCAGGTGACAACAACGATTACCTCCGGCATGTTGAACAATCCGGTTAATTGCAAAGGGTGCCATTCACCTCATGATGGTACGGTTGTCCATAATAATCTCTCGACTTCCGTGAATTGTTCCAATTGCCATATGGGATCAACTTTTGTGGAAATTAACGGTATCCATAATAATGATTGTGCAAAATGTCACAGCAGCCTGCGGCCTGATGTCCAGACAACTATCAATGCCGGCAAGGGTGCTAGCGGTATTCCGGTTAACTGCGAGAATTGTCACACCGGTCATACCGGTGCTGTCCATAACAATTTGAGCACGGCGCAGCCCTGTTCAACCTGTCATGACACTGCTGACTTTGATGCAATATATACGGTTCATGGCAGTGACTGCCTTACCTGCCATGCAAGTACAAATAATCAAATGGTCAAGGATACTATTAACAGAGGTGCCGGTGCCGATGGCTTAGCAGTTGATTGTATCAGTTGTCATGGCAATCTCGATCACAACTCTGTGCATAACAAGACGCTCTTGCCGCCGGATGGTTGCACGAATTGCCATGTGGCCGATGTGAAGGTCGAACATGTTGATAAGCATGCTTTAGGGTGCGTGACCTGTCACAGCAGTATTGATCCCAAGGTCCAGGCTGCCATTGTCAAAGGTATGGGCCTGAATGGTAAGGATGTTTATTGTGCCGATTGTCATATAGGAACCAATCATAATGCCGCCCATGACCAGACCTTTGTGCCGGATGCGGCCTGCTCGACCTGTCATTATCAGGATGTGGCGACTGAGCATGTAAACAAGAGAGGGCTTGATTGTCTCGTCTGTCACGGCAATACCACTTTTGATCAGATTATAGATTCAGGCATGTCCGATAATCTGCCTGGCCCGGTGCCTGTGTACTGTACGACCTGCCATAATCCGGTTGTTAATCATGACACTGCCCACAGCAATACCGCAGTGCCTTCGACTAGTTGTTCTACCTGCCATTCTGCCGATGTCGGTGTTGTCCATGTAACTGAGCGCAAATTAAGTTGCAGTGTCTGTCATGAGAATTCAGCCTATAGCTCGGTAATCAACCATGCAGCAGGAGTTACCGTAACCTGTGCTCAATGTCACGGTACTATTACCGATCACAATTCAGCCCATGATAATGCCTTGATAGATACCGATGGCTGCGTCAAGTGCCATGCTGCCGATGTAGTGGTTGAGCACGTGACAAATCGTGCTTTGACTTGTTTCACCTGTCATAGCAGTATTGATCCAACGGTTATGCAGACAATTGCCACCGGCAAGAGCGGCACTGCTGTATATTGCACAACCTGCCATGTCACCCAGACCGGTCACTCCAGTGCTCATGATATGACCGTTCTTCCGAATACTACTTGTGCAGATTGTCATGCTGCTAATGTGGTGACCGAACATGTTGATAAACGCGGAATAGCCTGTAGCCTCTGCCATAGCAGCACCAATACTGACATTATCAGTGCAATTGCCACCGGTAAGGCCGGCAGTCCGGTTAACTGTTATGCCTGCCATCCTGCCGTTGATCACAAGGCAGACCATAATATGGTCGCCTTTCCGACCACTCAGGCAATCGGCTGTACAACCTGTCATGATGTCAATGTAGTAGGAGAACATGTCGAGAAACGGGCCTTAAGCTGTCTGGTCTGTCATAACAATCCGGCTTATGCCGCCGCTATCGCCTCTGGTATTGCCGGAACGGTGGTGACCTGCGATCAATGCCATGGCCAACCCCAGCATCATCTCAGCAGCGATGCCCAGAACGGCCTGTGTGTGAAATGTCATACGGTTTCTGCCGAGTATAAGGATGCCCCGGTTCAGGGTCCCTGCCGGCAGTGCCATATCAATACCAGTAATTTTGTCCAGGGTCTAAACCCGACCCGGGTTGTGCATGCCTATAACACCCTGGGCAAGATTTCCGACTTTGGCGCCTGTGTGGCCTGCCATGTCCCGCGAAGCTCAACCTTTAAACCGTTTCATGCCAAGCCGACTGTAGGACGTCAACCAACCGACCCCAGCATCGCAGTGCCTGGACGAGGAACATTTAATCTTTTTTATTCCGAGTTCAATCGATCGAGAGAAGGTGGTGAGGGGAGTAGATGGGGCAGTGAAGATCGTAATTATAAAAATCAACAACAAGCGTGGAGTCAGCCGGCAATCAGCTATAACATGCTGGTGGTCAGCCATGCCGGCGTGAGTTACACGGTGCCGACCTTTGACGTGCCGCCGCCGACAATTATCAGTCTTGATAAAACGAGTTCATTTGTTGGTACAACAGTTAAAATTACCGGAACAAAATTTGGTGCAACCAAGGGTACATCTTATGTCTTGTTTGGAACTGCGGCGCAAGTTTTGGATGGAACTGCGACGAAAGTAACGACCTCAGCCTGGTCGGACACCAATATCAGTTTTGTAGTACCGAGTAATACAATTGGTACCTGGTATCTAAAGGTCGTGGTAAATAACGTGAGCAGCAATACCAAAACCTTTGCCATTGTTTCCCCAACAATTACGAGTCTAGACAAAACAAGCGGAAGAGTTGGCACAATTGTTAAAATTACCGGAACTAATTTTGGTGTCACAAAGGGCACTTCTTATATTATGTTTGGTACGCAGTCGCAGTTGGCGGCTGGAACTGCGACTAAAGTAACGACTTCCTCCTGGTCGGCCACGTCGATGAATTTTACTGTTCCGAGCAAAACTAGGGGTGTCTGGTATATAAAGGTTGTGGTTAATGGTGTGAGCAGCAACATCGTGAGTTTTACTATTAGTTAACGATAGATTTATTGTGCATGTAAGTTTAAGGTGGCCTCATTGCAGAGATGAGGCCACCTTTTTTGTTGGTTTTCAGTAAACTATTCGGATGTTATGGTGGGCCAGGTTTCTAGATTTGTATGATACCCTTTTCTTACGAAAGGCTGACTTATGGAATACGGTTTTGATTTAAAGATGCGGCGATACTGTATTTGTTTTATTCTGGCGATATCTTTCACGATTACCCAATATGCCTATGCCGGGACAAAGGTTGAGGGCCGCATCTTCACCCAGTATGGCGCCTTGACCGGCGCCACCGTATCGGTATTTAAGACCTTTGCGGATATCGAGAGCAACAAGCCGATTTTGGTTGCCCAGCCTTCGGATCAAGAGGGGGTATATCGTTTGAGTCTGTCGGAAGGGTTGTACTATTTTACCGCCACAGGCCAATACGAGGGCAAGGAGCATTCGGCTTATTACATGAATAACCCGGTGATACTGGGCTCCGCCAATGTCTGGCTGGCCATGATGGTAAGCCAGGTTAAAAAGCCAATCTACTCCCCGGGGGAAACTGCAATCAAAGGCAGAGTGACATTCAAGGGGGAACCACTTAAGGATGCCTATATCACCTTGTATATGTCGAATGACAAGGTGTTTAAAGGATTGGGGTTCAAGACGGAATCGGTAAATGAAGATGGTTCGTTCAATATTCCGGTAGCTCCAGGCAAGTATGTGCTGGTTGCCAAGAAATATAGCGGGCCCAAAGGGGGGCGTCCGCCGCAATCCGGCGACCTGATCGGTTTTTATCCGGCCAACCCGGTGGAGGTGAAAGAAGGGCAGGAAGTTGCTCTGGAAATTCCCTGTTATCCCAAAGGCGATAGGTCAACCTTCAGCAATGTGCCAACGGTAAAAAATAATGATTTCACCTCGTTTGCCGATCTGGCCACATCCTCCGGCATAGGTGTTAAAGGGCGGATAATGGATACGGCCGGTCGACCGGTCAAGGGCATTTATGTGCTCGCATATCTTAGTGAGACGCCGGTATTCCAGATGTATCATCTGAGCCATGGCACACCTTATTCTGCCAGATCTGATGCTGACGGCCGCTATTTTATTCCTTTAAGCACGGCTGGAAACTATTTCGTCGTGGTCCGGGATACCCTTGGTGATGGACCGCATCGCGGCGAGGTTTATGGATTATATCAGGAAAATCCCATGCACCGGATCGCTTTTAAGGCTGGAGACCTGGTGTCCGGAATTGATATTGTTGCCGGCACAACCATGGCAGTGACCGGCCAGGATGATAACAAGCAGGCCATATCCAGTCGGCTGGTCGATCCATTGATCCTGTCAGATACCGCTATTTTGGTTGATACGGTCTGGACCGGCAAGGTCATCATCAGCGGGGTAGTCTCGATAAAAAGAGGAGTGACCTTGACTATTGAGCCTGGTACGGTTGTGCAATTCCGTTATACTGACAAGGATAAGAATCAGATCGGAGACGGCGAGATCATGATCGAGGGCCGGATCATTGCCCGCGGCACTCCGGAAAGACGAATCGTCTTTACCTCAGCCGAAGCCAATCCGAAGAAGAGGGACTGGTCGTATGTCAACTTGATTGCCAGCGGCGCCCCCAATCTGTTTGCCTACTGTATCTTTGAATACGGTTTTTCCGGTCTGCAGAACCATTACGCCAATGCCTCTGTAACTGACTCTCTCTTCCGGAATAACGGTGAGGGTCTCCACTTCAATACGGTCAACATGGATATAGAGCACAACACCTTTGTTCAGAATGAGGTGGGCATCAAGTTCTCCCGTCTCGAGGGTGATGTCATGGTACGGAACAATTTGATCACCGATAATGACATTGGCGTACTTTTTGTCCATCAACACATCAACGCGGTTGATTTTGACAATCTTCACAAGGTTATCGAGCCGCCTCATTTTATCCAAAACAATATCTTCGGGAATCGAAAATACAACTACTCCATGGGTGATCGACAGCAGATCAATATTGAGATGCGTGATAATTGGTGGGGGAGTGTTGATCTGCAGGCCATCGCCACGACAATTTTTGATAAAGAAGATGATGTCGAACTCGGCACAGTGGTATATAAACCAATTTTGCCGGCTGCTGTTGAGGCGGGAGTACGATAATTGATATTATATTGTCCTGATATCGGAGGAGTCCTGATGAAGGTTTTTTCAAAATCCACAGTAGCCATTTTGGTTTTGTTTGTTTCTCTTGCCAGCCATAATACTGGATATGGCCAAGAGCCTAAGACGGTGGAGCCTGCCAGGGGGACAATCAATGGGCAGGTAATCGGCAAGGCTGTTGAGGGAAAACCGGCAATGTCTGGTATTGTCGCGTTTTTTGACATTAAAGAAGGGCCGCCATCCGGGCCCGGGCAGATGCACAGGGTGCCGAACGGTCTGACAAAACTTGACGAAAATGGATTCTTTACTGCTAAAATTTTGCCCGGCAGATATTACATCGGCATTATCCAGGGCCGGGCTCGTGAGGCTGTGGGGCCGCCCAGAGAAGGCGAACAGACCTTTACTGCATACGGTCAAGATGGGGCGCCCAGGATCTTTGAGGTCGTTGCCGATAAAACCGTGGAAACCGGGCCGCTCAGCGGCAAGGTGCCATCCGGAGTAAAATGGGCTGAACCGGCCTATTTTACTGTGCAAGGGAGTGTGCGGGATGAGGCCGGCAAGCCTTTTGTCGGAGCCAAAATAATTGCCTTTAAGGCTGGCGATCCGGCCCGGCGACCGGCATTTACCTTTAACAGTATTGCCAAGGACGGCGCTTACCAGCTGAAGTTGTCGGCTGACAGCTCATATGCGATCTCGGCCAGGGCAAATTATGGCGGCGGTCAACCTGAGACCGGTGAATATATCGGCCGTTATGGAGATAAAGATGTGGTTGTCGTTACCGGCAAGTCGGGCGAAGTGCTGAAAAATCTAGATATTACTATGCGTAAGGTTCCTGAACGTTTCCCGCAGGGTGAGGTGGAGAACCCTCTGCGCAAACAGCAGCCCGGATCAACTAAAGAGTTGAAAAAGAGTTCGGAACCGGAGCCGAAGTAATTTGATGCAGAACTGAGTTGTCTTAGGTTCTCTATCTATTGCCAATGGCATCTTATTTAAATACAAGGAAGTATTGATAGGCTAGAAAATTATATTCACTATCTAACCGGAAACCGGCAGCGAGCGCCTCTTGCAGTACTGTTTCTCTGGAGACCCGCGTATTAACCGGTGGGCCCACCGGTGTCTTTGTGGCGTGGAAATCAATAATAGCCAGTCGGCCGCCGGCTTTCAATTTGCCGGCTAAGATCTTGAGATAATCAGTTCGGCTGTTTAGATACATATATGTGTTGCACATAAAAATCAGATCTGCAGAGGCTTGCGGCAAAAGAGGGTCGTCAGGTCTTGCCAGTATCGTTTCAATATTCTTTTGGTTTTCCTTTTGAGCCCGTTGGTTAATATATTCGAGCATGCCCTTTTCAATGTCTACCGCATATATTTTCCCGTTGTCACCTACCCGCAGTGCAAAGATAACGGTGAAATAGCCTGAACCAGCCCCGACATCAGCGATTGTTTCTCCTTTTTTCAAGGCAAGATAGTCCGCCACCTTCTCGGGTTGTTGCCAGTCTGCCCGGCGTTTAGTCTCCATTGCCGCGATATAGTCATCAACAGACCTGAAATATGCCGGCAGCTCTCCAGTCATGCCATGCCAAGGCATTACCAGGCAGAAGAGCAAGAGGATAAAAGCAATTGTTACGCTGAAGCTGAATCTGTTCATATCACCCTTTCAGCCAGATTATTTTCCGGTCACCCCGGCACCCTTTGCAGGCTGTTCAAGGCAAGGTGAGTATATAATGGCTGCGAGAGAACTGTCGGCATTTTTATCGAAAACAGATGCCTCTATCTCCTCTTTTTTTGCACTGCCCCACCAGTTGTTCCGCAGATCAAGGTCAATTGACTTTCGCTCGCCCATTTTAAAATTGTAGTCAAGATTGCCAAATATATTGTTATTGGTTATCAGGGGCAGTTCAAAACCGGTCGGCGGTGTATCTGTTTCAAAGTCGACAGTCTTCCTCTGAGGCTGCATGAATAAAATGCCAACAGAATTATTGTTGATAACATTGTCTCTTATGACAACCTTCCCCTCAAGACTAGCGAATCTCACCCCGACCTCATTTTCAAAAAAATTATTGTGCTCCAGCACCAGGTTTGCCTTATTGAATCGGATCCCCTCCTGGTTGCGGGTAAATACGCAGTTCCTGATGGCAGCACCGGAATAGATCAACTGGATCCCGGAAAAGGCATAGCGGAACTCACAGTATTCGAAAAGATTGTCAGAGCCGGTCGCCAGCAGCATGACATGCGCCCAGTCTCTTGCCTCGCCATTCTCAAGAACAGAGGTAAAGATTATCCGGCTCTCCGCACTGCCTTTGGCTATTATCCGGCCTTCAACAATTATCTCGCCATCACCTATTGAGTTTTTGTCTTTGTCAACCTTATCGAATTTTATGACTGTGCCAGGTTCAATGGTCAGGGTGACCCCCCGTTTGACCAGGACCTTGCCGCCGATAGAGATGTTGCCCTGCCAAACCGTGTCACTTTCAATTGTATAATCGTCCTTGTAGACAACGCTGTTGATGGGGCTGCTATCTTTCAGAACCGATTTGATGCTCTCATCCATTGCTTTCCCGACAACTATATCAATATCAGTAACCACGCTATCTTTTTTAAAGAGCACCGATTGTTGCGGATTACCTTCATAAATCCCATAGATCTCTTTTTCATAGGGCGCTCTGCCGAGTGTATTTCTGGCTATGACGTTATATTTGCCATCAGTGTTGAGCGGGATGAAGTAGTTGCCTTCCTGATCAGTCTCACCTGAAAATTCTGAGCCATGGCTCAGATGATAGAGCAGCAGGATCGGCGCTTCGCTCTTGTAAGCCAGGACATAGAGGCCAGCCATTGGTTTGCCGGCGAGGTTGGTTACCTTGCCTTTAATGCCGAACTTGGCCTGCTCGGCACTTTGGCCCACGGTAAGATAGCTTTTGGGTTTTCTTGGATCAAAATCAACAAAGGCTTCCCTGTCGCCCTTGGGGTAGCAAGGCACCTCAATCTCCACCACATTGTCAGCTTTCACCTCGACAGGGTTGTGAGGGCAGTAGCAGTAAAGATCACCTTTTTTCAGGGGTCTAATATTTCTACCGCCTTCCATCTTTTTAGCGATTACGACATAATTACCGGGAGGCACGGCTAGATTGAAGGTGCCGTCCGGGTTTACCGATTCCGTCTTGAAACCAAGGCCCTTTAACTTGATACTTTCAGGAGCATAAAGTGATATGTAGGCGTCAGATACAGGTTTCCCCTTATAAGTCACCACTCCTTTTATTGATGAGAGACCTTTAGTAGAGACGAGCGGTCTGATATCATTGGCCATCAAAATCATCCATAACCCGTCTTTGCCTATGGTTTGCGGATTGTTACCGTGATAGGCGAAATACTCCTTTCCGTCCTCTTTGCCGCGAGCCACAAAGTAATATGTCCCTTCCGGAAGATCCAGCCTGAAAAGGCCTCTTTCGTCACTACCTTGGGATGATAATAGAGCTGTCCCGGACCTGAAATCCTCAAAACTTTTGTAAACCTCGACCCTGGCGGCTTTCATCGGGCCTTTATCATTAAAAATCCGGCCCTCAAGGTTGGCTGACCAGGCGGTCAACGGCATCAGGGTAAAAACCAGAAAAAATGCCAGCACATTCAACATGGTGCTCCTCTTATTAGCTTGAAACAAAAATAGCAGCTTAGATCAGTCTTCTCTGCTTAAGATAGTCTTTGGCAACCCGTTTTACTTTATCGCCGGATTTTACTGCTTCGAACAGTTTTAGATAGGATTTTTCGTCTGTTACACCGCCCAATTTGTTGATTACGCGGGGCAGGGCAGGGTAGTCGGTTAGTACTTCGGTTGTGATGATCGGTACATAGTAAAGTTGTCCCTTACCGCCCTCATCCGGGGTAACGCCAAAGGCGTCGAGCAGAACCAGATCCAGACTCTTTTTATAACCCTCTCTGACCAGAGCATAGGCTTCCTTGTTATCTGCCGGTTTTGTTTTTCCGAGCAGGGCTGCGGCCCGTTCAGTATTTTCGATGAGGATACTGACAGTGCCGTTTTTTACAGCGCTGTAAAGTTCACTCTGGTTTTCAAAGTATTTGATGTTTACCGTGGTGCCGGTCCGTTCGTTAATCAGGGTTGCCAGCATCTCGGCAAGAAGTTGTTCGTTGGTGGAAGAGAGAGCGCCGATTGTCAGTATGCGTCCGACACAGGCGTATCCTGTATGAGCCATGGCAAGCGAGATCAGCAGCAGTGTCGAGAACAAAAATATCTTTTTCATCAGGTTTTCCTCAGGGTTCGATATGACTTGAAGTTTGTTTTTTGGGGACGGGATCAGTTTGAACAACTATGTCGATGTTTTCCATGTGGTTGGTAACAGTGATCTCTTTGAAGCTGGCAACGGTTCGTTCGGCCGGGAAGGTTTGGCTATATCCAAGCTGAAATTTTCCGGCCGGCAGGAAGAGTAAGTAACGGCCGTCCGCGTTGGTCCAGGCCGAGATGTAGTCGGCAATTTGAGCCTGGTGCCGGGCCTCATTACGGTTTGCGATTGCGTAGGCCGGTTGGAGCGGTTTCCCTTTTTTATCAACGATTTTTCCCTGGATTCTAAAAAAGTCACTGTTAGTTTTTTTATTAAGCCGGGCCGATTCCGCCAGATCTGCAACTGTAAAGGAGACCTCGACTGGCTGGCCGGTTGCCAACTCAAAGACGTCCGGTTCGCCAGAGTGTTTGTCACCAGGTTTGAGCGGGCCGAATTTCTCGCCTTTCCGGACCCGGGCAACGGCCCAGTACTTGCCGACCGGCAGCGTCATCCGAAAATGGCCGGTCGCATCAGTTCCGGCAGAGATATAGTCAGCCGGTCTTCTAATGTTTTCGCTGGTGTAGAGGAATATCTCAGCGAGTTCGACCGGATTCCGGTCGTGATCAACCACCTGGCCTGAGAATTCCGCGCTCTCAATTGCCGGTGCCTGAGCATTAATCAGAACAGAGGCCAAAAGAATCAAGAGAGATATAATGAATCGTTGCATAGAGAGCTCAATAAAACATTACTTCTCACCGGTTGTCAAAGCAGTGGAAGTTTTCATGATCTTGATCGGCAACTGTTCAGGTTGTACCGGTTCGTATCTTACAAAGCCTATTCCTGGTTCCTGATGGGCGTCGAAGATAGTTATTGCCGGATTATCCGTTCCCCACCAGTTGCCTCTGGCGTCGACATCTTCGTTATTGAATTCACCCATGCGGATATTGTAATCCTCGTTGGCAAAGATATTGTTTTTGCTGATGGTGAGTCCGCCGCCCTCTTCTCGTATATATATGCCCTTTTCGTTTTTGGTGATGATATTGTTCTCGATAACGGCGCGGCCTTTGAAGGCCCGGATCCCAATGGTATTTTGTTCGAATAGTGAGTGATTTATCATAAGCGGACCGCTCCGGAAGCGGATTCCACCCTGATTCTGGGTGAAACGGCAGCCAATGATCGGTAGAAAGGTAAAGTGGGAGTGCAGCCCCCAGGTGGCATACTCAAAATCGCAGTTGGTTAGAAGAGTGCCGTCAGCGTGTTCGAGCCGGATTTCGTCCCAGGCCTCCTTGGTCTTTTTTGCAGTAGAGGTAAAGCGGATCCTGGCGTCCGGATCATCACCCACTGCGATGAGCCGGCCCTGGACAATGAGGCCGGTCTTTTCGGCAAAGGCAATCCGGGTACCAGGTGCCACGTTGAGGGTAATACCAGTGGGGACAGTGACCGTAAATGGTATGTCGATAGCATTGCGCCAGGTCAAATTGGTTGGGACGATTGACAAAGGCCATGGATAGGCATCCGGTCGCGCCAGAAGAGGCATGTAGTCAACCTGGCCCCTAGCAGGGTCATCGGCAGAATCATAGATCATCAGAGCCGGGTCTGCCTCGGCAAACCAGTTAAGTGGTGCGCTGACGTTAAGCTTCCCTTCATTTTCAATGTGGTGGCCGTTGTTGGTAAAGGCGTTTTTGGTGATGACCCCGTAAAAAGAGACCACGCCGATGCCGCGCTCACCGTTGTCCGAAATGTGATTGTCGGCAATCACGGCTCTTGTCTCCCGGATATTGATGCCGTTAAAGCCATTACCGTGGATATAGTTGGCATGGATATCAGTATTGTCTACCAAATTAAGCGACAGTCCTGATTCTATATTATTGGCCAGGACGTTGCCGGTAACCGTGCCGAAGCGGGTATCCTGTAACATCATACCGTAACGGTTATCATAGATTGCATTATTCTCTATCCTCGGAAACCCCTCGCGCACCTTCAGTCCATATTCGATGTTTCTGGAGATGGTGTTGTCTGCCGCATGGATAGCGGTTCTGAAGAAATTGGCGCCGACAAGGTT
>MGTA01000246.1:25044-30759 GCA_001799225.1 Deltaproteobacteria bacterium RIFOXYD12_FULL_50_9
GACGGAGTGATATACTGCGACGTTGGCAAAGTGAAAGTGCAGACCGCGGTAAGCGTCTTCAATCCGGCAGTATTCAATGAGGTTGCGGGCGCCATCGCTGTTAAAGATATTGATGGCATCCCAGGTGCCGGGTTTAGGGTTTTTTTCAGCCGAGCGGAAGATGATGGGATTATCAGGCGTACCCTTGGCGATCAGCACCCCTTGAATCATTATGCCGTTTTCGCCAATGCCGTCGTTGTTGGTATCGTTGCGGCTGAACTCAATTACACTGCCCGGCAAAATAATCAGGCGGCTGGCGATCGGCAGGCGGAGCAGACCGTTCACCTGGATACGGCCTTGCCAGATAGTTTCGCCCAACAGCGCCTCGCTGCCATATCGCCTTCGAACTTCTTGATTCCGTGTGGGAATAGCCGGCAGTTGTTGGGGGACCGGCGCTGTCTCTCCGCGAATGAGTAGATTTTTTTTAGTGTTTTCAATAATGGTTACTTCTGTTTGGTTGACCTGGGCGCCGCGCAGTGTAAAAAGACCGTAATCGTTTTTGCTGATCTCGCAGTTCTTGAGAGTTACCAGGGAATTTTTACCTTGCGCCACGAGTCCGTAGTGGTTCCGGCGTAACATGCAGTTTTCTGCAGCAAGTGAGCCGGCTGTTATTTCGAAGGCGTTTTCAGCATCCTCAATCCGGCAATATCGGGCGATTACCTGGCCGCCGTTGATGAGAATGCCGGCCCAACGCTCTTTTTCGCCCCCCGGTTTAAGGGAGAAAAAGATTGGAGATTCGGATGTCCCCTGGATGTTTAGGGTGCCGCGGACAGTTATCTCGGTTAAAGGGGAGAGGTATTCGGGATCAGTCTTGGTGCTGTCCGATGAGATGATCAGGATGGTGGCTCCTGGTTTGATGGTGAGGGTGATTCCGGCAGGGATAACGATATCATCTTCAACTATAACATTGCCTTGCCAGACGGTATCCAAAGCCAGGCTTTGGGCGGATACCGGAGATGGTTGGCAGAACATAGCCGCCAGAGCAGTGAATATGCAGACAAAAATCAGGAAACGAGTCATAATTAATAGTTGCATAACTAGCGGTTACCGGCATCGGTTACCGGGTTTTGCTGAAACGGTTTGAACATGGTTTTCCCAAGGGCCGCGTCACCGTTTTTATTAAAAATAATATTGGCATTGGCCGGCAAAGGCAACTGATCGAGTGAGATCATATTATCGGGCCTTAGTTTTGCCCCCCCTGAAAAGGTCGACCTGTCTCCCTTGGGGTAACATGGTATATCAATATTGACCGTGCGGTCCGCCGGTACCTCTACCGGGTTTGCCGGATAGTAGCAGTAGAGATCTCCCTCCTTGAGAGGGCGAACTCTTTTCAGGTCTGTCAATTTCTTGGCGATTATTATGTACTTGCCGGCCGGAACAGGGAGTTTGAAGGTTGCATCCGGGCGGTTTGCTTCGGTGATAAAGCCGAGACCCTTCAATATGGGAGTGCCCTCGCGAAAAATCGTCACATAGGCGTTGCTTACCGGCTCACCCTTGTAGGTGACAATACCGTCGAGAGATGAAGGGCCATTGGTCAATACCGGCTGTTTTATTTCGTTTACCATAATGGGAAGCCAGATGTTTTGCTTATCGATGTTGATCGGGTTGTTGCCATGGTACCCCATGTACTCCTTCCCCTCGCGTTGACCTCTGGCTGTAAACAGGTATTCGCCGGCCGGCAGTTCCAGTTTGTAGACGCCGTTGGTGTCGGTTGCCCGGGAATTAAGGAAAACCGCGCCGGCCACAAGATCAGCATACGATTTGTATACCAATACTCTGGCCTCTGGTAAAGGGCCAAACTGGCTGAAAACTCGGCCTTCGATCTTGATAGTTGGATGACCGGCAGATAAAACAGTTGGCGGGGCAAAGAGTAATAAGCAAAGAAACAGGAGAATCGATGCGAGAAAAGAGTAATTAAGGGCGAAGTGCATGCAGGTGAGGACCTATTCTCAGGATTGAAGTTGGCATGTAACGATATGCAATCTCATATATATCATAAACTCCAACGAAACGCTTATATTCGATCTGTGCAGGCACGTTACGGCGGTTACAAACAATCAATACTGTTGATACGGTGGCATGTTGGTCCGTTTGGCCATCTCCCGAACGATATCAAAGTCCTTGTCTGTGATGTCGGCAATCCCTTGTAAAGAAGCGCGGGCCAGGACCTTGACGGTTTCGCCGTTTATTTCTACGGTATCTTTTTCAGTGATTGCCAGCAGATTCTTTTTGAACTCTCTGGCCAGAGCATCATCCACCCGTTGGGTAACTGCAAAATTGCAGTAGGGGATTAAAGGACCGTCGGCCAGGATGGTAAAGTCTTCCGGATCAATCCTGCCGTCCTGAATCATAATTTCAAAATCATTATAGGGAAAGGCGCCGGCATCATATTTTTCGTACAAAACGCCGTAGATAACCTTTTCGTGTTTATATGTGCCTTTGGGGATCGAGAATGAGGCGAGGTCTTTATCCGGGTTGATGCCGCCCTGCTGGAGCAGATCAATCTGGCTCATGAAACCGGTCGGTGCCAGCATTGGTCCGAAGATCATGGTTTTGCCCTTGAGGTCACCAAGGGTTTTGATACCGCTTTTTTTCAAGACGGCGATAACCCCCTTGGAACGATCAGCCAGCGAGCCTCTCTTCTCCACGGCCAGAACTTCGAGGCCGTTATGGCGATTCATCATAATATACAACAGCGAATTGGTATGAGTGAAATCCAGTTTGTCGACTTCATTGGCAAAACTGGTGGTATCTATAGCAACCGCTTCGAATTCTACACCCATTTTTTTGCTCATGAATTTGGTGAGCGGCAGAAAACGATTGAGGGTCTCCTGTTCGCTGTCGCAGATCATGTAGCCGATTTTGTATTTTTGCGCTGTCTGTGTAGTGGCTGCGGGCTTGCAGGATGTTGTCATCAAAAGAGCAAGACAGAGCATCAAGTATCTGATCATTTCGTTACCTCTTTGTGCTTCTGGCTGGATACGGCTGTTTTGGCGCGCAGGTTCTGCAGGGCGGATCTGAGGGCAGCCTCTTCGTCCTTGGTTTGTTTGCCGGTGGGCGTTGAGGTGCCGGCGGCCGGTTTTAACAGGCGCAGACCGTTTTCATAAGCATTTTCCGCAGGTTTGCTTTGGCCGGTTGCCTCAAGGGCCTTCCCAAGATGCAGGTAAACCGCGACATCCTTCGGATTGATAACTATGGCATCCTGCAATAATTTCACCGCTTCCGGATAGCGTTGCTGTTTGATGCGGACCAGGCCGAGCGCGTCCATGGCGTCGAAATTTTTGGGTGCCATACTGAGAATCAGGGTGAACTGGCTTTCAGCCTCGGATATTTTATTTCTGTTTAAGAGAAGCATGCCGTATTTATTGCGTAACTCAATATCCTTGGGATTAAGATCGACATATATCCGGTATTCCATCTCGGCAATTACTGGAATGGACTCGGTTCCGACATGTGCTTGGCTGATAGACGGCACCGTAATCGAACAATATAAGCCGAGGCAAATAATCAGAGCAACTATTGATCGTTGTTTCATCTCACTATATTTCAGGCTATCCTGCTTTCAATCCGGGAAGTGTTATATAAATTAGGCAGCTATGGTTTTAAGGGCATGGATCAAGGTATAAACACCTAAGCCGGTAATAATCAGGGCGCTGATGATCCCCATGGTTCGAGTAAAGTCCGGCGATGGACTGAGATGTTCCGCATACTTACCGGCACAGGCCAGGGTTACTCCGATAACCACCATCACCAGACCAAGACCGATACTGAAAAAGAGAGCCGTAATTAAACCGCCAATGGCATTGCCGGCGCTAATGCCGATCAAAAGCGAGGACATGGCAGCCGGACAGGGCGTAAGTCCCCCGGAAATACCCAGCATCAGCAGACTCCAGCGATCCCGTTTGGCAGGTTGGTCGAGATTGTGGCCGGGGCAGCAATGTTTATGATCATGGTCATGATGATGGTCATGATCAACTGGATGAGCATGGCATTGATCGTGATTATTCCCATGCTCATGATCGTGATTGTGGTCATGCCCATGATCGTGATGGTGATGGTTGCCGAAGAGATGAAAGTGGAGATGGCCGCCTCCCCGGCCAAGTCGCGCAATCAGCATCCAGATCCCCACTGCCAGGACAAGCAGGGCTGAGAGGAGGCCGAACCAGGCGTGGACGGTCTCCTGGGAAAATGACAAAGAGAGAAGCGCTGCGGCAATCCCGAGGACAATAATACTGAAAGTGTGGGCGATCGTGGCTACAATCCCGAGGATGATTCCATCCAATATCCGGCCTTTAGCGCCGATCATGTAGGCGGCAATGATCGATTTGCCATGGCCTGGTTCAAAGGCATGCAGAGCGCCG
The DNA here is from genome assembly GCA_001799225.1 of Deltaproteobacteria bacterium RIFOXYD12_FULL_50_9. Taxonomy (GTDB): domain Bacteria; phylum Desulfobacterota; class Desulfobulbia; order Desulfobulbales; family CALZHT01; genus XYD12-FULL-50-9. The sequence goes on from MGTA01000246.1 coordinate 29,445, forward strand.
AGACCTATTGCGGTCAGATAGATCATGAATTTATCCATGTCAGCAGCCGGTCTCCTTGTCAAGGATGGTGCAGGCGCCTTTATGGTCTGCCAAGGGGCAGGCTGAAGGGGTGGCGGTTCCGGTTAGGGAAGAGGCTTTAAGCCACTGGCTGGCAGTGGCTACAACTCTATCGGTGAGCATTACGGAGAGTCCAATATGTTTTGCCGGATCAACTGTCTGTTTAAGAAGTTCGCGCGAAAAGGCGTTTTGAATTTCCGGTCGGTTATATATACGGTCAATAAGAGAGTCAGGGTGATTGCGGCCGTCTATGGTCACATCGTAAAGCAGTTGGTGGGCTGCCTGCTTGCCCATTTTTTCAGCCAGCAGGAACATAAGAGCTTCAGTGGAGATCAGGCTTGAGGAGTTCAATAAATTTGTCCGGATACTCTCCTCATGGATTATGAGACCGCCAAGGATCGTTCGCATCAGCGCCAACCCTCCGCACAGGTAAAGGGAGGAATCCGTGATAGTAACCCATTCCAGGCGGACCGCCCGATAATCTCGTTCGTGTTCGTTGATCAGAGCATCGAAGGCCAGTCCGGCATTGGCTCGAATCAGGCGGGCCAGGACTACCACCTGTTCGCAGAGTTCGGGATTGCGTTTGTGCGGCATCGCTGAGGAGCCCTTCTGCCCCGGCGAAAAATACTCCTCCGCCTCCCGCACCTCCGTCCGCTGCAAAAGCCGTATCTCCTGGGCAAATTTGTCTATGGAAGACGCTACGATCGCAAGCGTCGTAAAGTATTCCGCATGACGATCCCGCTGGACAATCTGTGAGGATGCAGGCGCCGGCTTCAATCCCACCTTATCGCAGACGTACTCTTCAATAGAGGGGTCGATAAAAGAAAATGTGCCGACAGCGCCGGAAATCTTGCCGGCGCTGATTGTCTCTTTAGCCCGGACAAGCCTTTCCCGGTTTCGCTCCATTTCGGAGTGCCAGATCGCCAGCTTCAGGCCGAAGGTTATCGGCTCCGCGTGGATCCCGTGGGAACGGCCGATCATCAGCGTCCGGCGGTGGGCAAACGCCTTTCTTTTGAGTGCCTCCAGAAGCAGGTCGACATCCTCGATCAGCAGCTCCGCCGCCTCCCGCAGCAGGAGCGCCAGGGAGGTATCCAGCACATCCGACGAGGTCATGCCGCGATGGATAAATCTGCTGTCATCCCCGACTTTTTCCGATACGGATGTTAAAAAGGCGATCACATCGTGCTTGGTGGTTTTTTCAATCTCGTCAATACGTTCGATGTCGAAACCGGCCCGCTCCCTGATGTTTTTCAGCGCC
>MGTA01000247.1:0-4614 GCA_001799225.1 Deltaproteobacteria bacterium RIFOXYD12_FULL_50_9
AAATTTTTTCCGCAAATTTTCATGCGGCAACATTATCATCTCCCTCGCCCTGTGTCCAGAAAAAAAGATATGGGACATGGTAAGTTAAAGCAAGAGGGGGCTAGGGGCGTTATGTCTACCTCGAATTACCACGAACCGGTGAATGAGCCGCTGCCGCTGCTTGATGGAGAGCCGGAATCACCGCCCCCTCCACCACCAGCCACCGCCGCAATACCACCGACCAGCGCAATCGCGAGCGTCCATTTCCACCAGCTTGAGCCGGATTCTTTTTTACTCTGTTTGATCGGAGGCTTTTCCTGTTCAATTTGCTGCTGCTTTTGGTCTCGATTCGATTCATCATCATGCTGGATCTGCATAATAATGTCCTTTTCTAATGTGTCGTAATCCGTGACCATTTCAGCCCGGGCCGGCAGGGCAAAGGCGAGGAGAAGCAGAACAGCGATAATTTTTTTCATGGGCAACCTGATAACCGAAAATATGATATAATCTTGATGATATTGCATAATTTCAAACCGGTAGGGCTATTGCAGATAGGTGATACTGGTATCGCCGATCACCTGGGGCTGTTGTTCGCGATTATACATCCGCCAGGCAAAATCGTTGACGCTGTTTCCTCCCAGGAGATTCTTCTCAATATCAGCCGCAGTCAACTTACGACTCTCTTCCACCGAGGTTTTGATCGATTTAAGAAAAAAATAGGTGAACAGGCTGTGATTCTTTTCAGGATACCAGGAGCTGACCTGATCACTCTTGGAGCTGACAAATACCACGGTATTCTTAAGATTGAGAACCGGCGGTACAACCTTGAGAGTAATCGAACTGACCTGCGGAAACAGGGTTGTACTGCCGCTGCCGCCACTGAAGCAGGCGTCAATGGCTACAGTGATATTTTTGGGGTTCTTTTCGGCTTGGAGTTTTTCGAGGTTTGCGTAAAGGGTATCGAGCGCATAGCCCTGCAGACGGATAATGGAGGGATCAGCATCAACCGGAACAAGATAGGCTTTATGGTTGTTGAGATCAGGGGCGCCATGGCCGGCGTAGTAGATGAAAATTTTCGACACGTCTTTTTTGACTCGGTTGTATAGTTGGCCCTGGTGGTCATTTTCCGTGCCGAAGATTTTGATGAATTCGCCGAGCGAAGCATCCTTGATTTCGATAATATTCTCTTTGGGGATGCCGAAGGTCTGAATCATGTAACTCTTTACCGAGGCCATGTCCTGATAAGCATACTTGACCTCGGGTACTTGCGGATTACTGTATTTCCCATTACCGATGATGACGGCAATGGCGTCGGGAAGATAGGCATTCGTCCGGGGCGCTTGCTCGATATTGCCGGCGATCAATTCGAATGTGCTCTGGAACTTTTTATTTGCAGGATCCAACTTTACTGCCCGACCGGCAAGGTGCTCGGCGCGGGCTTTATTGCCGTCCGGTTTGCTGTAGAGGATATTGGCGAGATTGTTGAGCGCCTTGCCATGATCAGGATTGATCCTGATTACCTCCTCAAGGGCAGCCTCAGCCTCGGCAGTGCTGCCCATTTTATAAAGGGTCACTGCCAGGTTGTATCTGAGGGCGGCGCTGCCGGCGCAGCAGGCGACTGCTTCCCTCAGTTTGGTGGCTGCCGCTGGGAGATCGGTTGCCGCAAGTTTGGTCGCTTCATCTGAAAGTTTTAACGATTTAGAGCAGTTATCGCTCTCCCCGACACCACCTGTGGATATCGAGGGAGATAACAGGAGGGTGGCCGCTAACACCACGAGGAGATAGATGATAATATCATTTTTTTGGATATTCATACCCGCAATCCTCCATGATTCAATTGGCAATGAATAATATCCTGAAATATCAAAAATAGATAGTCGATAATTAGATATTTTCTTGACATTATCGGTTAGCCGTTTTATGGGGTATTCCTAGTCCCGTGGCGCAAGATGAGCGCCCGTCAAGGTCAGGATAATTAATGCTACTTTGTAGTATTTACATTAACAATTATTTTGCCCAATTATTCAAGAATTGACTGGCGTGTTTTTGTATTCATGTGCTACTGTTTTAGAAAATTCCTTTCAACATGAACAGGAGAACATTCATGCGTAACTTTATTTTTTTTATTGTTATCTCTTGTCTCTTGCCGACCGTTTCCGCTGTTGCCGACGAGATAGCCGGGCAGATCGTCAAAACAGCCGGTAATGTCCTGGTCTTTCGGGGCGAAGCAGTACGCGGCGAGACCGTCAATCAGACCGCCCGGATCGAGATTGGCGATCGAGTTCAGACCCGGAAAAACAGCAATGCCTTTATCAAGTTCCAGGACGGCAGCAAGGTTGTACTCCTGGATGATTCGACTCTTTTTATCAAGGCTATTGACCATTCCAACGTTGATAGCGGCAAGGTCCTGTTTGAGATAAAAAAACGCGGCCAGGCCAAAGGGCTGCAGGTCACAACCGACACCGTGACCATGGGGGTGCGGGGTACCCGCTTTGCGGTCAGCAATACCGACAAGAAAGTATCGATCTACCTTAAAGAGGGTGAGTTGGAAATCGCCTCGCAGAAAGGCGATTTCAAGCGCTTTCATCAGGCCCTTCAGGATGAGTTTGAGGCCATGCGCAAAAAAATGCAGGAGGAGTTTGAGAAGACCCGCGACCAGATGAAAAAGGATTTTGAAGATTCAAAACGCCAGATGGTTCAGGGTAATGTCGAATATGTTCGTGAATTTATAATGAAATCAGGTTCAGCAGTAAACATTGATGATAACGAAGTAAAGGACGCCGAGATTCCGCCGCTGATTGACGACTCCTTTATGATGTTGGATACATTCTGATGTAGGGGCGAACCTCGTGTTCGCCCTCTGGCGTGGATTAGGGCGAACACGAGGTTCGCCCCTACTTTGAGGTCAAGGTATACACGCCGTCCCACTCCGGCGGGGGCGGGGCTTTAATAAAGTGTTCGCAACGCCGGGCAAAGATGGTCGCAACCGGATCAGCGGTTTGCTTTGCCAACTCGGTAAACAGCAGAGCCGCAGCTGAAAAGTCAGAGGCAAAATATCGAGCCAGCCCCGTGGCGAATTGGGCTTTAACTGCTCTGTTTGACTGGGTATCTTCCAGAACCTCAAAGATGGCAACCGGTTGCTTGCGGCCTTTCACCCGGACCAGGTCAAGCTGCCGCAGCAGAAAATCAGCAGTGAGTTTAGTGCAGGTGCTGTCACTGATGATAATCCTGGCGCCATAGATTTTGCACAACCCTTCCAACCGGGAGGCGAGATTGACCGCATCGCCGATAGCAGTATACTCAAGCCGGACATCTGAACCGATATTGCCGACAACACAGGGCCCGGTATTGATGCCGATGCCGATATTGATCTCCTGACCTCCCTGCGTTTGCACTTTCTCATTTATTTCTGCCAAAACCTTAACCATCTCCAGGGCGGATTGCACTGCCAGGTCGGCATGCCGGTCAACATCAAGGGGGGCGTTAAACAGGGCCATCATGGCATCGCCGATATACTTGTCCAGCAAGCCACGGTTCTTCATGATCACCTGGGTTAAGGGGCCATGGATCTGGTTGAGCAGCGCGACCAGTTCTTTGGGGGTCATCTTTTCGGATATGTCGGTAAAACCACGGATATCTGAAAAGAGTACGGATATTTCCCGTTCGCTGCCGCCCAGTTCCAGACGATCCGGATTCTTCATGATTTCGCTTACCACCTCCGGCGACACATAGGAAGAGAATGCCCGTTTAAGCTCCGTGGCCCGCAGTTCGGTTTTTATGAAAGCTTTAACCTCAAGAACAGTAATAAGGAGTATACAGCCGACACAGGTATAAAATTCCCGCAGCCAGACATTGCCGATTATAAACAGGGTGTAACTTGCAATAATCACAGCGCAAATCACCCCGCAATAAAGAGCCAGACGAAGCCATAAAGCGCGGATAAGACTGATCAGGGCAACCAGCAGCAGAGAGAGAACAATCAGGCTGATATCAAGCCCTTTGGACGGTCGCAACATGTCGTTGTTGAGCAGGTTCGACAGTGCCGCGTAGTGCAGCCACACCCCTGGAGCCATCCGATTGATCGGCGTTGGCCGCAGATCGAAAAGTCCCATCTCGGTCAGCCCGACCAGAACGATCTTGCCGCGGAAGAAAGCCGGGTCAATCTTTCCTGAATAGACATCAACGGCTGGAATAAATACTTCTTTGCGCTGGCGGGGATAATTGAAAAGAAATCGATTCTGATCTTTGAGGACGATGCCGCCGAGTTTAAACGACTTAACCCCGTTGCCATCCAGAATCAGCTTAGCCTCTTTGTTAAGATGCCAGCGTATCAGTTGAACGGCTAATGAAGGGAAAAAGTAGCCTTCATGGATATAGGTCAGGGGGTAGCGGCGGTACATGCCATCAGCATCGGGCTCATTGTTGAAAAATGCACACGAAACAGCAGCAGCGGCGATTGGCGTGATATTCACTTCAGCATAAGGGAAATGGTCCACCCCAACCACCTTGTCCTGGACATCGACATCGTTATAGGAACATTTCTGCAGGGATTCTAGATGTTCAGGCGTTGTTACTTCACTGGCCTCGGTCCGGAAGAAAAAGCCGGCTACGACATTGTTGTTGGCGGCCAGAACG
>MGTA01000247.1:4737-4931 GCA_001799225.1 Deltaproteobacteria bacterium RIFOXYD12_FULL_50_9
GCAATTTTCAGCACTTTTCTAACCTTTTCCACAGGCAAGTCCATCTTCTCCGAAATTTCTTCGGGGCTGGGCTCGCGGCCAAACTCTTGAACCAAATGGCGCGAGGTGCGGATTAACTTGTTTATGGTCTCGATCATATGCACCGGAATCCGAATAGTGCGCGCCTGATCGGCAATCGCGCGGGTAATCGCTTG
>MGTA01000247.1:4977-6990 GCA_001799225.1 Deltaproteobacteria bacterium RIFOXYD12_FULL_50_9
AAGCCTCGGTTGGTGTATTTTTTGGCGATGGAGATAACCAAACGCAGGTTCGCCTCGACCAACTGGCTTTTGGCCTGACTAACCTTCCGCTCGGCAATCTTGAGCTTTTTAATCTCTGCGCGAAATCGGTCTAAGATCACATCGGTTTGGGCAATCATTTTGTCAATCCGCCGGTTACCTGCTTGAACCTTTTCTAAAATCCGCCTAGCCACTCTAAAGTTGTGTCCAGTCAAAGCTTTAATCTCTTCTTCGACCTTTTTATTTCCTCGTTCGTCCTCGCCCTCGACCCATTGATTTATCCACTCTTCCACCTTAACCACGGGCGCTCGCAGGTCACGTTGGTAGCGAGAGAGTTGGGTAAAGGTTAGGTCGATCTTGTCGTTGTGGTGCAACATGACCTTAAACATTGTGTCGATCTGCTTGGTATTAAAGTTGATACTCCGCAGAATCTTGAGCAACACAAACAGGGATTCTTCAATATCCTTTTCGCCCGCTTCTTTAATCTTCGGGTCTTTAACCCCTTCTAGCTTTTTGACCAGTTTATTTCGCTCTTCTAAAGCCTTTTTCGCTTGGCGCAATTTGGCCAAAACCTGATCTGCTGCTTGGCTTTCTTCTTCAATAACCTGATCGTCTTCATCAATCCCCGAAACGATATCGCGGGCTCGCGCTTTGCCGTTTTTAAGCTTTTTACCTAAATCAAACAGATAGTTAACGATCAATTCGGATTTAAGTAGGATGTCCAACATCTCGTGCTGGCCCTTTTCGATTTTTTTGGCAATCCGCACCTCGCCTTCACGGGTGAGAAGCTTAATCGAACCCATTTCCCGCAAGTACATCCGAACCGGGTCGTCCGAGTTTTGGTCGGCTGCTTGGCTGGCTTCATCTTCAGCGTCGAATTCTTCTTCGTCGTCTTCATCGCCCACCACCAAATCGGTGTCATCGACCCGTTTGACGTTGGTAACAATCTCGACGTTGTGATTTTCTAGGTGGTCCATAACCGCACTCATCACGGATTTACCCACCTCGAAGGGAATTAGGTCGCCTAGTTCATCTTCAGTCAAAAACCCCTTTTCCTTCCCCTTGGCAACTAGGTTGCGAAGGAGTTTTTCCATATCCTTATCGGTTGGGTCTTCGGATTTTTTACCTTTTTTCGCTTTCGCGCTTTTATCTGCCATGGTCTTTAAGACTACTTGAGGTTAGCTTTGATTTAATCGCTGCTTGCGCCGCTTGCGTTCTTCCATCTTTTTTTGAACTAGGTCTAACGCGCTGTCGGAAGAGTCACTACGACGTGATTGCAACTCACTTCGTTGCACCCGCTTCTTTAAACTTTTCGTCCAACGCAAAACCAAGTCCTCTTGGTACTCCTTCAAATATCGAGGCTCGCCTTCGATTAGCTGCATCAATACTGAACTGTACTCTTTGAAGAATTCCGGAAAATCCAAGGGCCTTAGTTGTTCAAATTCCTCGTTTTCTAAACTAAGGAATCGAGAAAACAACCTTCCCAAATAGGGATTTTCGAAATACTCCTCCGAAATCTCTTGGCGAACCGTTCTAATCGCCCGTGGTTGATGAACTAAGTATTTCATCAACCGCAATTCTCTTGCGTCCGCCCCTTTTAAACTGGCCTGCTCAGGCAGGAGTAGTTTTTGTTCTAAACTTTTAGCGGCCAATTCTGCCCCCGGTTTAGCTCGCAGGCCTTGGGGGTCCACTTTAAACGCCTTGCCGATCTCGCCTAAAAACAGGTCCCGCTTAAGTTTGGAGGTAATCGCCGCCGCTAATTCCGCCAATTCTTCTAGCTTTACCTTTTTTTGACTTATCCCTTTACCTGCCACCTCTTCTGCGGCCCGATCAAGCACAAAGCGGTAATCATAGGGCGCCTTCTCCACCAATTCGCTAAAGTTGGCCGCTGTGTACTTTTTAAAAAAATCATCTGGATCAAGTCCTTCGGGTAGCATTACTACCTTCGAGTCCAGATCGTTTTCCACAAATATCCGGGCCGCCTTTAAAGCGGCC
>MGTA01000248.1:0-3519 GCA_001799225.1 Deltaproteobacteria bacterium RIFOXYD12_FULL_50_9
AGGCTCCTCTTTTCAAAATAATCAGAAAAGACTGTCAAAATAATCAGAAAAATCTCGATCAATTAATGTGAGAAGCAACACCTTTACTTGAATTGCACGAGACACAGCATCTAGCGATGTTTTCCCGATCAATTATTCTCGCGTCGTTAACGATGTGTTCCCAGGTCGCTTTCGACTTTCTTGCATCCCCAAACTCAATGCAACAGTAGATGCAGTACCTGTCTCGCTTCTTGACCGCTTTTTCTAGCCAATCAGGGATGTTCCAATTGTTCATTTCATGCCGTCTCGCTTCGGTATGCTCAAAGTGCGCACCGACCAACGCTCCGCATAACTTGCCGCTTGGCTTCCACTAATGACGGCAGAATAAAAAGACTATGAACATAGACCAGAACATCAATACGCCCGACGGCCAAGCGGTCAACGTTGATGCGGTTGTTATGTGATTTTTGTATTTTTTTTAAATCCGTGCAATCCTCTAAAATCTATTCTTCTTCGCTGTACTCTATAAACAAAAGTTCTTCTTTTTCTTTATCATCCTTAAATTTGAAATCCCATCGCTTTTCCATAAATGAGAGCAACTTAATTCCACGCTCATAAATCTGCTTTGGCCCCCACATAGTTTGCTGCGACACCTCAATTTCTGAGTGCGATCCATCTGTATAACCATTTCTGATCTTCTGACCTATAGCTCCATATTTTGGGTGTTTTTTTGCTTTAAAACTATCGTTTTGAAGAGATGAGTTAATTGCCATTGAAAGCAAAAGTAGGTTTCCTACTGTCCCGCTAAAATAATGAAAGTCATCGGTCTCGACATCTTTAAACACTTTTGTCCATTCGCTTGTTGGTGTCTGAGGAAAAACATGTTCAATAGAAATTTTATCCTTCGGGGTTTTTAATAAATCGCTCCAATCTACTTTCTTCTGTCGGCTCTCCGAGAGTAAACTCAGTTCGTATTCATAGAGAAAATAGCGTAAACCAGACCACCCATAGTAACCACCACTAGTTTTGAATTTCCTGAGCAGGAAATTATAAAATTCGTTATTTCTAAGTGTACCGTCGTTGTTAAAAACAAAGGCCAGCTGTGATTCTAATTTTTCGTTTAAGTCGGTAATGTTAATCTCGCCACGATCGAGTTCTCTTGCTGCGTTGTAAAATTCGCTGCTCCGGTAATTTGACCGTGTTGCCATAATACGGAAGACTATAAAGATAAACCGCTCAATAGCCTTAAAAATAAGAATTCTCTTGGTCTTATCAGGCTCGTTTTTGAGGATCGCCATTATAAGTGGCCGAAAATAGACCATCCCAATTCGGTTAAGCTTGTCTATCCAATTTCGTTCTTCGCTCGACATGTTGTCGGCAAGGTGAGGATAAAAGGAGTTAAACCAATGGATTGCCGACATCTTCAAGCTGTTGACAAAATCCCGAATTTCTGTTGGTGAAAGCTGGGCGGCTGATATCACTATCGTTTCTTCGACCGCGACTCCATTCTCATTGTCTGAATCTTCGAAATCCATCTCCGACCGCTGCTCTTCGGGTATTTCTAAAACAACCTCTCTCTCCACTTTTTTGTGCACCTTTTGCGGTGCAAACTGTTCGTCGAGTAGAAATCGGATGTAATCCTGCCCGGTCTGGCGAGAATATTTGTAGTACATCGTCCAGTGCGCCCGCAAAAAATCGTCGTCATTCAGCGGCTTCGCCTTGTTCCTCCCGAGTTGATGATACACTTCCTTCCAAGCATCATTAACAGTATCACGCAGACTTTTCCTTTCTGCAGGATCAAGTTCCTCGTTACTGTAAAGTGTAGTTAGGTATATCAGGCGATTTTTAAGTAATTCGAGGTCTGAAAGCTTTTTCCCTCTGTTATTCATTGTCTCAAAAGCAACGAAAACATCAAATTCATCCTTTATTATGTATTCGTTAAATAGAAATCGCTTTGTTAATTTCTTGTAAATCTCCTGCATTCCCGCCATCCCTGCCTGCCTGAATAGTTCACTGAACTGTTCCGTGAAGTAGCGTTTTGCATTACTTAAGTTAAGAGTATAAAAGGTTTCTTGTACCGTTCCACTGCCAACCTCATTAAGTATTTTGTAACGCAAATAATTGTAACTTGGATTATCTGTCGTATAGCCAAATTTGTAGGTTCGGAACTTGTCGCCTGTCGGCTTAACTTTGAACAGGTATTTGCTCTGGACAGCTGCGATGCTTAGACTGTCAGTAAGGTAAATGGTGTCATCATCCTTATCACTGTATTCTGGTAGTTTTTTAATAAACTCGACAAAAGCCTGCAAAAAAACAATAAATGTTGTCAGTCTCTGCTGACCGTCGACAATATGATAAATTTTGTAGGAATAATCCTCAACCAACCAGTACTCTTTTTCTTTTTCATCAATATCCTGCGCAATTATCTGCTTGAGAGTAAGAACTCCTGTGTAGTGAGAGCGGCCTTCCGGCAGATTGATTAAATCTTCCCAAAAGTCCTTAAGCTGGCTCTTCTGCCATGCATATCCACGTTGGTAGTCAGGGATTCGAAATATTTTTTCCTTGAAAAGACTGTCCAATGATTTTGGTTCTTCCATGTATTACCTTCCTTTACACATAACGCTGAGGGTAAGCTGCGGCGGGCCACTGTCCTTGCAGAAACGGTACCGCAATGCTCCCGCCGTCTGCTTGACCCTATTGTTGGGCTTTTTTGTTTTTATTTTATTTCTTCATGTGTCTTAGAGGAGTACTCATGAGCATATTTAGCAGTGTGAATTACCACCAATCTTGTATGCATTTCAGCCTTACAAACAGGGCAATAAAGGAGCGCATGGCTAGTATTTTTTTTGGGGTTGAGGATCGACTTTCTCCCGTCCTCGTAGCACTTTGTACATATCAAATGAGGTGGCTCGGAGTTACTGCTCTCTTTTTTAAGGGCATAAGTGACAAATCCACTCCAGGGGTTAACGAGTGCATAGCGTTTTTTCTCTTCTTCCCATTTTTTTATGCTGGTGATTTCTTCTTTAAGTGCGCGTATCTTCTCAATCATCGCAGATTGCTCCGCATTGGCAGAAAGTGCGCTGCTTTGGGCGGACAAAATGGCGCTCTGGAGATCAATAACCTTAGTTTGGACATCAGCAATAGATTTAAGCTCAAGGAAGCCCTTTGCAATATCAGAAGCAGCCTTGAGGCCTGCAACAGTTCCTTGAATAAGACTCATATCCATAATAATTTTTCTCCTTGTATTGATGGTTCACAGGCTGATGCCCAACGCTCCGCATAACTTGCCGCTTGGCTTCCACCAACAGCGGCAGAAACTAAAAGAGGTTGAACCATGAACAAACTTGATAAAGCACCCGGCCAAGCGGTCAACGTTGATGCGGTTGTTAGCAATTTTCTTCTTTTTTTGATTCTGGTTCCTTTATTTCTTTTTTCTTTGCTTCATCTATTGACTTAACTTGCTGTATTACATCATGAAAATACGACACATCTTGAGCGATAGAAAGACCTGGAAGAGCATCTGGGCCAAGGCGATTGGCG
>MGTA01000248.1:3535-19189 GCA_001799225.1 Deltaproteobacteria bacterium RIFOXYD12_FULL_50_9
GTGTCGGTGGAGTAAACAACGGGACCGCCACTGACGCCATTAATAGCAACCCCGTCGATAAGGTATGCTTTTCTGTCAGTTCTATAAGCGCTGATGTTGCCGGAGAAGAAACAAAGGGTATAAGGTTCGATACCAGGAAAGCCGAACCACCCGACTTCGTTGCCGATGGAGATAGGATTGTCGAGTGGGAGGAGTGGTATAGGTGCGCTTGGGAAAGGAAGATTTCCGACTTGAAAAATGATAATCGCTGAATCTGTTTTCCAATTTAAGTATATGAACCTGTCTGTTTCTTTTAGAAATGATATTTTGCCTGAATGTATATGATTAATTTTTATCGGCTGTTGCCATTCGTCAGAGTGTTCTATGACATGAAGCGCGGTGGCAACACCACAGAGATTTTTATCTTCATTGTAAAAACACAGGAAGCCTGTGCCACTTCCTGTCGGAGTTTCAATTTTTACAACATACGGGGCAACTTTATGAGCAATTTGATCCCATTCCATTTTGAAACTCCATGTTTTTTTTTAGCGCTAACGCCAAGGGTAACTTGCCGCTTGCCCTGGAAAGACGCGGCACGAAGAAAGGAGCAACGAACCATGAATGAACTTAATAACGCCACGGGGCAAGCGGTCAACGTTGACCCGCTTGTTATGCAATCTTGCGGAATTGGCTACCCCGATTGCCATTGCAACGACTGCATTGATGCTATCTCGGAGTACAAGGGATTAAAAAAGAACACTGTGTATCTGCTAGAAGGGCGACCGGTGTTTGTCACTGGGTTCTGTCCGCTGGAATCGTGTGCCGATGTGTTCTACAATAACAACCATCCAGATGCCCCCCAAATTTGCCAGAACGGTAAACGATTTGACTGGGTGGGATACGCGGAAGAGTTGCAGGAATATTCTGCATAACGCTGGGCGTAACCTGACGCCGCCTACGGCATTGCAGTAAAAAACTCTGAGCTTCCCGGCGTCAGGTTGACGCCTTTGTTGGGCTTTTGCCCTTGAACTTTTATATTTTTGGTTTTGCGAAAACCAAAAGGAGACCAATTTGATTAATGCAATACTCACATTCATCTTTCCGGCCGCCACCGTCAACAAATGCGTCTTCATGCCTGTAATAATTTTTATGGCAATTTTTGTAATTTTCCCATGCAGCATTAAAGCTACTGAGTTCAGAGGAATCAATGAAAGGCTCGAACATGATTTTAGCTTTTTCGTGGGAAGCAAGGACTTCGGAAGTTATTATTTCCGGGACTCTTCGCCTTTCCTCTTTGATGTTTTTCAACAAATAAAAGTGGATGTCAACGAAAGCAGCCCTAAAAACAGAAGACGCTTTGTTGAACTCGGTAATTTTAATATTTTCTTTGATCCTATTAATGGCAAACTTATTTTCAATAATAATACGGCAAAAGTACCCGGCTGTGCCGCCAGCGGTGAGGCCGAGAACCCCAGCCAGATATTCAGCGAAATTTCCCATCATCCGTTTATCATGTTTGGTTTAGGTTTTTCTGTAGCCGGGTGGCTTGCGATTGCCGTCCTTGATATTTATCCGAGACTATTAGCAAAAAAAAATGGCCTTTATTATGGTTTTGCTAAACGCTGAAGTCCGCCAGCTTGGTACTGCCCTTCAGTTAACGGATGGCGCGGAGATAGTCTGCGGCAAAACTCGTCATCAGAGGGTCAATTGCCTTTGTTATCGATTGTAGTTGTAAGGTTTATATGGTTTGTGAACTGGTGGGCTGCTGAATTCGTTTCTTTCAGAACCTCTTTCTCCTGTGTATGGATTGGAGTTTCCTTTTGATGAATAATTATTCCATGTGCTGTTGTCCGGTGAAGAACGGTAATGTGGAGCCACATAGGTTCCATCTTTTCTGATGTAGCCGTCCACGTATTCGTCGGCGGATGCAATGGACGCGAAAGCCAGTAAAGCAGTTATAAATAATATTGTCTTTTTCATAATAATTTTCTCCTGTTGAGGTGGTTAGCATGGAACAAAAAATCGACAAACTTACAAAAGAAGAGATTTACAACCTGGCGGATGAGCAGCTTCAGTGTCTAATTGATAAAGTTGGTGGGGATGCATTTTGTGTTGACCAACTAATACGGCACATTAATTTTATTTACGCCACCAAAGTTATTTTTGAGGGTACATGCTAGTTCTGTCTTTTGCTGCCGCATTCATAATTTGGTCATTCAGTAGCTGGGAAGTTGCGACTATGGCACAATTATTTTTTAACCCGCTCCAGATTTGGCATTCTTCCTTGATGCAAGGCTTATTTAAAAACGGGCAGAGTCGTGGTTCTTTATTTTGCATATCGTGTTTCTCCTTTTATGCGTTGTTCATGTGTGGTCTTATTGCCGCCCAACGTTGCCGATAACCGGCAGCAAGGAGGCAAATAACTATGCTTTTTGATGCATGTAAACCCCATATAGAAACCACGGACAGCACAAAACCTCCGCGCTCCTTGCTGTCCGCGTTGATTGGCCTTGTTATGCGGTTTAAGCCATCGTTTTGTCATCATCTATATACAGACACATATTACGAGCTAGACCTTATAAGATTGCCGCCAACTGGCGATAAGCAATACTACGAAAAATGCAAGACAGGCCGAGTAATTTTGCGCCACGTGTGCATGGATTGCGGCGCCGTTAAGATTTCACACGTTAACAGGTACGGTGTAATAACAGATATGAGCAGCAAGTACCATGCAGCATAACGTTGTTTTTAAGCCGCTGCGCCTAAAAGCAACCAGATAAAACCGCCGAGCTTCCCGCAGTCGGCTTGAAAAACCTTGTTATGTGGCCATGCCACTGGAGGAGTTATGAAAATAAAGGTTTATGCTTCTTTGTCGTCTGAGTCACTATTTGAAAAAGGAAAGGAGGCTGGATTGGCCGAAGGTGCCGCCGACTACTTTTCTTACTGCAACGAAATAGAATTAGAGCTCGATGTTCACCCTGAAAGCGGGGCGGTTTATGGGGCCAAAGTGACACAGAAATTTTGACACATAACAAGTTATTAGCTGGTTTCTGTATATCTACGAAAACCACCCATTTCTAAAAACATATTTGACAAATAATATGTGAATATGTATGCTTTTACTAACCGTATAACCTTACAAAATGAACAATTCACCATAAAACTATATAAGCCCGAAATGATAGACCTGCCGCCGGAACTCGTTGAAATTTACGAGAAAAAACTCATTCAGGGTAACGTTCCAGATGCCTATCGGAACTTCTACCGGAAGTGGCTGCGGTTTTATTTGGATTTTTGTCACAAATACGGCCAAGCCCCCTCCGATCCACAAAGCATCGCACCTTTCCTTAAAAAACTTGAAGCTAAAAAACAATCTCAAGCCTTCCAGCGCCAAGCTCAACATAGCATTGCCCTTTATCTGCAACCGGTGAATGAATCAGCTGCAACCGCTTCAACCGCCATACCTCCCATCGCTGCCGCCACCGTCAATGAACCGATTCAAGTAGCCATCGTTTCAGCGGAAGGCCGGGATGGCGATCCGCCTTCTTCGCAGCCCTCGTCGGCGAATACTCGGACAAACGGAATTCCCGCTCCCGCGCCGCCTATCGCTCCGGAAGAAGTCTTGTCTCCCCTCGACCAGTGGCATAATGCGGTTGCCGATCTAGCTGCCGAAATAAAGGTGCGGCATTATTCACCGAAAACTCTGAAAAGTTATTCCAGCTGGGTGAGGAAGTTCCAGTTCTTCACCCGCAACAAGGAGATCCAGGCCATTTCGCCCGCCGACGTCAAGGATTACATGAAATTCCTGGCCGTCACCCAGAAAGTTTCCGCCTCGTCGCAGAATCAAGCCTTCAATGCCCTGCTGTTCTTCTTCCGGCATGTCCTCAAACAGGACTTCGGAGACCATACCGACAACGTCAGGGCCAAGAAAACCAAGTATATCCCAACCGTTTTGTCGCGAGAGGAAATCGATGCGGTCCTGAAACACCTTTCATCTCCCTATGATCTCGTAGTCAAGCTTCTGTACGGCTGCGGCTTGCGCCTGTTTGAATGCGTGAAACTCCGGGTCGACAACTTCAACTTCGAGGCCAAGGTGTTGACCGTCCACGACGGCAAGGGACAAAAGGACCGGACATTGCCCATACCCCTGGCGATTGTCAAGGAACTGCTGGGCCAGCTTGAACAGGTCAAGGATATTCATCAACAAGACTTGGAGAATAACGAATGCGCCGGCACCTTTCTGGACAACCGACTGGGAAAAAAATACAAAAACGCGCCGAAGGAACTGGTCTGGCAATGGTTCTTTCCGGCCAGGACTCTGACCTTCGTGCCTGATGAGAAGAAAATGCGGAGATATCATCTGCACGATTCGCATGTGCAAAAGGCGATTAAGCAGGCGGTCGGCAAGGCCAGGCTCACCAAACGAGCCTCGGCGCACACCTTCCGTCACAGCTTTGCCACCCACCTCCTGCAGGCCAACTACGATATCCGGACTATCCAACAGATGCTTGGCCACAGCGATGTTCGCACAACGATGATCTATACCCATTGCATACCCGGTCGGACAGTTAAAGAGGCCCAAAGTCCACTTGATTTTTAGCAGCTTAGAACTAATTTTCCGGACGTTTTTACCTCGCAAGAGGGTGCTGAATAAATTACTATTTAATGAAGCCAATTTTCCCAACATAAAGAGGGAATTTATCGATGTCAAGGAATAAATTCGCTTTGTTACTAAGGTAAAAGGTTATGAAACAATCCGGCCCTCAAACTACCGCACCCTTGGCCGAGAGGATGCGCCCCCAACAAATAAAAGATTTTATAGGCCAGGAGCATCTCCTGGGTAAAGACAAAATCCTCTCCCGCCTGCTCAGCCAACAGCATATACCATCGCTTATCCTCTGGGGTCCTCCCGGCACCGGCAAAACCACCCTTGCCCGCATCCTGGCCCGCTCAACCGACGCCGACTTTGTCTTTTTCTCGGCCGTACTCTCCGGGGTCAAAGAGATCCGCGAGATTGTCGCCCAGGCAACCGAACGAAAAAATTCCGAACACAAGGCCACCATCCTTTTTGTCGATGAGATCCACCGATTTAACAAGAGCCAGCAGGACGGTTTTCTGCCCCATGTCGAAAGCGGCCTGCTCACCTTGATCGGCGCCACCACTGAAAACCCCTCTTTTCAGGTTATCGCCCCGCTTCTGTCGCGCTGCCGGGTGCTGGTACTCAATCCGCTCACCCCGGAGAATCTGCGGGCCATAGCCGAACGAACACTGACCGACCGGGAAAATGGCCTGGGTTCTCTGCAGCTCCATTTTGAGGAGCGCGCCCTGGAGCATCTTATCGCCATGACTGACGGCGATGCCCGCAATCTTTTAAACAGCCTGGAGATCATCGCCTCATTCTGTGACTCATCCAGTTGTGCTGAAGTGACCATGGCTATGGTTGAGGAAGCGATCCAGCGCCGCAGTCTCAGGTATGATGCAGACGGCGAAGAGCACTACAACCTAATCTCAGCGCTGCATAAAAGCCTGCGCGACAGCGACCCTGACGGAGCCCTCTACTGGTTGGTAAGGATGCTGGTCGCAGGTGAAGAACCACTCTATATCGCCAGAAGACTTATCCGCTTCGCTTCCGAAGATATCGGCATTGCCGACTCGCAGGCCTTGGTTATTGCGTTACAAGCCCGAGAGGGGTATCATATCCTTGGTTCGCCCGAAGGAGAGCTTGCTTTGGCTCAAGCAACCGTTTATCTTGCGACAGCGCCCAAAAGCAATGCCGTGTATATGGCCTATAACCAAGTTAAACGTACTATAGAGGAGACCGGCACTCTGCCTGTCCCCTTGCATATTAGAAACGCCCCGACTAAACTGATGAAACAACTGGGCTACGGCAAAGATTATCGCTATGCCCACGATCAGGATGAGGGGTTGGCAGACCAGGAGCATTTACCGGACGAACTGAAAGGCAGAACCTTTTACAACCCGACAAACCGTGGCTATGAGGCGATAGTAAAAGATCGCCTGCATAAATGGAAACAGATACTGGCGGAACGCCGCAGAGAGAACTCTCGATAACTATTTTTTGTTTTTTACACCTACCACCGCTACCCTGAATTTAAAATCAGGAGGGATACTGTGAAACCAACCGCTAATTTATTGTTTATGTTGTTCATCACTCTTGCGCAGATGCATTTATGGGTCACTTCTGCTGTTGCCGTCACGGATAAGGATTATCTCCTCTTCTATTCGAACGCTGTTATTGGTGAAATTGAACCGTGCGGCTGAAAAAGCCGACAATTGGGCGGTCTGTCCAAAAAGGCTCATATCCTCGAAAAAACCATCAAAGAGAACAACAAACCAGCGCTTCTGGTCGATGCCGGAGCCTTGCTGTTTGATCGGCCACGCCTCTCTCCAGGTACCGAACAACAGGCCCAGATCAACGCCACAGGAATAGTCGAGGCCTATAATGCCATGCATTACGATGCCGTAGCCGTCTCCGGGCAGGAATTAGCGGCCGGTCTCAGCTTTCTCCTGGCGCTTAAGGAAAAATCGCAATTCACCTGGCTGAGCGCCAATCTCGTCCGCAAATCCACGAATCAACCGCTTTTCGCATCAAGCCTGATAAAAAAAATCGGCAATCTTAAAGTCGGTATTACTGCTCTGACCAGTCCTGAAGAACCGGGCATCCTCACCCAGTCCGACGATGCAATGATTATGGCATGGGAGCAGACCCTGCCGGCAGTCATCAAACAGCTTGCCGGCAGTGCCGACATGATCATCCTGCTCTCCAGTCTGCCGGCCCACCTGAATACGGATATCACTAAACTCCATCCTGAAATCCATATAATTGTTCAGGCGGAACAACGATCAGCAAACATGCCCCCTCAACTTCAGAACAAGACTCTGATCTGTCAGACGGCAAAACAGGGGAAGTATCTAGGTTTATTACAATTTTCCTGGAGCAAATCAAAAGTATGGGGTGATGATAAAAACACCATGATCATTGATAAATCCAGAGAGATCGATCAACTGGTATGGCAGATAAAAGGGTACAAGAGCAGGGGCGAACCTGAAGTAGTTTACAAGGATGACCGTAGTCATCTGGAGATCTATCATAATCTCGTACGCCAGAAAGAGGCTCTTGTTAAAGAGGTCAATACCCTAAAATCAGTTATGGAACAGGAGCGGGCGCGCGGAACAGCAGCAGGATCTTTCACCAATGATTTCATAGAATTAGATGCAGGATTACCGAATCACCCAAAGGTCCATGCCATTATTCAGCAAACCAAGGAACGAATCAACTCTTTAGGCAGGAGGCAAAGCAGTATTGCACCGCAACGCGCACTGGAACCTCTGCCATCGTTGTCAGCACCTTCCGATACGGCAGCAGCCGGTGGCTCCCTCTTTGCCGGCTGGATGGCATGCGCAGGCTGCCATGCCGAGAATGTTAATGGCTGGCAGGGCAACGGCCATGCTCACGCCTACCAGTCACTGGTCAGCTCGGAACAACAATTCAACCTGAACTGCCTGCCCTGCCATGTCACAGACAAAGGAGCCGACGGCACAGACCATCTCCTCGACCTGTCTGCCGATCTCAAGGCCGTGGGCTGCGAGGCCTGCCATGGCGCCGGCCGTCGTCATGCAGATGATCCCGGCAAATGGCAAGTTGTGGCCAAACCAACGGCCGACACCTGCACCCGCTGCCACACTCAGGAGCGCGACAACACCTTTGACTACGCTTCTGCTGTAAGCCGGATCGCTTGCGCCCGCACGGAGATTGTTGCCAACTGAAAAAACTTAACAAAAATTCTCACAAAAAAAGGGTGATGCAATGAAAATTCATTGCATCACCCTTTTTTAATTCTACTTATATCTACGATCAATTACTGAATAATCAGCAACCGAATGCCTTCTGCAGCGGCGGAACAGTCTGTTTCTTACGGCTCATCATGCCGTTGCACCACATAGAGCCATTGCTCAATTTGGCGCCAAATGCAGATTCGATCAATCCAGGATCTTTAGAAATAACCAGCAGGTCGGTACCTTCCTTGACAACGTCTGTCAGCATGAAAAGTACGGAATGACGCCCTTCTGCCTTCAGACCTTCCATGGCTTTCATTAGGTCGGCACGGACATTGGCTGCCTGGTCGAGGGTGGCCAACTCGAGCTGACCTATGCCAACCTTATTGCCCTTCATATCAAAATCTTTGTAGTCGCGATAGAGGAGATCCTTAACCGGGACACCATCGATAGCGGACTTGGCTTTAAGCATATCCATGAACAAAGCATTAGTGTCGGCAATACCGGCAATGGCTGCCAATTCCTTCACGGCAACTTTGTCTTCCGGGGTGCAGGTCGGCGATTTGAAATTAACGGTATCGCTTAGGATAGCGGCGGTCATGATACCGGCTACATTCTTGGCAATGGCGATGCCGTTAGTCTTAAAAATTTCGTTGATAACGGTGCAGGTGCAACCCACCGGCTTAGCATAAAAGAAAATCGGGCTGTTGGTGGTAACATCGCCGATTTTGTGATGATCAACCACTTCCACAACGTCTGCCATATTGGCAGGGCCCTGGGCGATATCACTGAAATCTACCAGCATAACCTTCTTGCCGGCGACATCGGTCATGATTTCCGGAGCGGCAAATCCGTAACGATCAAGAACCAGCTGGCTCTCCGGGTTCAGCGCACCCTGCATTACCGGCACGGCATCCACGCCCATTGCCTTCTTAAGACTAGCATAAGCGATTGCCGAGGCAACAGAGTCGGTATCCGGATTTTTATGGCCTACAACGTAGACTGACATAGCGTAACCCTCCTAAATTCAAAATTAAATATTATTGATGTCTAGCATCCGTTGGCGGACAACCGAGTCACGCCAGTTTTATAAAACTCCCACACTGGGAAGATTCTCATAAAAAAATGAATATAGATTCATTGCGTGAGAAATGATAGTGCCAAAGCAGTTTTCCGTCAAGCAGAAAAAAGACTCTCGTTAACCTTTATCTTAACAAACAAAACTTACGTAAATGAGTAAAAAAAATGGAGGATATGACTACCGACCTATCGGTCAAGTGGACATAGCCCCCATAACTATCTGTAAGCTAAAAAAAAATTAAGGCGAAATCAGGCTGCCAATCGCTCGGCTTCTTTTTCCTTCCTGATCTTACAGGCAAGCTCAAACGCCTTGGTACGACCATGTTTCTTAATGGAAACCGATGTCTTACCCTGTTTTCCGGCTTGATTTACCCAACTGACTTCATAGCGGTTGAGTTCCTCGTTCAGTCTTACACCAACCACACCGGTCTTGGTATTACTGACAGTAACAATATGTCTGTCGGTGCGAAGTTTGCCAAGTTGTTTCTCGGTCTTGTCACGCCAAGCCAGGGCAGAGAGAAGGCTTGAATAACGGCCACCGCACTTACCATCCGAAAAAAACTTTGAATAAGTTTTCCCGAAATAACGAACCCTTACATACCAACCGTGGGTCCGTTTCTCTTCCTGATCTATCCTGGCAATATCTTTGTGCTTTTCGACCATAACCTTCTTTTCCATAATATTCCTCCTTAACAAGGGCCAATAATTTCGCCTAACACATTACTTTAAAAACGTATCAGGATATATAGCATTTCGGCAAATCCGAAATGCGATCTAATATACGGTATAAAATATTTACAACCAAATTCATCTATGAAAAATCAAATAAAAAAGATTGGAGCAGAACCGGTTAACATATATTCAAAAAACAAAAAAAGCTTTTTTTTGCATATTGTTACTATTAACGATCAGACCTAACTGGACAATGTATAGCAAAAAAAAAAAACTTATTCAAGTAATAAATACATAGATAAGTCAGAAATATTTTTTCCCCAGCTTGCCGCTATAAGCAATTCAACCTGAAATTGGCAAAGCAATCATAACCAGGCTGACTGTCAGTTTAAATTGGTGTATTTTTCAAGACGGTTGTATATATTTTCTCACAACAGGAAACAAGATACTAAACCGCTAAGGAGCATTTCTTGGAAACTAACGAAGTACAAAAATTACTTGAGCTGAAAGCTATTATTATCCGGCTGCGAGCCCCTGACGGATGCCCTTGGGATATAAAACAAACACCGCTAAGCTTCAAAAAATATATCCTGGAAGAAGCCCGTGAGCTCGCCGAAGCTATTGATCAAAATGATGATAAACACATCTTGGAAGAACTGGGAGATCTCCTGTTTCAGGTAATGTTTGTCAATAATCTTTATGAAGAACAGGGGAAATTCACATTCTCAGACGTGATTGACTCCATCACTGAAAAAATGATCCGCCGTCACCCGCATGTGTTTGGAGATGCAACCATAACCTGCGAACAGGATCTCCGTGAGCAGTGGCAGAGAATCAAGGCCGGCGAACAAAACATTTGCCTCAACGGTAACGATATTGCCTCTGCGGATCTCAAACAACCCGAGAAAATTACACCTGATCATGCAGGTTAGGAACCCAGAAAATGATTGACAGAGAGCCCCTCTCATGTTATCCACACTTCAATTTTTTTCCGTAGAGATACGGACTTTTTCCCTCCTTGCTCTCTTGTGGTAGAGAACGAGGGCCAGATTAATGACCATAAGGAGGCTTACCATGCGAAGATACGAAACGATCTTCATCATTAAACCCAATATCGACGCCGACGGCATCACTGCCATCACGGATCGTGTCAGCGGAATCATCAAAGATTTTGACGGCACACTTGTCACTGTCGATAAATGGGGTCTGAAAAAACTGGCTTATAATATCGGCAAAGAGAGCCAGGGGATGTATATCTATGTCGAATATGGCAGCAAACCGGCTGCGGTTGTCGAAATCGAGCGAATTCTTAAAATCGATGACCGTATCCTGAAGTTTATGACTGTCAAAACCCAGGAAGTCTTTGATATTAACACACCTGTCCGGAAACCAAAAACAATCAGCGATAGTCCTGAAAAAGACATCGAGGATATCGAGGTACCCGAGCTTGAGGATTAACTCACAATCCTTATTCTCTCTCCCGATATGATAATCTAAAAGTATTGAGGTATCGCTATTATGATAAAAAAGAAAACATTTTCCCGTCGAAAAGTCTGCCGCTTCTGCGCTGACAAGGAATTGGTAATTGATTATAAGGAGCTGAAAACACTCCGTAATTTTGTTACTGAACGAGGCAAAATTATTCCGCAGCGCATCTTTGGCACCTGCGCCAAACATCAGCGTCAATTAGCGGATGCCATAAAAAGGGCTCGACAAATTGCCCTATTGCCATATTCCGGTTATCCGCAGATCTGATCATGAGAAGTGGTGTGCCAAGGAAGTCAGATGTCAGGCGGTGAAAGCGTCAAGGTTGAAATAAAAAAAAGTCATATTGCTCAAGGGGTTGCGCTGACCAGCATTATCCTTATTATGCCGGCATTACGACCTGAATTTGCGTGGCTTTATTTTCTTGTCCCTTTGCCATCCTTCTATCTGACGACCATAATGGGTCGCAAAGGTAGCGGGATAACTATTGGGCTTGCCATTGTCCTGTCCAGTTTGATTGCAGGACTCTTCGGTGACATTTCGGTAATGCTTTTTGCGCTGGGGCTGCTGCCGGCCGGATTTTCTCTGGCCCACTCTTTAAGGGTCGGGGAAACGCCACACCGGGCTGGATTAAGGGCAGTACTGACTGCCCTGCTGTTCTGGGCAGCTTTATGGGCGCTGATTGCCTTTGACCTGGGGACAAATCCTTATCAGGAGTCGGTTAAAACTCTGGACCAGAGTATTACTTCCTGGTATGAACTCTATGTTAAGAGTGCTCCGCCCCAGGCTGAACGGACCAAAGAGATTGAAATTGCCGTTACTCAGCTGCGGAACTTGACTCCCAAAATTTTTCCGGCTTTAATGCTGGTGTCGGTATGTATCACGATATGGCTAAATATGCTGATTGGCCACTGGCTGCTCAGCAAGAGTCAAACAGACCACACACCTTGGCCGAATTACCGGAACTGGGAACTTCCGGACCATTTAGTCTGGGGAGTAGTGTTGGGAATAACCGGTCTGATTATACCGGGCGACATTCCGCATGTGTTCGCACTCAACCTCCTTATTGTTTTAGGAACGCTTTTTTTCTTTCAAGGCCTGGCAGTCCTCTCACATCTTTTAAACAGATGGCGGTTTCCAGGTCTGTTGCGCAGCATTATTTATTTAATTTTTTTTCTGCAAGTCTTCGGTATAGTTATTCTATCCATCATGGGGTTGCTTGATACATGGCTGGATATACGAAGACGGAAACCCAAGGAAAATGACAACGCCGACCAGGCGGTATTTTAGTTTAAATAACAATAACTACTGAATTATCGATCTTCGGGAGGATCATTATCCTTTCGATCGGATCAACATGAAACGCGGAGGCAAAACAATGCAACTCATCCTCAAAGAAACCGTAGAAACACTGGGCCAGGAAGGTGATATCGTAAAGGTTAAGCCAGGATTCGGCCGTAATTATCTGATCCCGCAACAAAAGGCCGTTATGGCTACCAAATCAAATCTTGCCATTCTTGAACAGGAAAAAGCGGCAATCCAGGCCAAAATCCAGAAAAACCAGGAAGAGACGGAAGCACTTGCGAAAGCCATCTCCCGACTGACTGTTGTTATTGAGCAGCGGGTCGGCGAGGATGACAAACTATTCGGATCCGTTACCGCAGCTGACATTGCCGAAAAAATCCAGGAACTTGGTGTTGATATCGACCGGAAAAAAATAGTTCTGCCGGAACCCATTAAGACCCTGGGTGAGAGGAATGTCACCATCAAGATCGGCTACCAAAAAAGTGCGGTGGTCAAGGTCCAGATCATACCACAGGCCGTTGAATAGACTCGACTTGCGACCGTAGCAATATTTTTTCTCATTCTACTCCTCGGCGGGATACACGACAAAACTCCGGTTATAATACACCTGGATATGTCTGGCTCCCGCCAAACCGTTATTGATCAACGAGAAACTGCTTTATGGAATCCGGCGCCAAGGCATTTTCAACTCTGCAACGCTTGCCGCCTCAGAATATTGAAGCGGAACAGTGCGTTCTGGGCTCAATACTCCTGCATGCCGGGGCTTTAGGCAAGGCTATCGAAAAAATCACCGCCGATGATTTCTACCGGGACGGCCACAAGATTATTTTTGCCGCCATGGCGACTCTTTTCGAGCGCACGGAACCCCAGGACATTGTCACTGTCGCCAACTATCTTAAAGATGCCAACAAACTTGAACAGATAGGCGGGCCCGCCTATCTGGCATCTCTCACCGATATTGTGCCGGTCGCGGCTAACATAAGCTATTACGCCGATATTGTTAAAGAAAAATCAATTCTTCGCCGGCTTATCCAGACCACTACCGACATCGCCGGCCGCTGTTTTGAAGAACAGGATGATATCGACGTCCTGATGGATGAAGTGGAGCAGGCTATTTTTGATATTGCCAGCACCAAGGATAAAAAATCCTTTTATCCGATCCGCTTTGTCATCAACGAAACCTTCAAAAAAATCGTAACCCTTTACGAGAAAAAAGAACTGATCACCGGCGTACCCACCGGTTTTGCCGAACTTGACCGGATGACCGCCGGCCTGCAGCCATCCGACCTGATTATTCTGGCTGGTCGGCCAAGTATGGGCAAAACAGCCCTTGCCATGAACATTGCCCAGAACACCGCTCTCCTGCACAAAACCCCGGTCGGCGTCTTCAGCCTGGAGATGTCCAAGGAACAGCTGGGCATGCGTCTGCTCTGTTCGGTGAGCCGGGTCGACTCGCATCGCCTGCGTACCGGTTTTCTCAAGGAACAGGACTGGCCCAAGCTGGTCCGTGCTTCAGGCATGCTGGAAGGCTCGCCGATCTTTATCGATGACACCCCGGCTCTCTCCGTTCTCGAGATGCGGGCCAAGGCCAGACGACTCAAAACTGAACACAACCTCGGACTGGTCGTTGTCGACTACCTGCAACTGATGCGGGGTCACAAAAACTCTGAACGACGCGAGCAGGAAATAAGTGAGATATCACGATCACTTAAGGCTATGGCTAAAGAACTGCATGTGCCGGTAATTGCCCTTTCCCAGTTAAATCGCAGCCTTGAAAACCGGCCGAACAAACGTCCCCAACTTTCCGACCTGCGCGAATCAGGCGCCATTGAACAGGATGCTGACGTTATCTGCTTCATCTACCGTGACGAGGTCTATAACAAAGCAGAAGACAACCCGAACCGTGGCATTGCCGAGGTGATCATCGGCAAGCAGCGTAACGGCCCGACCGGTGTAATCAAACTGGCTTTTCTCGATCAATTCACGACATTCGAAAATCTAGCGACCGCTGAATCCACGCATACCGACTGATTTGCCGGTTGTTTTTTTGCCATTCTTCAGGTAATCTCGATTTCGAAAAAAGATCCGTTTATTATCATGTTTTTACGAGGTCCGACCTATGACTGTTCAACCAGAACATGCCAGATATGATTTCAAGACTGTTGAGACAAAATGGCAGGAGAAATGGCTGAATGAAAAAACCTTCAAGGCTGAAGAAGATTTAACACGACAGAAATACTACCTGCTCGAGATGTTTCCTTACCCCTCCGGCCGCATTCACATGGGCCATGTCCGCAACTATACGATCGGCGACGTGATCGCCCGCTATAAACGGATGCGCGGCTTTAACGTCCTGCACCCCATGGGTTGGGACGCCTTCGGTCTGCCCGCTGAAAATGCCGCCATTAAACACAACACTCCGCCGGCCCGCTGGACCTATGATAATATCGACTATATGAAGAACCAGCTCAAACGCATGGGCTTCAGTTATGACTGGGAACGCGAACTCGCGACCTGCTCACCGGAATACTATCGGTGGGAACAGCTTTTTTTCATCAAGATGTTCGAAAAGGGCCTGGTCTATCAGAAGGTTACAACTGTAAACTGGTGCGAAACCTGTAAGACCGTTCTAGCCAATGAGCAGGTTATCAACGGCGCCTGCTGGCGTTGCGACAATCTGGTTAATCCCAAAGAGATGAACGGCTGGTTTTTCAAAATCACCCAATACGCTGATGAACTCCTGGCAGAGTGCGACAGCCTGCAAGGCTGGCCGGAAAAAGTCCTCACCATGCAACGCAACTGGATCGGCAAAAGCATCGGCGCTCAGCTTGATTTCCCTATCGAGGGACTAGACACACCTCTGACGATCTTCACTACCCGGCCCGACACCATATTCGGGGCAACCTTCATGTCGATAGCCTGCGAACACCCGCTGGTCGAAACCCTGGCCGGCCGACATGAGCATCCGGAACAGGTCCGCGAGTTTGCGGCCCGGACCATCCTGAAAAGACAACGCCTCAAACCGGACGAAGAGCTGGAAAAAGAGGGTATATTTACCGGCGGATACTGCTTAAACCCCTTTACCGGCGACCGTTTGCCCATCTATATCGCCAACTTCGTACTCATGGCCTACGGCAGCGGCGCGGTAATGGCGGTTCCGGCCCATGATCAGCGGGACTTTGAGTTCGCCGCCAAATATCAGATACCGATCAAGGTGGTAATCCAGCCCGAAGGGGATAGCAGGCTTTTGGCAACCACCATGGATATGGCCTATGAAGAGCCGGGTGTTCTGGTTGATTCCGGCCCATTTTCGGGCCTTGCCTCGGATGAGGCCAA
>MGTA01000249.1:0-1822 GCA_001799225.1 Deltaproteobacteria bacterium RIFOXYD12_FULL_50_9
GGGGATGATTTTGGGTTGCCATACAATCTTATCGATATCAGTGAAGGAGGAATGGCCTTCCTTTACATGGGTAACCGCCCGCTAATAATGAACGACATCAGGATGGATATCTATATGGACGAGGATCTTGATGTCGGACGGTTACCGGTGACAGTGGTGGCAGACCGGCAATTGCCGGGCGGCGTTATTCCTAAACGGCGCTGCAGTGTGCGCTTCGGTCAATTGACCACGGCCCAGCAGCTCCAGTTAAAAGCTTTTTTCCGGTTCCTCTCGAAACATGCTCAGACTAGCTGATTGTTCGGCGGGTGGGTTTGTCAAGGCGTAAAAAAAGAAGTGCCAAAAGGAGAATTAACAATGAAAAAACAATTATTGGCAGGATTGACGATGGGGTTAATCTTAGCTGGTTCGGTCGGTATAGCAAGCGCGACGCCCATCGCTCTTAATGTTGATTTTGGAAGTACAGATCAACTTCGTATATATGACGGGATAGGCGCAGCGCCATCTTCAGGTACGACTTGGAACGGCATAATGTTCAGCAGTGGAACAAATTTGTTGAAGTACTCTGACGGATCATCGGCTACCGGAATCAGCATAGCATCTACGGCAAGCCAAGCCTACTCTGATGGCGGCAACGCACTTCTGGGTGATCGTGTATTTGTTACGGGGAGTTGGGGTCCATTCGATGTAACCATCTCCGGCCTTAATAGTGGATCAACTTATGATTTGTACGTGTACGGCAGCAATACCATATATGCATCAACTTATACTGTCGGTGCAATTTCTGATTATGCATTGGGCGGTCAGAACCTGCCGTTTGTGTATCACAACAACTATGGACTGCTCGAAGGGCTTAATGCAACAAATGGTCAAATCCATATTGATGTTGCCAGGTACTCAGGTTCGGCAGCAGCTGTAATTGGCGGCTTTCAATTAATTGAATATCCTGTCCCTGAGCCCGCCACTATGCTACTCCTCGGTATGGGGATCGCAGGTTTGGCAGGCTTCAGACTCAGAAGAAAGAAGTAATAGATTCAAAAATTGCGTCGATTTTAGATGACAGGATCTTGCTTTATGAAAAAATTAATCAGCTGCGCGATAGTGGTCGCTTCAATCGTGCTGCCCCTGTCTGACGGCACAAGCTTCAACATTGGTGTTTAAAGCTAAAGTTCTATGATGCGGTGATTTATATGAGAAAAGGAATATTGTCTGCTGTAACTTTTCTGACCGGACTATTTGGAATAAGCTCCATAGCCTTGGCTGTTCCTACGTTGCAGCTCAATATTGAAGGTGGAACTTATTACGACACTTATTTAATGGATGATGGTAATGGCAACACCTTTGAAGTAACCCAATCATGGTTTACCAAAGATAATCCATTTACTTTAGATGTCGTCGGAGCTGATTCGCCAAGCCTTATAACCAACATCACTGACGTAAATCTTTACATATCTGTCCAGGATCAATTTTTTGTCCCGGATGGGAAAGTTACAGTGAGTGGAGAGTCGAAAACCTGGAGTTTTGACGTTGCTGATTTTATACATGGCACACCTTCAGAATTCAGTGACGGAAAAAATTTCCCTTCGCACGGCATATATCCATCCAACTATGTAGTATTAGCGCTTGGCGATCTATTGGTTGATGATCTTTCTCAACGAGAAGCCATCTACGATTATAATCAAGATTACAATCCTGATAATCTTCCTGCAACACCTCCAGCAGTTGGTGATATTCAACGATATCAAATTTTCTATGAGGGTTTTTATCATTTGCACTTCGACCTTACCGGGACTGCCTATGGGGAAAAAAGTTGGGCTGACGGGAA
>MGTA01000249.1:1884-4103 GCA_001799225.1 Deltaproteobacteria bacterium RIFOXYD12_FULL_50_9
GGGGAGACAACCATTTAAAAGGCCCTTTGTCGTGATGAATGGAAAATACTGCTTTTAGCATTCGAAAAAGTACGAAATATAGACGTTATAGCTTAGTACAATTCAAAAAAATACAAAAAGGAGAGGACAATGAAGAAGAATTTTTTAGTAGGATTGGCGGTAGGAGCGACGATGATTAGTAGCCAGGCTTTTGCTACCACCATGACCGTCACGTTCAATGGGGCCGATATTATGGCCTACTCAACAGCGGTAAATCCAAATACTACACCAGTAATAGGCGATGGCCGTGTTGATTTCGACAATGCCCCATCTATTGGTACATATAGTCGTCCTGCTTTTCCTACAACGGTTGTTTCTTCTTCCAGCTTTAACGGTTGGATTGACAATTTGTCGGCCGGCGAAGGCATTTCTCAGTTCAACCTCTGGCTACAAGATGGCAACTCAAACCAAGCTGCAATGTGGGGCGAAACAATCGCACTTACAGACGCTTACTCTAATGCTATTAGCACGTTTGCATCGTCGGGATGGACGGGGTCTGTTTATACTATAGGCACCGAGTGGGGTGATTCTTGGGAAGGACGAAAACTTATCACATATACCGCAAATACAGCTAGTGACTATCTTAGGTTAGGATCCACTGCAACCTTTGGGTTTACTGCAGACATTATGGGAAACGATGGTGCTACCGGACCCAGCTATCAGATGTGGGTCGGGGCTGGAGGCGTGAGCAGCGATACAGGTATTAATCAAATTGTAAGCAACGATGGTACCAATTACTTCCAGCGTGCGATCGAAGCAGATGCCGCCCCGGTCCCGGAGCCAGCCACCATGCTTCTCATGGGTACGGGCTTAGCAGGTCTGGCAGGCCTCAGGCTTCGGAGAAAGCAGAAATAAGCGACTAACATGAAACACGCTTGATTAAAGCCCCGACAGTCAGATATCTGCTGGGGCTTTTTTATAAAAATTGTGTGCGACTGAAAATGGGGGGTTGGTATGAATAATGATCTTGAGAGAAGAGCATTGGCGACAGAGCGCCGTCTCCACCCTCGTTTTTCAGCCCGGGAGCGCGCCTTGGTCACGCTGAACGGGAATGATTTAGGGATGCCGTACCACATGATCGACATAAGTGAAGGCGGCATGTCTTTCCGTTACTTGAACGAAAACCCGCTATCCTTGACCGATCAGAAGATGGATCTCTACCTGGAAGATGAGCTGTATGTCGGACGTTTGCCCGTGATAGTTATAGACGACCGGCAAGTGGGTGACGAATTCATCCCTAAAAGGCGTTGCTGTGTACGCTTTGGTAAATTGTCTCAGGCTCAACAACTCCAGCTCCAGACCTTTATTCTTTGTCACACCAAATCTACACAGTTAACCTCATAACTATTAACCGTCAAACAGCACCGCCGAAGGTCTGGCAGGCTTTAGACTTGGTAGAAAAAAGAATTAGTTCCCCCAAGTAGTAACCAGTAGGACAAAGGCAGGGTCAGCAATGGCCCTGCCTTTTTTATGCTTTATCCATGAGTTATCGTAGCAACGGTTCGCATTGGTAGAAAGAATTTGGCTCCTCGCTGTCTTGAGTAAGTAACCCTTGTTCAATCTTATGCAGTGTTGTCCGGTTAGATTTTTGCATACCGTCAAAATGCTTTTTTGAAACTGACTGTTGAACTCATTTAATGTCGAGAAGATACACATTTAAACTCGCCCTGAAAGGGCAAAACATATTAGCCCAGGGCAACGCCCTGGGTATGGGATACAAGGTGTCAAGCCCTGAAAGGGCGTGACATTTATCCACTGCTCTCGATTCTTCGTGCTGAACACATGGTGCAAAATGATCTGCGATAGGGATTGCGCTAATGTCGCCTCTATGGCATGTCACGCCCTTTCAGGGCTAATTCATATTGTTGTCCCTATTTTCCAGGGCGTTGCCCTGGGCTGGTATGTCATGCCCCTTTGGGGCTACTACTTAAAGATGCAAATTATTAACCGGACAACGCTGAATATTATGGCGTAACCGATTGTTAGAGCGTGATATTGTGCTTTTTCAGGAGATCGTGCAAGGTCGGACGGCTTACGGAGAGCAGACGGGCTGCCTGGCTGATGTTGTTACCGCTCAGGCTCAGGGCCTGGTGTATTGCTTCTGCCTCGGCCCGACGTCTGGTTTCGGCGAGGGAATCCATGCTCCGTCCGTATCCTGTTGAGTTCCCGGATTCGGCCAG
>MGTA01000249.1:4113-4223 GCA_001799225.1 Deltaproteobacteria bacterium RIFOXYD12_FULL_50_9
GCCGGTCGGATCACTGTTCCGTCTACGGTGGCCAGGGCCCGACGGACGACATTTTTGAGTTCCCGGACGTTTCCGGGCCAGAGATGACCGTTTATGGCTGCGAGAGCGGC
>MGTA01000249.1:4232-6126 GCA_001799225.1 Deltaproteobacteria bacterium RIFOXYD12_FULL_50_9
TGGTTGCTGCGACAATGCGTAACGATAAAGGAATGGGCTGCTGGCCGCCGATCCGCTCCACCGTTCCTTCCTGCAGGGTCCGCAAGAGTTTAACTTGCATGGCAAGCGGTAATTCGCCTATTTCGTCGAGAAATATGGTCCCTTCATTGTCATCTTCGAACTTCCCCTTTCGACTGCAGTGTGCACCGGTGAAAGCCCCTTTTTCGTGGCCGAAGAGTTCGCTCTCTATGAGCTGTTCGGGAATGGCGCTGCAATTAACGATAATAAGTGGCTTTTTCCGGCGTTGACTCAAACGGTGTATGGCCCGGGCGATCATCTCCTTCCCTGTGCCCGTCTCGCCCGTGATTAACACGGGATAATCAGTTGCGGAAGCTCTTTTGATTTTGGAAAAAAGAATCTGCATGATGGGTGAGGTTCCCAGCATCCCGTGAAAGTTGTCGTTCTGGTTCGAAGCCAGATGTTTTCTTTCGCTTATCGCTTCTATGTCGTGCATGCGAAAGGCCCGGTTAATGAGCACTTCCAAGTTTTCGAGATTCACAGGTTTGGCACAAAAATCGTTCACTCCAAGTCGAACGGCCTTGACAGCCGTCTCTTCCTCGGAATGGCCGGTCATGACAATTATTTTGGTGCCTTGGGGGAACCACCCTTCCTCGAGAATCTGGAGACCGACCGTCGGCTTGTTTGGAAAAGGCGGCAGGCCAAGATCCAGGGTGACCACCGGGAAATTTGATGTCGCGAGCATTCGACGAACCTGTTTGGCATCGGAAGCATGGGAGATAGTGAATTTGTCTCCCAGGCCCCAACGAAACTGTCTGGCCAATGATGGTTCGTCCTCAATGACGAGAAGGTTGCGTGATGGTCTTGTTTCTGTGTACATGATTAGTTATGCTTTTTCACATAAGAATGGAAGATGTAAAGTCATCTTTGTCATCCTTTCAAATATATAGTCGCTGTTTGCGGCGCCCCTGGAATTAATAAGCATTGTGTTGTCCATGGGTTGTGCCTACACACACGGTTCCTGGCCTCTGGCAACAGGAACGACTTCCCATTTACGGTTGAAAAGAACCGCCACTCCGCTTGATTCAACTCTGACCACCCTACCGTTAAAGGTGACGGCCACTTTTTCTTCCTGCAGCATCTGACCTTTCGGCAGAACTACACAGACATTCATGCTGGAGCCGATTTTTAACGGTTGGTCGGTAAACAGAAAGACGCCTTTGGCCGAGATATCCCGAGTGGTCACTGGCAGTTTTTTGCTGTTTCCGCATTCGCCAAGCGTCACCCAGGCCGGCACACCGAGGTCGAAACGCCACATCTTTCGACGTTCACGACCTGATTCATGCATAGTCCCGGATCCTTCCATATTTTATTTATCTCATCGCGGGTGGCTAGGCTAAATATCGAAGCTTGTTTGGTATTTACCTTTGCATCCCGGCAACTTATCTGTTTATTGTCATGTAGGCTAACCTCCAGATTGTCTGGATAGTCTACACAATTTGAAAATGATCCTATTAGTTCTATTTAATGCTGGCAATCCACTGAATTACGTATTTTGAGCGTAAGCATGATTAGGGGGGGTAGCCATTAGTCCTGGAGTAAGAGTGCTGTAGTCGTAGAACGCTACGACGAAATTCGTAGAAAGAAGGAACGGTAATCAAGTGAACGGCAGAAGAGAGATGGGTTGGAGCTGTGGTGATGTCAGGTCGGCAAAGAGTGTAAGACCGGTTAATCCCCTAATAGAGTGGGATAGGCCTTAATCGAAAGTGTAACCTTTTAATATTGTGGGATAAATAAAAATGTTATCAGGGAAAAGACTATAAATACCTGGCAGACCAGAGCATTGCCTGGACTCGGCTCGTGACCTGAATTTTGCGGTAGATATTGCAAAGATGGG
>MGTA01000249.1:6143-7591 GCA_001799225.1 Deltaproteobacteria bacterium RIFOXYD12_FULL_50_9
AACAAGGATCTCGCGTTCACGGCGGCTCAAGACATTCGTAGCGGCCTCCGGCGGCATGGAGGCTTTGTTGATTGATCGCAAGGCCTTGCACATGTGCTCGCGGGAATACCATAGCTCGCCGCGCAGCACTGCATTGAGCCCCTTGATCAGGTCCGACAGAGAGTCGTCCATGAAAAAAATGCCCCGAATGCCCATGGCAATCGCCTGGCTTGATTCGTCTAAGGCCCGATCAGCGTTCCACAATATTACCCGGTCGCTGTCGGACTTAGCCGGATTAGGGGCGAGCTGCTCTAGCGGAGACTGTGGGCTGAAGGCGCTCCGGTCGATAAGAGTGATCGAAATGTTGTTGGGATCGGTATCGGCGACCAGTGCCGCCGCATCGTGATTGACAAAGCAGAAAGCCTCGCAGCCGATCTCCTTGTTGAGGAAATTAGCCAGCAGTTCGTTCTGCATCCGGCGGTTACCGATGATTCGTATGCTGATGGGAGAGTCGGGTTGCGATATTTTGGGAGTTTGCATAATATTAGTATGTAGTTATATGCTGTGGGCCTTGTCCATGCTTGCAGTATTTAATATTACTATTTATTGCGTAACCATACTAAGTATTTTCAGAAAATCAATAAGATATTGATCGTATTGAAAATAACAAAAATAATTTTTTACAATTTTTATTCTGCATACCCCTCGCGGTAAATTGTAGTGTAAGAATTTTCAATAAAACATATTGGACACAAGAGTTCGGAGCACAAAATTAATCCCAAGCTAACCTATTACCATTCCAACAATTTCTGCAATGCTGCCGGCAGGGGGGCGGAAAACTCAAGCAACTGACCGGTATTCGGGTGTTCGAGGCGCAGGCTTGCAGCGTGGAGGGCCTGGCGGGGGAGGCGGAGACGGGTGTGGTCAGCCGCGCTCAGGCGGTCTTCCTGAAAACGCAGGAAAAGTTGCTCGTCCACGCCATAGAGTTTGTCGCCTGCCACCGGAAAGCCCAGAGTCAACAAGGTGGCCCGAATCTGATGACAACGTCCGGTGAGCGGCCTCGCTTCAAGCAGGCTGAGGCTGCCGTCGGTTGCGCCGGAGAGACGCCGGAGTGCGGTGCTGCACTCCACAGATCCTGGCGGAGCCTCATTTTTATTTGGATACAGGCGCATCTTTTTACGGATCGTGCTGTTCGGGTCAGAGCCCAGCCAGCCGGTGGCTTTGACCTCCAGGGATGTATCCGGAAAATTTCCTTCCACCACAACCAGATAGACCTTGTCAACCCGACGCTCGGCAAACTGCATCTGGCAGAGGCGGGCGGTTTCCTTGTTTTTTGCCACCAGCACTAGACCGGAGGTCTCCCGGTCCAGGCGGTTGATGAGTCGCGGGTTGGCAAGCCCGTGGTTTTCCTTGAGTAAGGCCCAGAGGGTATTAGTGAAGAAACGGCCGCCAGGATGGCAGGGCAGGGG
>MGTA01000249.1:7605-10215 GCA_001799225.1 Deltaproteobacteria bacterium RIFOXYD12_FULL_50_9
CCAGTCGATCGCCGGCTTTCAGGATGTTCTCTGCCTGCGCCCGGCCATTGTTCAGCAGGAAGCGGTTGGTTGCCAGTTCCTCCTTCCAGGCCTCCCGGTTCCGGTAGGTGAAGCGTTGGGCGATAAAAGAGAGGAGTTGCTTGCCGGCCTGGGCCGGCTGAATAATTACCGAGGTTTTTCTTTCCATCAATACCCTGTCAAATGTGAGCCTCCCCTGAGAGGACGTCCCTGCTTTATTGATTTAATGGCGTCTGTCTTTTGAGCAGCACTTTGTTCTTTAGTCTTTACTATTGATTGCCGATTCAATACACTTATAAGTGAAAGTGTATAGGTCGACCGCACCGTGTGTTACACAAGTGCGCTCTTGCAAATTTACATAGTAGATTTTTACTGTTATCAACATCTTTGGCAAGGTATTTCCATACTTTTCGGATACCGGCTGTTGGTGAATTATGCCCCAGGATCAGACGCCCGAGGCGCCAAATAATATCTTTATCGCCCGTCAGCCTATCTTTCGGAAAAATCAGAAGGTCTATGGCTATGAACTGCTTTTCCGTTCGAGCCTTGCCAATTTCTTTGATCCAACCCGGGATGGTTCGCAGGCAAGTTCCAGTGTTATCGTCAACAGTTTTCTGTTGTTCGGGATCAGTAATATTACCGAAGGGAAAAAAGCCTTTATTAATTTTACCCCGGAGATGCTGTGCAAGGAGTATCCGGCCCTGTTTCCGAAAGAGATTACCGTGGTCGAGATTCTGGAGAACACGACGCAGACCCCTGAACTTATGGGGGCTCTGCGCTACTTGAAGCGGAAAGGCTACACACTGGCGCTTGACGATTTTACGTATGATGAGAGCCTTGAGCCGCTCCTGGAGCTGGTGGATATTGTCAAGTTTGACCTGCGGCTCATGAGTATGGCGGAGTTGGCAAGTCAGGTAAAGGTCGTCAACAGTCGCCATCATAAAGTCAGGATTCTGGCCGAAAAGGTTGAAAGCTTTGAGGAGCATGAGCAGGTCAAGCGGCTGGGGTTTGATCTTTTTCAGGGGTATTTTTTTCAGAAACCCAAGGTGATTGCCGGCCGGGACATTCCAGGCTCAAAACTGCAGTACCTTCTCATCCTGCGCCAGCTGCAGGATGAGAACTACAGCGTCAGTCAGGTGGCTGAGCTTATCTCGCACGATGTGTCTCTGTCGTATAAGCTGCTTAAATATGTGAATTCCGCCTATTTCGGCCTGCGCCGGGAGATTCAGTCTCTGGCCGGGGCGGTTGCCATGGTCGGTGAAATCGACTTGAAGAAATGGTTGAACCTGGTGATGCTCTCCTATCTTGCGGAAGACAAGCCCATCGAGTTGGTGCGAAACTCGTTGATGCGGGCCGAGTTTTGTGAAGCGATCGGCAGTCATCTGGAGAGCAGGATCAAAGGCAGTGGAAAATTTTATACGGTTGGGATGTTCTCCCTGCTGGATGCCTTGCTGGATAAGCCCATGGATGCGATCCTCGCCGGAATCGCCCTGTCTGATGATGTCAACGATGCCCTGTTGGGCCGTAATCCGAACCTGCTGATGGCCTCGCTCTATCTGGCCAAAGCCTATGAAAGCGGGGCTTGGCAGACGGCGGCCAAGCTGGCGGATAAGCTGGCAATCAACGCCGACGAACTGCCGCAAATCTATGACAAGGCCTTAACCGTGGTCAAGCGGTTCGATTTTCTGGAGTAGGGCGAAGCTGTATTGCCCATTGTTTAAAACCATCACATTTGGGCAAGGAGGTAGCTGAGCAGAATAATCTCAACTATTATCAACATTAATTATGTAAATATTGTTCTATGTGGTTTATATTGCTCATTATGAAAATACAACTTCTCGTCCAAGAGAAATACACTGTCCAACAACTCGGGGTGGCCCTGAAGAAGGCGCGATTAGCGGCCGGCCAGACCCATGAGGATTTTGCCGCCAGAATCGGTGTCTCCAGGTGGACCGTTTCCCAGATGGAAAAAGGCAATCCCGGTGTTGCCTTGGCAGCCTGGATAAAGGCTGCCGGCCTGCTTGGCCTGCTTGATACCTTTAATGGAGTCCTGGCGCCTCCTCCGGATCCTTTTGATGAATATGATGCGGCGCAAAAAACGCATGAAGATCTTTTGAAGGCGCGGGTGCGCAAGAGGCGATGAATACCGAGGTTAATCTGTATGTCTATACGGTTTTCGACCATGGCGGGGGGCTGAAAGTCGGCAGACTTCTGTCGCGCAACCTGCGGCTTGCCCATCGGGGTGGCTATGAGGGTTTTTTTCAGTATGACCCGGGCTATTTATCCGATTCACGAGCTTATGCCATCGACCCGGTCAATCTTCCTTTACGTGCAGGAGTTTTTTCTGCTATGCGGCCAGAGGTTGGCATCCACGGAGTTTTTTCCGATTCTTTGCCCGGCCGATGGGGTGAAAGACTCCTGGCGGCAAAAGCTGATATCCACCGGAGCCATTACGCACCGGCTCATCTGCTTGAGTGCCTCGGCCGCGGTGGGTTGGGAGCGCTTCTCTACTCACCTGAGCACTCGTTGTCCGAGATTAATCCCGAGGATGACAGTCTCGAATTCGCTGATCTTGCCAAGGCCTTAGAAGAG
>MGTA01000250.1:0-2611 GCA_001799225.1 Deltaproteobacteria bacterium RIFOXYD12_FULL_50_9
CAGATGGATGAATACGCCCGCGAGCTGGTCGCCCTGATCAACGGGCGCGCAAAATCTGAAGCCAACAGGCCAATCCTTAAGCGGTAAGCAGCGCGACCATCCGCCAGAAGGTATCTTCTCGTACCGAAAGACACCTTTTGAGAAGCAGAGAATCTCGGCACTCCGCGTAACCTGGAGCCATGTTGGTTTCCCAACTATTGACTTCCTAATTCTCAACTGGTAGCCTGTCAATCATGATAAAAGGAATAAGGGTACGGCATGCCGTGCCCCTACTGTATGATTAGATCTTCGGTTTAAAAATGGAATAACAACTCAAAATTTATTTCAAATACGTCAATAATCGAGAAGAGACAACGCGGCTAAACAGTTACCATCCTTTTTTTCCAGGCGGATACATGGCAACCAGAAAAGAGCAACTCCAGCCGGCATCTTTATCTACCCATGCGCAAGGCAAAAAGTCTCCGCCCGGTGCCTTCGCCATTGTCGGCATCGGCGCCTCCGCCGGCGGCCTGGAGGCCTTCGAGCAGTTCTTCAAAGCGGTGCCCCCGGACAGCGGCCTGGGCTTTGTTCTGGTGCCGCATCTTGACCCCAGCCATGCCAGCATCTTAACCGAGATCCTCCAGCGTTCCACCGCCATGCCGGTGATCGAGGCCCAGGATCAGCTAAAGGTGGCGGCCAACCACGTCTACGTCATCCCGCCCAACCGCGATATGGCCCTCCTGCATGGCTGCCTGCAACTCTTTGTCCCTGAGGTGCCGCGGGGCCAGCGCATGCCCATCGACGCCTTTCTTCGTTCCCTGGCCGAGGATCAGGGAGACAAGGCCATCGGCATCATCCTTTCCGGCACCGGCACCGACGGCACCCTTGGGCTGCGCGCCATCCAGGGCGCAGGCGGCATCACCCTGGTGCAGGACCCAGCCACGGCCAAATACGACGGTATGCCGGTGAGCGCCATCCAGGCAGGCTATGCTACCCATATCCTGCCTGTGGACAAAATGCCGGCTTTTCTCCTCACCGGCCACCGCAGCCAGGAAGCACACCCGGAAACTCCACCCCCAACGGCCAGCGGCATGAACCGCATCCTCATACTCCTGCGCTCCGCCACCGGCCACGATTTTTCCAGCTACAAGAAAAGCACCATCGGCCGCCGCATCGAGCGGCGCATGTCACAGCACGATATCGAAAGCGCCGAGGTCTATGCCCGCTATCTCAAGGAAAATCCCGCCGAGATCACCGTCCTCTTCAAGGAACTCTTGATCAACGTCACCAGTTTCTTCCGCGACGCCGAGGCCTTTAACGTCATGCAGAAAGATGTCCTGCCACAGTTTTTCGCCGGCAAGCAGAATGATTATGTCTTCCGGGTCTGGGTGGCTGGCTGCGCCACCGGCGAGGAGGCGTACTCCATCGCCATTCTGCTGCGCGAATACATGGACGAATGCCAACGGGAGTTCAAGGTACAAATTTACAGCACCGACCTGGACGAAGACGCCATCACCGTTGCCCGCGCCGGCAGCTACCCTCCCAATATCGTCGCCGATATTACCCCGGAGCGCTTGCGCCGTTTTTTTGTCAAGGAGGACGCAGGTTATCGAGTGAAAAAAGAAATCCGCGAGATGGTGGTCTTCGCCATCCAGAACGTGATCAAGGATCCTCCCTTCACCCGGCTTGACCTGCTTTCCTGTCGCAATCTGATGATTTATCTCGAACCGGAACTGCAAAACCGGCTCATTCCCGCCTTTCATTATGCCTTGAAGCCCGGTGGCGTCCTTTTTTTATCATCCTCCGAAAGCATCGGCAAGCACGCTGATCTTTTCAGCCCCCTGAACCGCAAGTGGAAATTTTACCGGGCCATTCATTCCGCCGCCAGCGCCAAGGCGGTGATCGCCAGTGGTCTGTCCTGGGCTGCGAACCCCGGCGGCAGAGAGCCAGACGAAACGACAAAAAAGACCGGGGAGACCAACTTTGCCGAGCTGACCCGGCGGGCGTTACTCCAATCCTATGCCCCGGCCTCGGTGGTCACCGACCTCAAGGGCAATATCCTCTACGTTCACGGGGAAACCGGCAAATACCTGCGACCAGCCCCCGGCCAGGCCAGCCTGAACCTGGTGGACATGGCGCGGGAGGGGTTGCAACTTGAGTTGCGTACCGCCATCGCCCAGGCCGCCGGCCAGAACACCCCCACCGTTAACCGGGAGATAATGGTCAGAACCAACGGTGATTTTCAGGCAATCAAGCTCTGTGTCCGTCTGCTGCCAGACCCGGAAGCCGGCCAGGGTCTGCGGCTGGTAAGTTTTCAGGACCTGGCCCAGCCGACAGAAGCCGCCAGACCATGTAAGGGCAGACGCGCCGCCCCCTCGGTCGAAGCCCGGCGCGCCCAGGAACTGGAACGCGACCTGGCCTATACCAAGGAGAACCTGCAAGCGACCATCGAGGAGCAACAGGCCTCCAACGAAGAACTTAAATCAACCAACGAAGAACTGCAATCGACCAACGAGGAGCTTCAGTCCACCAACGAAGAACTGGAAACCTCCAAGGAGGAGCTACAATCGGTCAACGAGGAGCTGATAACGGTCAACGCCGAGCTGCAGGCCAAGATCGAGCAGCTGGCAGG
>MGTA01000250.1:2629-3260 GCA_001799225.1 Deltaproteobacteria bacterium RIFOXYD12_FULL_50_9
TGGCTGACATCAAGTCCGACCTTGAGGGCGAAGACCTGCTGGCTGACGCCCAGAGCGTGCTCGATTCCCTGACTCCGCGTGAGCGCGAGGTGCGCACTACGAGCGGCGGCTGGTATCTGGCCCGGCTCCAGCCCTATCGCACCATGGATAATGTCATTGACGGCGTGGTCCTGACCCTGACCGATATCAGCCAGCGGATTGCCATCGAAAAAGAGGCGCAGGCGGCGCGAGCCCTGGCCGAAGGCATCGTGGACACAGTGCGGGAGCCGTTGCTGGTGCTGGATGAAAAACTGAAAGTGGTCACCGCCAGCCGTTCGTTCTGCCAGTCTTTTCAGACTACCCCGCAGGAGACCACGGGACGCCGCCTCTATGAACTTGGCAAGGGTCGCTGGGATATCCCAGCCCTGCGGAAGTTGCTGGAAAGCCTCCTCTCCTGTGATCAGGCCTTTGCTGACTATGCGATGGAACTCGAGCTGCCCGGCCTCGGCAGGAAAAAGATGTTTTTGAACGCCCGGCGCATCATCGGCATAGCCAATGACCGGCTGTTGATCCTTCTGGCCATTGAATTTACCCACGACTAAAAGGTGGCGTATGAAAAAAGCCAAAGAAATCAATGAATTATCCCCCCCCC
>MGTA01000250.1:3314-5341 GCA_001799225.1 Deltaproteobacteria bacterium RIFOXYD12_FULL_50_9
CTCAGGAAAATCCAAATCGACCTGGAGGAATCCAGGGACCGCTACGTCGAACTCTACGATTTTGCCCCGATTGGCTACATAACCCTGAACGAAAAAGGCCTGATCAGGGAGGCGAACCTGACGGCTGCAACCATGCTCGGCGTCGAGCGCGCCGGGCTTAGCCAGCGCGGACTTAGCCGTTTTATCAACCGGGAGTATCTTGACCAGTGGTATCTGCATCTTGCGGCCCTGCGGCAACAGGAGAAAAAACAGAACTGCGAGCTATCCATGCAGCGCGGCGACAAGTCTCAATTTTTCGCCCACCTGGAAAGCAGACGGGTGCAAAAAGAGGGCGATGCCGACTTTTGCATCCACACGGTGCTTACCGACATCAGCCTGAAAAAGCAGATGGAGGCGGTGCTGCTCGAACACAGCCATGAACTTTCTTTCAGAAACCGCATCGCCCAGATCTTTCTTACCAGCAGCCACGACCAGATCTTTACCGAGGTGCTGAAAGTGGTTTTGGAAGCCACGGGCAGCCGCTTCGGCATCTTTGGCTATATCGACGAAGAAGGCGCGCTGGTGGTGCCCTCCATGACCCAGGAGATCTAGGACCAGTGCCAGATCTTCGGCAAGGCCCATGTTTTTCCCAGATCAACCTGGTCCAACAGCAGCTGGCCCCGGGCGATCAGGGAGAAAAAAACGATTCATGCCAACGAATCGGCCTGTAAAACTCCGGATGGCCAT
The DNA here is from genome assembly GCA_001799225.1 of Deltaproteobacteria bacterium RIFOXYD12_FULL_50_9. Taxonomy (GTDB): domain Bacteria; phylum Desulfobacterota; class Desulfobulbia; order Desulfobulbales; family CALZHT01; genus XYD12-FULL-50-9. Next base: position 4,041 of record MGTA01000250.1, read on the forward strand.
ATCGCCATCAACCGCCACGTCTCCCTGCCCATTATCTTTCGGGACAAGGCCATCGGCCTTTTTCAGGTGGCCAACAAAGAGACTGACTACAGCGAGGCGGATATCCAGACGCTTGAGGCCCTGGCCGAGTATCTTGCCCCGCTGCTGCACGCCAGGCTGGAGAAGAAGCAGGCCGAGGATCTGATCACCAGAGTTCTTGAGTCCATCGACGAGGGCTTTATCATCATCAACCGCAATCTCCAGATCGTCTCTTCCAACCGGGCCTATGCCGAATCGGTCGGCAGTCCCCTGGGGGAGATCATCGGTCAGCATTGCTATAAAATATCGCACCATATCGACCAGCCCTGCTACTTAAACGGCGAGGACTGCGCGGTAAAACACGTCTTCGACACCGGCAAACCCCGCACCACTATCCACACCCATTACACTGCCGCGGGTCAGCCGCTCTACGTGGAAACCAAGGCCTTTCCCCTGAGCAGAAACGATCAGGGCGAGGTGCAGACCGCCATCGAGATTGTGATGGACATCACCGACAAAAAGAACCGCGAGGAAGAGATCCAGCAACTGGCCTTTTATGATTCCTTAACCAGCCTGCCCAATCGCCGCCTGCTGCTGGACCGGCTGGAGCAAGCCTTCATCGCCAGCGCCCGTAATGGCCAGTATGGAGCGGTGCTTTTTTTGGATCTGGATCACTTCAAAACCTTGAATGACACCAGAGGACATGAAGCCGGCGACCTGTTGCTGACCCTTGTGGCCCAACGCCTTCAGGCTTCGGTACGCGAAGGCGACACCGTATCGCGTCAGGGCGGCGACGAGTTTGTGGTACTGCTCAAGAACCTGAGCACAGAGAAACTGGTGGCGATCAGCCAGGCCGGGCATGTGGCCGAAAAGATCCGAGCCGATCTTGGCCGACCCGCAAATCTTGCCGGCCACGAACAGCACCAAACCGCAAGCATCGGCATCAGCCTGTTCTGCGCCCACGACACCACGGTGGAGGAGCTGTTCAAGCGGGCCGACACCGCCATGTATCAGTCCAAAAACGCTGGCCGCAACTGTGTACGCTTTTTTGACCCGGCCATGCAGACGGCACTGGAGGCGGCAAGTTCGCTTACGGCTGACCTGCACCAGGCCTTGCAGCAAGAACAGTTTCAACTCCACTACCAGCCGCAGACCGAAAGCAACGGGCGGATTATCGGCGCCGAGGCTCTTTTACGCTGGACCCATCCTGGCCGTGGGCAGGTGCCACCGATGCAGTTTATCCCGCTGGCCGAGGAAACCGGGCTTATCCTGCCCATCGGCCA
>MGTA01000251.1:0-10853 GCA_001799225.1 Deltaproteobacteria bacterium RIFOXYD12_FULL_50_9
CTTTTATATTATCGGCGCCGGCATGGGAGTCATGATCATCAGTGTCGACTACCGCCAGCTGCTCTCCTGGAACTACCCCCTATATGGTCTTACCCTAATCGTCCTGCTCTTCGCCCTCATTCTCGGAACCACGGTTGGCGGCAGTCAACGCTGGATTAATCTGGGATTTTTCCGGCTGCAACCTTCCGAACCTGCCAAGCTCATTCTAATTATCTCCCTGGCCAGTTACTACTATAGAAAAGACAACGGCCACGGCTTTTCGCTGCTGGATCTCGTCATCCCGATGCTGCTCACTATCGCACCCGCTATTCTGATCGGTCTCCAACCAGATCTCGGCACTGCCCTCATGCTTGTTTTCATCTTCGTTTCCATGACCCTTTTCGTCCGGCTGAAAAAAAAGACTCTGATAACCTTGATCTGCACCGGTATCTCTATGATCCCTCTAGGCTGGAACTTTGTTCTCAAGCCCTATCAGAAGTTACGAATTCTCACCCTGTTCAACCCGGAACTCGACCCGCGTGGCGCAGGCTATCACATCACCCAATCCAAAATCGCCGTGGGCAGCGGCCTTAAGTTCGGCAAAGGCTTTCTCAAAGGCACTCAAGGCCATCTCGACTTTCTGCCGGAACGCCATACCGATTTTGCCTTTTCGGTCTGGGCAGAGGAGTGGGGTTTCTTCGGATCATTATTCTTTCTCTGTTGCTATCTTTTTCTCCTTCTCCTTTGCCTGAATGCGGCCCTTTCCTCACGGGACAAATTCGGTTTTCTTCTGGGGGTGGGCATAGTTTCTCTAATTTTCTGGCAGGCATTCATAAATTTAGCCATGATTATGGGTCTGATGCCTGTTGTCGGCATGCCGCTCCCTCTGTTCAGTTATGGTGGATCCTCGCTGTTCACTACCATTTTCGGCATAGCCATCCTGATCAGTATTCGCATGCGCAGATTCGCATCATCGTCGATTTAAGCGCTTTTTTTGAGCCACAACTAAAAAAAACGTCGAATTTATAGCAACCATGCTCGAATTTCCTTGCAAAACTGCCCGGTTCCTGTCATGTTTTTTTTCGCAAGCGATTGACTCAGTGATATGAGACGTTATTTTTTCAATACGAGGCGAGGGGGTAGCGTACAACTTCAGTACGCTGTTTTACGATCAACCTAGAAGGAAGGAGTAGACAGAGGCATGAACAAGAGCGACTTAGTAGAAAGTATTGCTACGGCTGCAGAGATCAGCAAAACTGCTGCGGAAAAGGGACTGAACGGCATGCTTGATTCCATTGCCAAGGCTCTTAAAACAGGCGACAAGGTTACCCTGGTCGGATTTGGAACATTTTCTGTCTCCAAAAGAGCCGCTCGGCAGGGTAGAAATCCGCAGACCGGCAAACCCATCAAAATCAAAGCCAAAAAAGTTGCAAAATTCAAGGCCGGCAGCAAGCTTGCCGATGCCGTGAAGTAACAATTACCTGATCATACGGTTTTTTAAAACAGGAGTCCTTTCCGTAACCAGCAGGAAAAGGCTCCTGTTTTTTTGGTTCAGGGTAAAAAACCGTGCTGACGGCTGGCAGCAAGTACCAGATTCTGCAGAGCCCGGATAAAACCGGGCAAGGTGTTCAACGAATCCGTGCGTTCAAGCCGCATACCCAAACTTTTTGCCCTCTCCTTATACAACTGGTCGATCTCATACAGGGTCTCGACATGATCGGAAACAAAACTGATGGGCACGATAAGCACGTTTTTAGCGCCCTCTGCGGCCAGGGTCTCAAGCATCTCCGGGGTAGAAGGCGTCAGCCAGCGCACCGGCCCACTGCGACTCTGGAAACAGAGCCGGCCGGGCAGGCCGGTTATTTTTTCAACGGCCTCGATAGTCTTCCGCAACTCATCAACATAAGGGTCACCCTCCTCAATGAACTTGACCGGCAGACTGTGGGCGCTGTACACCAGTTCAACCGCCGCGCCGCCAAAATTCTTTATCCCCTTACGGATCAACTCGGCGAGGCAATCGATATAAGCCGGCTCTTCCGGCCAGGAAGAGATCTCTGCCAATTGCAGTTTCGGAGAAACCGTGGATACGGCCTGCCGCAGATCCACCAGCGAGGATCCCGTGGTGGCCACTGAATAATGGGGATACAAGGTCAAGGCAACGATTTTGCTGATTCCGGCCCGCTGCAACGCGGTAATAACCAGATCGGCCCGGGGCTGCCAGTAACGCATGGCCGCAGTCACCAAAAAAGAACCGTGTTCAGCCAAGGCAGCAGCAAGGTCAGAGGCCTGTTCCGTGGTGATGCGGGTAAGCGGCGACCCCCCGCCAATCCGGCTATAACATGCTCGGCTCTTAGGGGCGCGCCGGCGGGCAATCAGACGGGCAAGAGGCTTCTGCAAAAACGGCAACGGCGAAAGCCTGATGATCTGCCTATCCGAAAAGAGGTTATACAAAAACGGCTCGACATCGTCGAGCCGCTCCGGCCCTCCCAGGTTGAGCAGCACTACCCCGATTCTCTCCTGCTGGTCAATGGCTGTCACAAAAACAGCTCCAAGGGCAACAGCAGAGCATCCCATCTTGTCCGGTCGGCAACCAGCCCGGCTATATCGTCCGGGCCAAAATCAAGCTGGACAAAAAGCCGCTGCTCCAGCAAGCGAATCGTCACAAAATTGTCCTGGATCAGCTGGCAAAGCTTAAGGTCGTCTCTGCCGTAATGCCCGACAAGATACTCTTTACGCTCTTCCAGGCTCACCACTTGATCGTGCCGGACCCGTTTATCGGCGTAATTAACTATCTCCTTGGCGCTGGCGCCAAGTTCGGTAATAGCGCCACGCAAGACAACATGTTCGGCCACAATCTCGGCAAGCTCATCCAGACCGTGCTGCAGACAGATGTCCCGACCGACAATGGCATGATTCTCGCCGTTGTGGAGACAGGGAGTCTTGGCAATATCATGAAGCAAGGCGCCGGCAATAACCGGCTCAATGGCTACAAAAACGTCTGCTTTCCTCAGTCCATGGGCAATTAGTGCTGCCACCCGCGCCACCATAAAAGAGTGAGCCCGGATATTATCGAGCATCCTGTACTGGTCCATCAATTCACAACACTGGTCGATTGAAGGAATCATTAAACGGCCTCCGGCCATTTGGTAGGGGCGTATTGCAATACGCCCCTACATGCAACACGCCCCTACATTCAAAAATGAAAAATGGCCACGGACCAGCCTCTATTTTTGGGACAGCCGATGAACCAGCTCCACCAACAGCTTAGCCTTTTCAGGCGGCGTCTCGGGGAGTATGCCATGGCCCAGATTAAAAATATGCCCACGCGCTGCTCTGCCTTCCGCCAGGATCCCGGCTACCCGTTTTTCAAGTTTATCGGGTGGCAGAAGCAGGGCACAGGGATCAAGATTACCCTGCAAAGAGACCCCTTGACCAACTTTTGCCACGGCATCCCTTAAAGGGATGCGCCAGTCTATCCCCAGAACATCGGCACCGCTGGTTTTGGCCAGATCGAGCAGGGTCGCGCCATTGTTGGCAAAATAAATAATTGGCACACCGCAACCTTGCAGCGCCGCCACTATCCGCTTCACATAGGGCAGGGCAAACTCCGCAAAGTCACACGGTTCCAGCACTCCGGCCCAGGAGTCAAAGATCTGCAGGGCCTGGGCACCTGCAGCTGCCTGGGCCTTGAGATAGAGGATCGTGCACTCCGTGATCTTGTCGAGCAAGGCGCGATAGAGCTCGGGCGCCGCATACATCATCTTCTTGGTCTGAAAGTAGCTCTTGGAGGAGCCCCCCTCAATCACATAGGTAGCCAGGGTGAAGGGCGCCCCGGAAAAACCAATGAGCGGCACCTTATCGGCAAGTTCCCGACGCAGGATGCGGATGGTGTCCATAACAAATTTCAGATCCGTCTCCGGGTCCGGTATAATAAGCCGGTCCACGGCTGCCCGGTCGCGGACCGGCTCAGGAAACAGCGGCCCATGCTTCTCATGAAACTCGAGGGGCAGGCCCATGGCTTCAAGCGGCACCAGAATATCAGAAAAAAGAATAGCAGCGTCCACCCCCAAGATGTCGACCGGCTGGATACTAACCTCCGCCGCCAGTTCCGGGGTCTTGCACAGCTCAAGGAACGTGCCCTTACTCCGCACCTTGTGATACTCCGGCAGATAGCGCCCCGCCTGCCGCATAATCCAGATGGGAGTATGTTGTACTGGTTCGCCTTTACAGGCCTGCAAAAATGTCGTATTCATAAAAGAAACCTTTTCGGTTGGTGGTGGTTGATTGTTCAGGTCCGACTTGTCTGACTTGTCCGACTGGTCCGACTGGTCCTATTCTTTTTTTTCTTCCCTCATTCGCATGGGAACATACCCGCAGAAAGGTTCTTCGGCCATATAATCGCCGGTGACCGCATAGGCCCTGGCCCGACAGCCCCCGCAGACATTAACGTATTCACAAGAACCGCAACGGCCTTTATAGCTCTTAAAATCACGCAACTCCTTAAAGAGCGTTGAATTATCCCAGATATCCTGAAACGACTGCTTACGGATATTGCCGGCAGCCATCGGGAAATAACTGCAGGGCAGGACATTACCATCGACATCAATCAGACTGATAAGCTGGCCGGCCAGACACCCCTTAGAGCCGCCGGTTGAAAACTGCAGAGTCCGGCGTTTGAAATCGTCACCCTGCTCCTTGGCTTGCTGCAAGACTACCCGATAATAGCTGGGCGCGCAGGTTGGCCGCACCAGCAGTTCGTCTTCAAGCTTCTCCATCTCATAATGCCATTTGAGCAACTCTTCGTAATCTTCACTTGAGATCAACTCGTTCATGATATCGTGGCCACGGCCAGTGGGCACAATCATAAACATATACCAGGCCGTTGCGCTCAGCTCCTTGGCGAGCCGGTAAATCTTGGGAATCTCTTCCTGATTACGTTTGGTAAACGACGAGTTGATGAGAAAGGAGATCCCGTGTTTCTTGAAAAGCTTCGCGGCATTGATCGTACCGCTAAAAGCGCCGGGCATGGAACGAAAGTTATCGTGGACTTCAGCAGAGGCCCCGTCCAGACTAAGAGAGACCATCCTGATCCCGGTCGCTTTGATCTGCTCGCAGACCGCATCGGTCACCAGGGTGCCGTTCGTGGCCAGACACATACGCAGCCCTTTCTCAGTGCCATAGGCCGCGATCTCAAAAACGTCGACCCGCAAAAGCGGCTCGCCGCCGGATAAGACCAGTACCGGCTTGGCAAAAGAGGTGATATCGTCGATAATCCGTTTTGCCTCGACCAGGGAAAAATCCGGATGATTACCCGCCTCAAGCGCCGAAGAAGACCGGCAGTGCACACACTTCAGGTTACAACGCCTGGTGATCTCCCAGGCAATCCATTTCGGTTCAAATTTCACCGCTATTCTCCTTATAAAGGCCCAAAAACACGACTGACTTAGAAATAAAAAAACCACTATAAATCATTACGGCAGCTGCTCAAAGCGAAAATCATCTTACAGACAGAAAGAACTGGCATTTTCGCTTCTCAGACACTGCAAGAAAATCCTGATGACCTAGAGGGAAATTTTCTTAGAAAGCTCTTTTTTTCTCACCAATGATCCCCAAAGCCAAGCCTTATCCCTTATCAATGCTCAATCCTACAAAATATTACACTGCGATGAAGCAAAGGCCTTGATTTGATTGACAACTTTTTCTTGACTCCTCCAAAAAATCAGGATAACAGTATACAAAAGTTTTCTAAAAAAATATGACTGCAACTGCTGCATGGATTGCATATTGTGGTCGGTTGCACCATCACGCTCAGGACTCTGCCTCAACATGGAATCGTCCTACAAAATCGAACTCCAAATACACGATAACCTGCTGAATTTAATTGGGGAAATGACCGCCTGATGTCAGAAAAATCCTTGAGGATACCCACAAACGCAGAAGCCGGAAAACCATTTACCTGGCGACCGTCTCTCCGTATCTATCTGACATCAATGAATCTTTTTCTCCTCTGTCTTCTATTTCCCCTGATCAGCTTTTTTTTTCTGCACAAGCAGACCCAGTTCCGAGATGCGCAACTGGTTCGCATCACCCAGGATCTCCAGGATAATCTTGAAAGACGCAGCGCCACGCTGGCGCAAAGCGTGGCAATCAGCGCCGAACAAGCGATCGCCGGCTATGAATTCACCTTTCTGAACACCCTGGCAAAAAACCTGGTCGAAAATGATCCGGAGATCCAATACATTATTATTCAGGATATAGACCACCGGGCAATTGCACACAGCGAATCAGACAAAATCAGCCTGACCCTTTCCGACCCCGTTGATCTCCAGGCCGCCAGCCTCTTCAAAAAACAATTCCAGGTTACCAAACCACCTGCCCAGGCCAAAAGACCAGTCTATTTCCTCAAGTGGACCGGGACCGCAGAGAGCACCGAATTGACCAACTGCCTGATCATCGAGGCAATAACCCCTCTTTACAGCGGTTCACAACTCATCGGCATGCTGCGCTGTTCATATTCTCTCAACCGGTTTAACAGGGAGATCCAACAAGCCCAAAATGCCTGGGAACAAGCGATGCGCGAGTATAAATTCTATCTCCTGAGCCTGACCATTGCCTTTTTCCTGATCGGGGTGGTCGTGGCTCTGCTTTTCACCCGCTATCTCCTCCATTCGATCGAGGTTCTGAATCAGGGCGTCCGCCGGGTAGCTGCCGGCGATCTCGCGCACGAAATTATCCAGGATGACCTGCCCATCCAGGAGTTTCAAGAGTTATCCCTGGCCTTTAACCTCATGACCAAACGACTTACAACTTCCTATCAACAACTGGACGAATACAGCCACTCCCTTGAGCATAAGGTCGATGACCGGACACAGGAACTCAAGGAGGCACAAGACCATCTTTTGCAGCAGGCCCACGAGGCCGGCATGGCGGAAATGGCTGTGGGTATCCTCCACAATATCGGCAATGCCATGACCCCGGCTAAAGTTTCGACCAACCATCTCCTCAAACTCTTGACCAAGAGCCCTGTCCGCATCCATCTTCATGAAATAATGACAATTATTAAAAATGAGATCGAGGCCAGCCCAGCCGTATCACCCGACAAAAGGGCGCAGATGATTGAGATTGTCGATCTTTTGCCCAAATCGATTTCCGAGGAGTACAACGAACTGATAGACTCCTTAACTAAAATCCGGGCCAAACACGAACACATAGAAGGGATTATCAGGTTGCAGTTGCGTTACGCCCGGCTTAACACCGAGGCTGAATCCGTTGATTTTAACGCCATGGTGGAAGACTCCCTGAAGATGCTGGCCGAACAACTCGAAAAACGCGCCATAAAGATTATCCGGGACTATGCTGATATTCCGCCAATCAGGATAGAGAAGGCAAAACTCATCCAGATCATCATTAATCTGTTAAAAAACTCCTACGAATCAATGGATGATATCAAAAGTGGCGAAAATCTGCTTTTGTTGCGAACATTTATAGAAAATGGCCCGCCGGAATATGTCGGGTTGTCCGTGCATGATAATGGCAAGGGCTTCAGTGAAGAGGAAAAAATTAAATTCTTTACCTTTGGTTTCACCACCAAGGCGCGCGGTTCCGGTTTCGGTCTGCACTCCTGCGCCAACTATCTGATCGCCCACAACGGCTCCATTACTGCCCACAGCGCCGGTCTTGGGCAAGGTGCCGAATTCATCATCAAGCTACCTTTAGAGAGAAAAGAGGATTCCATATGATTGATAACAAACGAGTTCTGATCATTGACGATGACCGCGAAATATGGCAGGCATTTCAAAATGTTCTATGTCCCTCATCTAACGGCAGGCTTATCTCAGGTCGAAGGCTTACCACCCTGCTCAGAAAGGACGATGAAGAGGAACCCCCGTTATTTCCGGATTTTGAGCTCAGTTTTGCCGCCCAGGGCCGGGATGGTTTTGAAATGGTCAATAATGGTCAAGAGAAGCCGTTCGCTGTGGCCTTTATCGATATCAGAATGCCCCCGGGCTGGGACGGCATGGAAACTGCCGTCCGGATCCGTAAGATTGACCCGAACATTGAGATAGTCATTGTAACCGCCTATTCGGACAGGTCACGGGATGAGATTGTCCAGGCGGTCGGCAGCCCTGAGAAACTGCTTTTCCTGCGCAAGCCCTTTGATCCGGAAGAGCTGATTCAAATGACCCTGTCGCTTACCACCAAGTGGAACCTCGCCCGCCGGGAGGCCATCTCCCAGAGCGCTCTGCGGGAGTCGGAGGCCCGCTTCAAGACACTGGTCGAAACGACCAGTGACGTGGTCTGGGAGACCGATGCCGCCGGCCGGTTTGTCTATTGCTCACCGGTCAGCGAGTATGTTTACGGTTACAGGCCAATGGAGTTGATCGGCAAGGTGTACCATGAAATGCTGTTGAGTGGTGATGATGCTCGACAGACCGAAAAACTCTTCGGGGAAAATGCCAAAAATCTGAAAGGGTTTCACGGCATCGAGCATGACTGCCTGTTGCGGGACGGCCACACTGTACCTATTGAGTCGAGCGCCACGGTTGTTGTTAATGACAGTGGCATAGTTATCGGCTTCCGCGGTATTGACCGGGATATCTCCGCTCGCCGCATAGTCGCCAAGGAAAAAAAGCTTCTCGAAGCCCAGATCCGCCAGAGCCAGAAGATGGAGGCGCTCGGCATGCTGGCCGGTGGAGTGGCTCACGATATCAACAATATCCTGACTCCGATCATGGGAAATGTCCAACTGGCCATGCTTAATCTCCGGTCCGGCAATCCGCTCGAGGAGAATCTGATTGAGATCCAGCGGAGTTCCGAACGCGCCGCCGCGCTGATCAGGCAGATTCTGGCATTCAGCCGCAAACAGGTGCTTGAATATAAAGTACTTGATCTGAACACGATAGTTGAGAACTTTTTCAAGATGCTCAAGAGGCTCATCCGTTCCGATATCAACCTGGTCAAGGATCTGCAGCCGGGATTGTGGCCCATAATTGGCGACATTGGCCAAACCGAGCAGGTTTTGCTCAATCTTGCCGTCAACGCCAGAGATGCCTCAAACGCCAACAGCACCATCACCATCAGAACCAGGAATGAAACTATCAAGGAGTATGACCTGTTCGATGTTGACCGGAAGGTGTTGAATGGTGAGTTCGTGGTGCTGGCCATTAAGGATACCGGCCACGGCATGGAGAAAGAGACCCTGGAAAGGATTTTCGATCCGTTTTTCACTACCAAAAAAGAGGGCCAGGGCACAGGGCTGGGTCTCTCCACGGTTTACGGCGTAATCAAGCAACATAAAGGCCGCATCCGGGTAGAGAGCTCTCCCAACCGGGGAACCACCTTTTATATCTATTTTCTCCGCGCCCAGCAGGATGCCTGCGGAGACCAGCTGGAATTTCCGACTGCCATCCGCAGAGGCAAGGAGACCATCCTGGTTGCCGAGGATAATGACCCGGTTCGGATGATAACCGTCTCCATCCTTGAGACATTCGGCTACAAGGTTCTGGAAGCAGAAAACGGCGGCAAGGCTCTCAAACTCCTTGCCGAGCATCATAGTGAGATCGATCTGGTGCTCTCCGACATCGTCATGCCCGAAGCCGGCGGCAAGGTGATAATGGAAGCGATTCGCGCCAACTACCCGCACCTGCCATTGATCCTGATGAGCGCCTACCCGCAAGACCTCTTTGTTGAAGATGCAGTAAAACAGGGAATATGCTTTTTACAAAAACCGTTCACCCCTCAGACCCTGACTAAAAAAATTAGGGAAACAATTGACCGGAGAAAGGATGATCGGCCATGACATTGACTGATTATGTAAGGAAATAATTAAACATGAGAGCCCATGAAAGACCTTGTTGCCTCGCCAGAGAGAGGAATTCACAGCCATCCGCCGCCACGGATGCAACCACCGCCGATCTCGTTGTCACCATGCTCGAAAGGGCCGGAGTGGACCATATTTTTGGAGTGCCTGGTGGTGCGATCGAAAACCTGAACACCGCCCTTTACAATAGCGGCAAGATTAAACCGATTGTCGCCAAGCACGAAGAGGGCGCCGCCTTCATGGCCGACGGCTTTGCCCGGGTCTCCGGTCGCCTCGGCGTCTGCTGCTCGACTGCCGGACCAGGAGCCACCAACCTGATTACCGGCCTGGCCACCTCATACGCCGACTCCATCCCGATCTGCGCCCTGACCGGCCAGGTATCAACTGCGGTGTTCGGCAAAGGCGCCCTCCAGGAATCAAGCGCCGAGGGCGTCAATATAACGAGTATCTTCCGGCATTTCACCAAATACAGCGGCATGATCATCAACGAGGAGCGGTGCGGCCATATGATGGAAAAGGCGATCAGGCTCGCCTTTTGCGGCCGCAGCCGGCCAGTCCACCTGAGCCTGCCCGCCGACGTCATGAAGCGGCCGGCCAAGGGGTGTCAACCGCCAATCTACCGGTCCGATGCCCGTCTTTTCGACCGGCAGCACGTCAAGGAGGCGGCCCAGATCCTGTTCGAGGCCAAACGACCGGCCATCATCGCCGGTTGGGGAGTTGTTCTGTCCAGGGCGGCCCGCGAACTGCTCGATCTGGCGGAATTCCTGAACATCCCGGTCGCCACCTCACCCAAGGCCAAGGGAGTCTTCCCAGAATCCCACCCCCTGTCGCTTGGTGTGCTTGGCTTTGCCGGATCACCGGCAGCTAAAAATTATCTGCATGATGATGAGATCGACGTTCTGCTGGCGATTGGCACCAGTTTCAACGAAATGATGACCAGCGGCTGGGACAAGCGACTCATGCCCAATTCCCACCTCATCCAGATCGATGTGGACGTCGAGGAAATCGGCAGGAACTATCCGGTCTCCATGGGCCTGGAGGGTGATGCCCGCAT
>MGTA01000251.1:10883-15435 GCA_001799225.1 Deltaproteobacteria bacterium RIFOXYD12_FULL_50_9
ACGTGAACTAGGTTCCGCCCCCTTTGCAAAAAGGGCCTGTTTCGGCAAGGAGGATGTCTCCCTGGCCCAAAAAAAGAAAACGATCTCCTGTAACCCGGCTGATTTTATTACCAAGTCCGGGCTCTATCATCCACAAAAGCTGATTCTCGACCTGCAGAAGAGTCTTCCCAAGGACACCATATTTTTTACCGATATGGGCAATACCATGGCCTGGGCTATCAGGCACCTGGTGATAGACGCGCCCTATTCATTCTACCTCTCGCTAGGGTTCGGCGGGATGGGTTATGCAGTAGCCGCACCGATCGGCGCCAAACTGGCCTTCCCGGACCGACCGATCGTAACTCTGGTCGGCGACGGCAGTTTTTTGATGAACGGCTTTGAAGTCGCCACCGCGGTTAACTACAACGTACCGGTAATCTGGGTTGTCTTTAACAATGCCATGCTCGGCATGGTCTACCACGGCCGCAGGCTCTTCAAAACCCCGATTCCCGAGGGCATTCCATCCGAATTCCAGCGGGTTGATTTCGCCAAGATTGCCGAAGGCCTGGGCGCCAGGGGGATAACGATCAAGAGTCCGGATGAAATCACGCCCAGTCTGGCCGAAGAGATTTTTCTCGACGGTCGACCGACCGTGCTTGACGTCTGGATCGATAGTGAAGCAGTGCCGCCCATCCACAGCCGTATAGAAACAGTGGATAAACATTTTTAGCTGAAAGTGGTTATTACTTGCCCCATCTCATGACAACAGATGCATAGTGGTAGCCGGCGCCAGGTGCGCCCATGGCAACCAGATCGCCATCCTTGATTTTTCCTGATCTGACTGCTTCATGGAGATTGGCGCCTATCGAGGCACCACTCATATTACCATATTTTTGTATAGTCAAATGCGTCTTATCCTTACTGACGTTTAATTCCTTCAGCCATGCCTCAACGAGTATTACTGTTGGGTTATGACATATCAGAAAATCAAGATCAGATTCACAGTACCCGGCCTTATTCAAGGCCTTGCGTATCGCTTGCGGTGTCTTGACAGGGCCGGTCTTTTTGATCTCGTCTACTCCACCACCCTTGCGGTCAACATAGAAATAAATTTTTTCTCTTCCCCCTCCCAGATAATTTCCAGCTTGATAATCAAGAAGTAACTGGCGTGGCAGTCGATAATTACAACCTAACGCCCCCCAACAACTTCCATCCGTCTCAAGATGAACGCCTAAAATTCCTTTTCCCTCACTGACCGGTTGCAGAATCAATGCTGCCGCCCCATCACCTAGCAGCATACAGTTCTTTTCAGTATAATCTGCTGTTGCTGTCCAGGTTGCCGAGGCGATACAGGCGATGGTTTTATAAACTCCAGCCTTAATCAAACCATAAGCAACGGTCATTTGCGAAAGCAATGAGGTGCAGGCGCTTTCGACATTGATGGCGGCAGCATTAATTGCACCGGATTTAAACTGGACCATGGCAGCGTTGCCGGGCATGGGCTGGTCTTGTATAGCCGAGCCAACCAGGATAAGTTCAACATCTTCTATAGATATTCCGGCGTTAGCAACTGCGTCAAGCAAGGCTTTGGACTCCAGGTCCGCACCGGTTTCTCCTGGTGCGCATACATGACGTTCTTCAATACCTGAATCATCCAGCAGGGCGTCGACCGGCAATAAAGGAAATTGTTGGAACCATTCATTGGTCAATTTTTTCTCGGGGACATAGATGCCTGTACCCGTAATACCGACAGATGTCACGTAAGTTTGCTCCTGTCAAAAAAATTATATTCCGATTACCGATACCCCCCCTGCCATATTAAAATGAATAGCTTATGTTCAGCATGGCTGAGAACCCTTCGCGGGGAAAATCGCCGGGGACGAATTGCTTGGCGCCCGATTTATCCGGATCAGAGTAACGCTGGTCAAAAAGATTATGCAGAGCGCACTGGATTTCTAAACCCTTATAGAAATCCTTGGCTGTGAGGCTAAGATCAACTACGGTGTAGTCCGGCATCTCCGGCCGGGGATCGCCAGTCGGCCGCGGTCTGGCGCCGGTCCACAGCAAATCGGCATGGGCGACGAGGTATCGTGTCAGGTCGTGGTTGACGCTGGCCGTAGCCCGATTAGAAGGGACATTCGGCAACCGCTGCTTGCTATCCGCATCCCGAGGATCTTGATAAGTATAGGATAGCTTCCAGTAACTGGTGTTGGAATACTGGCCCATCAATGTCATCTCAATGCCGTCGACCACAGCGTCCTTCAAATTGCGATATACTGCGGGTTCTCCCGGCGTTGTACTGTCAACCCAGTCAATGAGATTATTAATTTTGCTGTAGAAATAATTCACATCAAAGTTCACCGACTTGACTATTCGAATGGTGACGCCTACCTCGGATGTCTTTATCTTTTCGGGTTGCAGATCTGAATTACCAATAATAATCGGGTTGCCGCCATTATAAAGTTCGACAAAATTGGGGGCTCTGAATGCTTCGCCATACAGGAATTTGAGATCCGCCTGTTTGGTTATCCCCAGAACGAGTCCGGCCCTTGGGTTGACCGTGTCCCCAAAATCGCTGTAGTGATCATAGCGCACACCGGCAGTCAGGTTGATGTCGGTTTGAATCGCCCATTCGTCCTGTAGATAGGTGGCGAAAATTTCACGATCAGCATCCTTGTTATGGTTACCTTTGCCTCCGTACATATCGCTGACGTCTTGTAGACCTCCGAGGAGTGGCGCATTGGTTAAAGGATCAAAATTGGCAATTTGCCTGACATCATACTGCCTAATTTTATTATACAAGCCGCCGATAAGAAGATGATTGCCGCTAAAGAGATCATAATCAACCTGTAGTTCTGTGCCGGTAGCTCTGTCTTTAAGCGCGGGCTCACCGATCACATTGGGCATAATTACAATCTTGGCATCCTGCTCAAGGTAGTCATGGTACACCTTTATCGCCGAGGCGAGTTGGCTTGAAAATTGGTAACGATAACTGAGTTCTCCCCAGTAGTTATCATAATGCCAAGAGCTTCCGTCAGTAAGGGCATAGGCAAAGCCAATATAAGTCGGCCTGCTTTTAGCAATGTATTGTCCCTTGAAACTCAGATCTTTATAGATGAGGTTTAAAAAAAGATCGGTTTTCTCAAACTCAGTGTCCGCATCGCCCCTGTTTCCAAGCCTGTCCTTGTTGATCTCCAGATTCGGGCCGTTGGTCTTCCAGTAATCCAGGCTGCCCAGCACCTGGATGCCGTTCTCAAAGATCTTGCCGCCCAGGAGATTGACCTTCCGGGAGTCAAAGCTGCCACCCGACACCTTAATCTCGCCGCCGCCGATGTCGTTAGGACTCTTGGTGATCACATTAATAACCGCAGTGAAGGCATTGGCGCCATACAGCGCCGAACCAGGGCCACGGACCATATCGATCTGGGCAATATTTTCAACGGTGAGGTCGTCAAAGACATAGGAAAGGGCGCTGCCGGAGTAGACGTTATTCAACGGATGGCCGTCGATCATGACCAGAATCTTTTCAGAAAGGGTAGTGCGGATACCACGCACCTCAAACATCAGAACACCATGTTCGTTGGTTGAAACTCCCAGGCCCGGTATCAGTTTAAGCACATCAGTGAGATTCCTGGCGCCCATGTCCTTGATTTCGTCGCCGGTGATAACCGTAGCAATCGCCGGGGCCTTGCGCAGGGGAACTTTATGCTTGGTTGCGGTCAATAGCAACCGATCGGTACGATAGACATCCTCTTCCTGGGGCCCTTTGCCGAACATCGCCTCAAAGGATTTTTGTTCTTGCTCAGTGGCGTTGGTGGACCCTTGAGTGGCCAGAGCAAACGTGCTGCCGCAAAAGAAAAAAAAGGCTGAAAGCGTGATAAGTCGTTTGGTTCGCATTACCCCCTCCCGTGGATGTTTGGTAATAACTACGCAACAACTAATTCCTGCCTTCCCCCAATACAGGAGAAAAATTTGTGTTGCTGAACAGTTGACGTCCTCGCTTTATCTCATTCATCCTGATGACTCATAACATAGGAGAAAGAAAAGTAATATGTCAACTAATTTCTTGTAATAACAGCTAGATAGGGTGAATCCACCACTCCATGCTGTTCCTTACAAAAAACTTCTGGGTTCCGGTTTTCGCCGGAGTGGCGACTTTTGAAAAAGTCCAGACGGACAATAGGTGGGATGAGATTAGCGTGTGTTCGAAGCCTGTGCGCACCAAGAACAACTGTTATTGGCCCAAAACAGTTGTGGCCATATTCTGGGCCTGCTGCGGGATGGCAAGACCGATGCGCTCGGCTGTTTTAAGATTAAGAAAGAGCTGAGTGGATAGTGGCTCCATGACCTTGATCTCGGATACTTTTTGGCCGTGCAGAAGAATATTCCTGGCAAGGGCGGCCGACTGAATTCCAATCTGGGTCACATCCGGATTGACGGTCAGGGTCAGGCCCATCTTGGCGAGATTCTGATTCTGCCCGACACAGAGCAGTTTTTCCTTAAGACAACGCTCCTCCAGCCACCCGAGATTTTCCAGGGTGTAGAGGACCGGATCGTTCAGCACCCAGAAAGC
>MGTA01000251.1:15585-16003 GCA_001799225.1 Deltaproteobacteria bacterium RIFOXYD12_FULL_50_9
TGTACAGGAGGCCGATGCGTTTCACGGCCGGCGAGAACATGGTCATATTGACAAACTGGGTGCCGGGTGATATCTCGGCGGCAATACCGGCTATATTGCTATTGCCTTCGAGAAGATCGTAGCGCTGCCAGTTCAAAACCATGGCGAAGAGAACCGGGATATCCTGCCGCTCCTTGGTCCACAGCTTGGCGGCAAAGGCGGCCTTGGCACCCAGGGCATATATCAGGATGGGCTGGCCGGCGAGCAGTTTGTCCTTCAAGCCGGGATCGTTCTGGATGTCGCCATGCAGATTGAAAACCTGGGTCGGCAGGCCGAGATCCTCGCTGAAGGTGGTTGCCTGCTGCCGGTATGCTTCGTCGCTATCGGAAAGCAGAATAGCCACCGAGCCTTGTCCGGGGGAGGCGAACACCTCTCCCGA
>MGTA01000252.1:0-15272 GCA_001799225.1 Deltaproteobacteria bacterium RIFOXYD12_FULL_50_9
ATCCTTCGTTGTTCCCGCTCGCGGGGATGGGGGTTAGTCCATTTATCGGGGTCAAGAGTGCCGCCCCGGCAATCCCGGGTTTGACGCACCGGTTGGTTGCGGGTATTATGTCACCCTGTGCACTTGCTCATTGACCGGCTGAACGGAGACGAAGATTATGGGTGACCAACTTTTTTTTGAGCGCTTTGTCTGGTTTGATAACGAGGTCAGAAAGCAGCGCTATCCGAACGCCGCAAAGTTGGCCGAACAGTTTGAAATCAACGCCAAGACCGCCCAGCGGAGCATTGAATATTTCCGCGAGCGCCTCATCGCCCCCCTGGAGTACGATTTTTTCAAAAAAGGGTACTACTACACCGATCCTGACTTTAAACTTCCGATCAGTCGGATCTCCGAGGAAGAGCTCCTCGCCCTGCTGATCTCCCGCAAGCTGATCACCGAAGCCTCAGCCGGTTCTCTGGGCGACGAACTGGGCAAGGTCTCGAGAAGACTCGGTTCCCTGCTGGCTGCCAATCTTCCCGGACGGGCCCATCCTGAACAGGCCTTCTCATTCCGCTGGAAAAACCTCAACCCCATCGATCCGCAGATCTTCAAGACCGTTACCGCCGCCCTCCTGCATGGCAGGCTGCTCAGCTTTTCCTACTGCTCTCCGGCATCCGGCAGCAATGGCCTGCGGACAGTAGAGCCGCACCATATGGTCAATTATATGGGGAATTGGCATCTGATCGCCTACTGTCATCTCCGGAGGGATTGGCGCGACTTCCTGCTGAGTCGAATGACCGGGAGTCAGCTGGTTGCAGCTTTCTTTCAGATTCGACCAAAGGATGAGTGGCAACCTTTTTTGCAGGACACCTTCGGGATTTATCAGAGTCGAGAGAGATTCAATGTGGTGTTGCGTTTTACCCCCGAGCGATCGCGTTGGGTAAAAGAGGAGATGTGGCACGAGGGCCAGCAGGAACAGCTTGCAGCTGACGGGTCACTTATCCGCACCATCCCGGCCTCGCATGAGGCTGAAATCATGATGGAGATACTGAGGCATGGTTCGCAGGTTGAGGTCCTGGAGCCTGAGTGGTTAAGGGAAAAGTTGGCAATGGAACTGCGAGCCGCAGTGCGACTTTATTAATAGGCTGGATGTGTTCTCCATGAGATTTTCTTTGGACTATGATGAATTATTATTTGGTGCGGAGGTCGGAATCGAACCGTTAGTTACGCCAAGGGCGCCGAGGACACCCAGCGACGCGCCATGCAGGGCTTGGCCCAAAATCTGACGGCGGAACCGGCAAAGATCTTGCCGTTGGTGAAAACCGGGGTTGCCTATTGATCCTCAATCTTGCAAATATTCTATAAATGGTATATTATGAAGCAATGGCAAGTGAACTTGACGAGAGCGGCCCGGAAGCAACGCGAGCTGCTGCCAAAAGGCATTAAGGAGCAGTTGGTTTTTCTGATTCGCAACATGGAAGAATATGGCCCGGTTCGCGGTGACTGGCCAAACTACGGGAAGTTGAAGCCAAAGCAGCATCATTGCCACCTGAAGAAGGGGCGACCCACCTATGTGGCTGTCTGGGAAGAGCGAGACCGGGAAATAAGACTTATAGAGGTGACTTATGTTGGAACGCACGAGAAAGCGCCATACTGATACCATCGAACTTTGTTTTCGTGGCCCTGCGGCCAAGAAGGAAGAGGCTGCGCAGGTCCTAAAAAATCTTGGGTTTGTGGATACATCGGAAACTATCCCCTGGCGGGAAGCCTTTCCGGAATATACTGATGAAGAAATTCCGGCAGTCTGTCTGCAGGCTGCCCGACGCCGGGAAGGTTTGACCCAAAAGGAGCTTGCCGACCTTTCCGGCATTCCCCAGGCGCATATCTCCCAGATGGAGAGAGGCAAAATGGCCATTGGTGTTACACGGGCAAAACGATTAGCCAAAGCCCTGAACACCGGGTACAAGGTTTTTTTGTAAAGGAGTAGGGATAACCTATCGAACAAAAAATGGCCGAATGCGATAGGGTGTGCGATAGACTGGTCATGATTTATTCTCTATTTATTTGAAATAGTTAATCATTCTATCAAAACGATAAGCGGAAAAAGGTTATTAGCCAGAGAGCGCGATAAGGTAAATCAAAAAAAGGGACGGGAATCAATGATCAACGAAGACTAGCTTTAGCAGATCTGCCTGGAGTGGTTCCGCGAGGGCGGCTATGAATACGCCAGTGCGGCCCGGCACACAATCATGACTGGATTGCGGCAGGACATCGTTGCCGCAAGCAAAACGCTCTCAGGAGCGACCATGAGCATAAGCGAGAAACCACGGCTGATCGTCGTGGCCGGCCCTAACGGTTCGGACAAGACATCGATCACGGAATAATTATGGTGCCCGCCTGGATGGGTGGCTGTGTGTATGTCAATCCGAATCTTATCGCCCGAGATGAATTTGGCGACTGGAATGCCTATAGCCTGCTGAGTTCGGTATGGGACAACAGTTGACTCGGCACAGGAGTAAACTGTGGGATGCCGCCCACAACGTCACCGCCGAACAGATAACCACCTGGCAATCTGGCAAACATAAAGACATCATTCCGAGAGAATTCTTCCCGTGTGTTTAGTTCGCTGGTTGCCTCCAGAACAATTTCTCCAAGCTTTCGTTCGTTGGCCGGGAACAGTTGCGGGGTGGAAATCTCAACCGCCCAAACGAAGTGGGGCATTCCCAATGCGAGTAAATCGCAAAGTTCCTTTTTTTCTTTGTTCCCTTCCCAGTCCCGTACCGCTTGCAGGTGGCTCATGTATTCTTCTCGCGTCATAGCTAAGGCACGAAATACAACCTGTTGTTTATTGGTCCACTGAATAAGACGGGCGATCCATTTGTTCGTCGATCCGGCAAGGCACGGGAGCAAGGAATACAAAATATCAAGGGCCAGAGCCTCTGCTGAAACACCACTGTATCGAACTCCAGGGCGGAAAATCTCCAGGATATAATCCACCTTGTCTCGTTCTATATACAGACGCGGAACACAGAAATTGGGGCCAAAGTTGTCATCGTGACCAAGGAAACTACTGGTCCAACTCTCGCTGGGAACATATCCCACATTCTCGCCAATCCGGAAATAGGAGATGTCGGCATTCGGCGCCCAGGTGTCTTTATTGAAGGTATGACCGTAGATTGGGATTATGTGTTTTTCCACCTTCAGTAAATCTCGCCCTGTCAGACGAAATCCTACTAAAGATCCACCTCCAGATTCCAGGCCTGCATAGGCAAACTTTTGATAAGGCAGGTCTTTTCTGAATTCTTCATTCTCACTATAGTCCACGTCGCTGAAGTGAAGACCGACCCCATGGAGGATTTGCCGTATCTGCTGGACGCTCAATCCAAGCCCAGGGTCAAAACCAGGTCTGACCATTGCCGCAATTGTGTTGATCCGGCGATACGAGATGTCGCCTTCCGGCAGGAGGCGGGAGAGGGGCTCCGTACCGCTACTTGAGCGCAGGCCTTGTTGAGGCCGTTTTGTTGGCAATAGATCAATCCAGGGATTACAAAGGACTGCTCTGCCACGCTGAGGTGATATGCCTGCGGATGGGGAACACAGTTATGAGCATGATCGTATTTGGGGTATACCGCTTCAAACACATGCCACCGACAGAAGGCGGCCTGAGGAGGAATAGTTCTATCCCTTCCCCAGCCGCCTTTCGATGATCATCGAGGTAGAGCATCAGCCAAAGACAAGTTTGCTGTTGGCGGCCTTTTTGTGGGCTTCCTCAACCTTGCGGATAAAGGTTTCCACCTCCTTGGCATAGCGCATTTCAACCTGGACCGTCTCCTGGCTGGTGCCGAACTGGGCGGCCATTTTCCGGGCAAGATCAGCGTTGCCAAATGTTGATTGCTTTTCCATGACAGCAACCTCCTTTTGTCAAAAAAATAATCTTCCTTTTCTTCCTCCGCCAGTTGAAGCGCTGTCAAGTGTTGTGAACCCAATCTCATATTATCCTTCTTCCGGAGCCGCCACTATCCAGATGCGCTTCAACGGCAACTCAGCTTTCATGTCGTCATCGAAATGGTCATAGTGGACGAAAAGCTGCTCCAGCAGATCCTGGCCTGGGACTGGCCATTTGGTTCTGCATCTTTCATTGATATGCTAGAATTTCATTTGAATCAGGCATTGAAACCAGGGAAACGGGTCGTCCTAGAAAAAAACCGGGAAGCGTCCCGAGTTTCCCCTAGTTTCCCTTCAATGGGTGAACTTCGTGCTTACATGGATACTGCTATGCCAGAAGAAACTCAAAAAGTCCTTGGCGTTGCAAAAAGGCCAGTCATTACAACCAGCACGGGTGATCCTGATATATGGAATTTGACGTTACAGGTAACACAATAATTAAACGGTGAATATCCAGATCCAAACGGTTCATTTGACATCAAAGTGTTAATAAGGCCAGGAATCATAATCAGGCGGCAAGCGCTGGTAATGGCTGAAATTCCAAAGTTGACATCGGTTCGTAATTGGCGACCCACCGGCCTTTGATTTCGATTAGCACACGTTGTTTGGTCGGGGCAGGTGCCTGGTTTACCTTCACCACGGTTGCGCGGATGTCGTTGGGGGATTCGCAGATGGCATGAAAAAGATCTTTCACGAGATACCGGGGCGTCCACCCGATCATATGATAGTCATCTGGTGTCTCTAGCTGTACAGCCAAAACGGTCACGGGATTGTTCAATTCGACGGCAACGCGTAACTGTACCCCGGCCTCAAGCTGTAAGAGTTTTTGTTGCGCCGCTTGATTGACGTGGCGCCAGCCGTGCAAGAAAAATCGGGAGGAAAAATCACCGTTTTTGTGACGGATTATTTTCGGAAAGACTTCCAAGTTGTCGGTTTGGCGCTCTCCGCCTGTAAGCGCAAGGATTTCCAGAGGAGTTGCATGATTTGGATCAAGTCCGAGCTGCTCGATATACTCCTTAAAATCATAGCGGTTTTCACTCAGGATTCGGTTACGGAATAAAGGGAACAGTTCTGACGACCTGTAGATTTTGTGAAAATCAGGGAAAGCGATAAGCGGCTGTAGTCCTGCTCGTTTTTCGGCCTCTTCTACGCCACGGGTATATCTGAATTCAAATCGTGATTTGGCAATATCCGCGTCTAAACGTCCGATGGGATACCATGCGCGGGTGTGAGCCTTATCCTGCCAGGCCAGAAAAAAAGTTTTCACTGTTAAACCTCGTTTAATCGTTTCAAGGTAGTTGTCAGTATGCGACAACAGAACTCTTTTGCTACAGTATTCATCCATTCTATGGGAACACGGTCCACTATGCCAATAATTTCTTCTTCCCGCACATTTTTGAGTCGTTTTAAGCACGGAGAAAAATAGTTTGGCCAGTATCTGGCGGCATTTATTGCCAACAGTAAGGGGTTCTCGCCCTTCTTGGCGGGCTTTTCCAGAAAAATTCCACCATGTCCGCGTAAAACATAGCGTTCGATGTCATTCTGGTCAAGGATTGCTTGCCGGCGTTCATCCAGTAATTCTCTCCCTAATGACGAGGCATGATCAAACGATGGCGCAATCTCATGCATGGTTTTGCCCTGTTGGGTATGATACCGTAACACCCCCCAGTTGTCATGGTGCCGATCAGTGTTGCAGATAAGGGCATCCAGAATGATATAGCTTGCCAAGATACGGAGATATTGCGTTCTCTGCCGACTTGGGAAAATTTCTTCCAGTGCCTTGACAATATTTTCTATACTGTGGTCGTTTTGTCCCCATTGTTTTGACTTCTCGTACTTCACCAAGCTTCCGGCTAGCACCTCGCTGCCGTGGACGAGTTCAAATCCTTTCTCAGTGAAAACGAATGATTGGGAAGCACAGCCACGCTTGCCCATAAAGGTTGCCAGTTCAACCTGGGCGGCGGGAATGTTCAGGAGTTTGGCCAGTTCCGAGGCTATTTTTTCGGACCAGTCCTCGCCGGTATTGTCACGAGTGAATTTAAACAGCCAGGGTTGGTCGTCTCCCCCCTCCATGCGAAACCAAAATTTTTGTTTGCTGCCGAGTTGCTCGATGACCCTGGGGCTGTCGGAACGGAGCTTTAGAATGCGGTAATGTTCTGACATAGTTTCCAATCTCGACCTACCGGAATGAAAAACCCTGTTGACTTTGCGTTACGTCAAAAGGGATAAGTGGAAGCCCTCGTCCAAGCGTAAAGCGGTATAGTTTCATCGTCAAAAAATATACCGCCAAAATAATCTACTCGATAGCCCTCTAATATCAAGGGGAATGATTGCCATTGGATGTGTCGGCATTGTTATATCAAACACTGAACAGAGGAACGGAAAAGGGCCAGAGGTGAGACGGGATATAATTCGTAACCGCGTTTAATTCGTTGCAGATATTTTTAAATGGGCGCTTTCCATTCAAGGTAGGCGGTTATCGTTCTAAAAAAAAGGCCCTTACAGGCAAAAAATGGGGAGAGAACGGGGAGAGGATCGCAAGCAACAAAAAAGGGCTTCCAGGCAAAAACCTGAAAACCCCTTGATATTACTGGTGCCGGAGGTCGGAATCGAACCGACATGGGCTTGCACCCGCGGGATTTTGAGTCCCATTTTCTAGGTTTCCCATGCTTTCCTTGTCATTCCTGTATACTCGAATAACTCATTGACAAAACGTTATTTATCGTTGTATTCTGTTTCCTGAAAGTGCCCATAATTTCCTGTATTGTCATCAAATGTAGGTTGGACAGGAGTTGGACAGAATCAGGAGGCGGCAATAATGGCGGCATGGATTAAATCAAAAAAGACAGGCGTCCGTTACCGGGAGCATACATCCAGAAAACACGGCATTATGCCTGATCGTTATTACACCATTTTTTTTAAGGTGGACAGGCGGTTGGTTGAAGAGGCAGTCGGTTGGGCAAGCGAAGGGATGACCGAGACAAAGGCCGCTGATATCCGCGCCGACCTGGTAAAAGCTCAGCGTACCGGGACCGGCCCGCGCACCCTGCGCGAAACCAGAGCGGCAAACGATCTAAAACAAACACGCCAAAAGAGTGACAACCTCACCCTGGCCGATTTTTGGCAGCAAGATTACATCCATCAGTTGAAAGCCAGGCTGGCAAAAAAATCATCCTGGGAAAAAGAGGTTGCCCATTTTGAAAAGCGGATCATGCCGGTCATGGGTCACAAGCTGTTGCGTGAGCTTAACACGGAAGATGTAGACCGCATGCTTGATCGGATGAGAGCCGAGGGCATGGCGCCACGGACTCAACAATATGCGGTCGGCACTCTTTTTCGTATCTGGAAACTTGCAGCAAAAAGAAAGGTAGTCAAGGCCGGAGATAATCCGGCTGTAGGCGTTGAAATAGGAAAGGTAAATAATACCCGCCTGCGTGTACTCTCCCCGCAAGAACTAAAAGACGTTCTGGACACTTTGATGGTCATTGACCCGGCGTCCCATGACATCACCATGTTTTGCGCCTTCACCGGTTGCCGGTTTTCGGAGGCGGCAAAATTGACCTGGGAACATGTGGACATGATCCGAGGCACAGCCCTATTCCCTGAGACAAAAAACCGCGATTCCCGCGAGGTTTATCTTGTGCCGGAATTGCTAAGTATGATGGAACGCCGAGGAATCGGCAATGCCGGGGATCATGTTTTTCGCCGGCAAAGCGGCGAGCCATACCGAGAAGCGCCACGATCATTCAAGTCGGCAGTGGATCACCTGGGGCTGAACGTTAACCGGGGGTTGCGTGATCAGGCGACGTTTCATAGCCTGCGGCATACCGCTGCAACCATTGCGGCCCGACGAGGTGTGCCGGTCAAGGATATGCAGATCCTTTTTGGCTGGAAGACTCCCTCAATGGTCTTCCGGTATGCCAAGGGCGATGAGGACACCCAGCGACGCGCCATGCAGGGCTTGGCCCAGAGTTTGACGGCGGAACCGGCAAAGATTTTGCCGTTGGTGAAAACCGGGTGAGAATGGCTTAATACAGGTTGTCGCGATTCTGCGGGGATCGTGCTTACCATCTTGACATTATACCCGTATAAGGTATCATTAATTATGGCTTGGGAAGTGGTTCTTTCCAAAAAGGCGGAGCGATCCCTTGCTTTTCTCCCGAAACAGGTCGTAAAAAACCTGACTTTCTTGATGCAAGAGATGGAACTTCGAGGGCCGGTCCGTGGCGATTGGCATAATTACAGCAAATTGAGTCCTGGCCGACACCATTGCCATCTGAAAAAGGGACATCCTACCTATGTGGCTGTGTGGGAAGAGCGGGACCGGAAAATTAGACTTATAGAGGTGACTTATGTTGGAACACACGAGAAAGCGCCGTACTGATACTATCGAGCTTTGTTTCCGTGGCCCTGCGGCCCGGCAGGAAGAGGCTGCGGAGTATCTAAAAAATCTGGGTTTTGTGGATACATCGGAAACCGTCCCCTGGCGGGAGGCGGTACCGTTTGAAGCCGGGCAACTCCCTGGTGTCTGTCTGTCCGGGGCGCGGAATCGGGCAGGGTTTTCTCAACACAAGTTGGCCGAATTAACCGGCATTCCCCAGAGGCATCTTTCCGAGATGGAGAACGGCAAGCGGGCCATCGGCAAGGAACGGGCCAAAATTTTGGCCGAGGTCCTGAATACGGATTACCGGGTTTTTCTGTAAAGGAGCAATGTATGCTCAAATCTATTAAGACCTACAACAAAACCCGCTTCGTGTGAGAATGGATGATGAGTACCGAAGATCAGCAGACCGACATGAAATCACTACGAATTGTCACTGGAAAATCTGCAGACTGGGATGAACTGGCAAAGGATTGTGTATGTTTTGCCAACGCCAGGGGCGGTAGGATTATCATTGGCATCGAAGATGGAGAAGTTCAACCACCTCCTGGGCAGACCATCCCTTCAGGGCTTGCAGAAAAGATTGTCAAGCGCACCTTAGAGGCACTCTCAGAGGATGGAATTATCAGTTTCACTGGAGAAAAACGCTGGAGAAGATATTCTGTTATAGAGGGATAACCTATCGAACAAAAAATGGCCGAATGCGATAGGGTGTGCGATAGACTGGTCATGACTTATTCTATATTTATTTGAAATAGTTAATCATTCTATCAAAACGATAAGCGGAAAAAGGTTATTAGCCAGAGAGCGCAGCAAGGTAAATCGAAAAAAGGAGCGGGCCAAGATTCTGGCTGAGGCCATTGAGACGGATTACCGGGTTTTTCTATAACGGAGGCCGGTCAATTTTGCCGAGGGTCGGGTTACCATCAGAAAACCAAGGGAAAAGCAGATGATCGAAGAAGACATGCTGCAAAAGTTGAAGATGCTCGAAATGGAACGTGCGTTTTTGAAGAATAGTTTAAAATTGTTGCGTGCCAGCAAGAAAATCGAACTGGACCTGTCAGCGTTCCAGCCGGTTGATCCGACCAGTCAGCCTGTTGGCAATTTTCGTTGGTTGACCCCAAAGGAAGAAACGGCTATCAGCCTCGTTGTCGAAAAATATCTGGGGCAAGAGCAAGTTCAAGCCGTTGTATCGGCATGTGACTCGTATAGAGATAGATATAGGGCGGAAGTAATGGAAATGCGCCGTGAAAATTTGGCGCGATTCAAGCAGGGCCAGATGAATGGTCGGGGGCGCCCAAAGGGGTCTAAAGACCATGCGGCAAAGCGTACAGTGAGGAAGCTTGCGGCGGTCTGGGAAAAAGCTAAAGGTAAAGGCAAGTTGCCGCGACAACAAGAAAGCGCGTTCGGCGACTTCGTGGAGAAGATTGCTGGCGCACTCCAAGTCAAGGATGCAAAGGGGAATCTCGCAACCTGGCGCGGACAGGTCAATGACGTTTTGCGCCATCAACAGCCGGACACCGCCTTCCTATTTCCAGAACTATTAGATACTCCCCAGGCGATTGCGAGTTATCAGTGTATTCAGCAGGCTTGCCAGGAAGCATTTATTCAAGTGGTATATAAGATGTGCGAAAAATTCGAGTTTGAAGCCAGGATAAAAGAGCTACCTAGATCGGAGGAATTCGACGTTTCTGTTCAATGCAAAACGTTGTTAAAACAAGAAGATATCACCAAATAAAAATTGAAAGCAGCCTGTTCCTGTTCAAGACAGGGCAGTGCCGCAAAAATGCTGTAATAATAGCATATTAACAAGGTCGCCATCCGGCGGCCTTTTTTATTTTCAACTGATTTTTTATTGGATTTACTTAATGAAAACAATGTCTTATCCTTAGCAATGTATCCAAGATGATCATATAGGAAAAAGTTTAACGAGACGAGGTGTAAAAAATGGAAGAAAAAGATTTGTTAAAGGAAATGGCGGCCAAATGGCCTTCATCGATTGTTGCCAGACGAAAGGTCGGTGAATTTACAGGCGGCGTTATCAGCGAAAAGAGCATGGCGAATTTAGATTGCCTTGGCCAAGGGCCTTCTAACCGAATCAAGATCGGCAAAATTGTTGCCTATCCGGTTAAGGACTTTATCGCCTGGCTTGTTGAACGGTTTCAGCGTGTTTGAGGCACTCGCCATGACTGAACACATAAACACCGTAATGTTATTCAAGCAGGCCATGCGTAACACGGGTATTAAACCACCCGATGAGATTTTGGCAGACGGGTGCCTTCATCGTTTTACGGTATATGGAGACAAACCCCAAAGCAAAAATGGTTGGTATGTCTTTCATGATGGTGATTTAGCGACAGGTGCTTTTGGCTGCTGGAAGCGGCAAGTTAATGAAGCATGGAGCAGTGAGCCCTATCAGTCAATGACTCCGGAAGAGCAAACCGCTTACAAAATCAAAATGGCAAACATAACCAGGCAGCGGACCGCAGATCAAAAACGAATACAAGCAGAATGCCGGGCCTGGTGTGCCAATGTCTGGCCAAAAGCCCAAAATGCTACCAGCGATAACCCGTATCTCCGTCGAAAAGGTGTCAAGGCATACGGTGTTAAAGTTTTTGAAGATACTTTGTTGGTACCGGTACAGGATCTGGAGGGAGCAATCCACGGTATGCAGTTTATAGCACCGGACGGCTCAAAAAGATTCAAGACTGGCACCAACAAGGTTGGGCATTTTTTCAAAATCGGCATGAGCAAGGAAAACATAGTCATTATTTGCGAAGGCTATAGCACCGGAGCAACAATCCACGAGGCCACCGGCCACGCTGTTGTCGTCGCATTTGATGCCGGGAATTTATTACCAGTGGCACAAAGGATCCGGTCAAGGTTTTGTGATATGAAGATCATCTTGGCGGCGGATGATGATAAGGACACCGAAGGCAACCCCGGCATTTCCAAAGCAATTAAGGCGGCAAGGGCCGTGGGCGGTCTTTTGGTATATCCATTATTTGAGGGTGGATCATGAACCAAACTGATTTTAACGATATGGCAAGGGTGTCTGGCATTGCTGCTGTCAAGAAAGTTATTGAGGCAGTGGCCATCGTTGACAGCGAAAGTGCGGACCAGGAAGGCCCAAAACCGAAGCCATTATTCGACCTCTCCAGGTTGACGCTTGGGAGTGATATCGCCTCTGGTGATTATCAAATCAACTACCTTGTGGATAAGCTAATCCCCGAGCAGGCGGTTATCCTGTTTTACGCCAAAGGCGGTTCCGGCAAAAGCACCCTGGCAACCCAGATTGCCGGTGCGGTCATCGCCGGCCAGCCATTTATGGGACTCGCCACAATCAAGAGGCCTGTTGTTATCATTGATTATGAGAACTCTTATCGCATCCTAAAAAAAAGAATCCAAGTCGTGGCCGGATCAGAACAAGTTTATTTCTGGCCGGGTGCAAAGAATCCGCCCCAGCTCAATCAAAAAGAATGGGCAGACATGAAAGCCCTGGTTCAAACCCTTGGTCATCCTTTGATTATTATCGACACTCTGTACAGTTCAACCAGCGGTCTCGACATCCTGTCTAATAAAGACTATGCCCCTGTGATGAGCAAAATAATTGAATTGCGTAATTTGGGCGCCACCATTGTCTTGCTGCACCATACGCCTAAAGGTGATGCAACCCAATACATAGGCGCCAGCACCATTTACAACCAGAGCGACCATATTCTTGCCATGTATCCGGTAAAATCTCCAGGGGCTGAAGCGGAGGTCACTGATGAGGATGAGGCCAAAACTTACCGTCTAGGCACAAAAGACAAGACCAGATTCGAACCTTTCAGCATGTTCATCGAATTTGACGTTGAAGCGGGAGCTTTTGCCCTGGCCCGTGATCCGGAAAGAGACACCATAGACAGGATCGCTCTAATCATCGACAGACTAACACCGAATGCCACACAAACGGCCATCGTCAGCGCGGCCAAGGAGCAATACCTGCCGGAAAAGAAAACCAGACGACTTTTGAATAATCATGAGGGTCGAGAGTGGACCATG
Source organism: Deltaproteobacteria bacterium RIFOXYD12_FULL_50_9 (assembly GCA_001799225.1). Taxonomy (GTDB): domain Bacteria; phylum Desulfobacterota; class Desulfobulbia; order Desulfobulbales; family CALZHT01; genus XYD12-FULL-50-9. The sequence continues at coordinate 12,350 of MGTA01000252.1, forward strand.
TCCCAAGGGATCAAAAACGCCAAAATTTATTGTCTGAATCCTGCTTGGCAGTTTGGCAGCCCTATATATGAGGGAAAAACTGCCAAACAGGAAGCCAGCCCGGCAGAGCGTTTTGCCAAACAAGGTCAAACAGCATTGTTCAACGAGCCAGAAACCCATACAGGATCAGGCCTTGGCAGTTTGGCAAGTAGTGTCTCCCCAGGATGCCAACCGGGCATTTGTGACCTAACTGGGATGGACTTTGAGGTGGTCGAGTGAAATATCGCACATCGGAAGCAATCACCCTAAAAATCAGGAATGAACTAATAAACATCCCTGCTGGCGAACTCCTTAACTTGACGGAAAATCAGGCGGCACAGTTATCTGGAAAGATCATTCCCTTGGACAAAGCGCCGGACTTGCCGGCATGGTGCCGGGTTGACTGTGCTAACCTTGACGATATCCCTGGTATCGGGCCTGGTTGTGTTCGGACTTTAGGTGATGGTCCTTGGCGTGAAGAATGGCGGCATTTAGACACTATGGCTGCCTGCCCCACACGGCCACAGCAATGACTTTTATCGAAGTGATGTTAAATCACTTCATTGCATTTGCAAGAGGATTGCAATGACCTGGACAAAAGGAAATAGCGGAAACCCGACTGGGAAAAAACCAGGGACCGGGCATGTTCAAAAAATTCGAGAAGGTCTTGAAAAGGCCTTGCCCGAAGTGATGAAGACCCTGGTCAAGCAGGCTAAGGAAGGCGACACGGCAGCTATAAAGCTGATCTTGGAACGAACGGTTCCGGCCTTGCGGCCTACGGATACTCCAACGCCAATCCCCTTGGGTGATACGCCATTTACAGCCTGCAAGTCGATCATGGCGGCGGTTGAAAATGGCGGTCTGACTCCAGGCCAGGCTTCAACCCTGCTGCAGGGGATTGGAATAACTGCCCGAGTTGAGGAAGTTAATAATCTTAAAGAACGGCTTGCTGCCTTGGAAACTGCGATACGCCGGACATAATCATTGAGGTTAGAGCATGACGGACATTTCAAAAAGGTTGTATCAAAAATTATCGCCAAAACAACGAGCTGTTGCATGTTTTGCCGCGCTCAACAGAGGCGACTCTCCCGAGACAGGCAGGTTGTTAGGTAGCGTGCCAACGAGCGGAGGTCATAGTAAGGCGATATTTGCAATAAGACAGGCCCAGAATACATACAATTATTTTATCTCAAAAGTGAGAATTGACTTGCTGCACGTGGTTAGCCGGTCAATTGCCGCAAGGTCTTTTTGTCTAGGATTCGCTGTTGCTGGCGGGACAATCGATCATAAGGAATACCTTAAAAATTGTGCTATTGCAGAACAGCTTACACCGTTAATTGATGGTATTGAAGCTCAACTGAACGCCATCAGACTGGCCGGGTTTGAATGGTGCGAAACAAACAGCATCCCCACGGATATTTTTTCCGGAATGTTGTGTCACTTTCCACCACAAAAATCAGATGAGCATCCGGTGTGTAACGAGACCCTGGAGATAATGCGGTCGTTGTTTAAGGAAATCACATTGACATGGTAACGAGCCAAAACTTGTCGTTATCGCAATCTATAGGAGCTGACCTCATGGATATCTCAAAAAAAATATACGCGGCCATGACACCGGCCGTCAGAGCAAAGGCTTATTGGTCCGCATTAGGACGACTAGACGAAGCCGAGATGGTTCGGTTAGTTGATACAGCGCCCAGTGGCTCAGAGCACAAGAATGCAATCTTAAGGATTGATCATGCCGGTATGGCCTACCCAATAATTGAGCTTGGCAATTTATATGATCTAACCATCCTGCGTGGGCGATTAGGGTGGGCAGCAGCTTTTTGTAAAGGCTGGGAGGCAGCGGGAGGGTCACTGGACGCACAGGAGTTGCTTAAAGACATAAGGCTAATCGAGCAATTATTACCGGAAATCGAGAAAAAGAAACTTACGCTGAATGCTGCATATCAAGCGGCTTATGAATGGTGCGAGAGTGAAGGCGTCGATCCTGAGGACTTGGCCAGACCTTTCGGTGTCAAGGCTCCAGTAAAAGATCCCGGCCCGGTGGATGAGGAAGCATTGGAGTTATTCAGAAAGGTCTTTGACGCTATGAGGCTTGGCTTATAGATAACTTGGAGCGACTGAACATGAGGCTGTCATCACGCCAGCATTTGAGTCCGATTTAATCGGCTTAGCTTAGCGCTCAGAAATTTTTCACGTTTACATCACCAAGTACATTGTTCAAAACAGCCAAGGCAGAAAGGATGCTTGAAATTTCATTCTCCTTCAAAACGCGCATTTGATCATTTGAAAATAATTTGGCAATTTCTACATTAAGAGCATTTGAAATGCTCAACAGAGTATCAAGACTTGGATTTACTGCCCCACGCTCTATCTCTCCTATGAATTTATAGCTCAAGGCAGCATGTTCACCTAATTCCTCTTGGCTCCAGCCCCTTTTTTTCCTGAGAAACCGTATTCGATCTCCGACAATCCGCCTAAGCTCTATTGGTGTTATTTCTCTTTCCATGCAGGAATTATATGTGCTTTTGTAGTGGCTAAAAACCCTGCATTAGTGCTATTATGTCGTCTTTTAAAACCAACAGGTAGTATTTGGTAAAAAGATACATGGCCCGTATTGAAGATGAAATAGACAAGATTGCCGACCCAGTTCTCCGCACCACACTGTTTGATGAGGTCAAGAAACTGAAGGAGGAAAAACGCTTCGGGCTTGTCTTTGAGGAACATCTGCCGGAGCTGGTGCCGGTCTATAGTGCCCAGGTAAAAGCCCGGAGCACTGTTGCCCGACGTGGGCGGACATTCAGCGAGACCTTTCGTGTAGTGCGGGTGCATGATGGCATGGCCGAGGTTGAGAAGGACGGCGGCAACCGGGTGAGCATGCCGGTTGAGGAATTGACCGTTG
>MGTA01000252.1:15284-22649 GCA_001799225.1 Deltaproteobacteria bacterium RIFOXYD12_FULL_50_9
GACAACTACCACGCCCTGCAATTGTTGGAATACTGCTATTCCGGCAAGGTCGACTGTATTTACATCGACCCCCCGTATAACACCGGTGCCAAGGACTGGAAGTACAATAACGATTACGTGGACGGCAACGACACCTGGCGGCATAGCAAGTGGCTATCCATGATGAAAAAACGGCTTCAGTTGGGCATAAGGCTTTTGAAGGATGACGGAATACTTTGTATCACAATTGATGATTACGAGATGCATCACTTGAGAATGCTTATTGAGGATACTTTGCCAGGACTTGAGTTGCTTGGTATTGCCGTCATACGCAACAATCCAGGAGGGAGGGCTACGGCCAAAGGATTTGCCGTAAATCATGAAAGCGCAATTTTTCTCGGAAAATCTTCCAAGGCACATGCTGGCCGACTTGACCGATCAGCAGAACAGCTTTCACGGTATGATCAGGTTGATACTAATGGCCCGTTTGAATGGGCGAATTTCAGAAAACATGGGGCTGCCTCTGACAGAAAAGACAGGCCAAAACAGTTTTATCCCTTTTACGTAAAAGAGGATTGCAGCTTCCGTATTCCTTCTATGGAATGGATACCTTCCTTAAAAAAATGGGAAATACATGAAGAGCCAGATAATGATGAGGTTGTACTTTGGCCGACACTAGACGAGCGCGAAAAAGTCTGGGGATGGGGCGCAAAGAGAGTCCAAAATTCCCTTGATGAGTTCCTGGTAAAACGAAAAAATGATGCTTCTCTTCAGGTCTACAAAAAAGAGCGTCCAAAGGGAGAAGGCCGATTACCTGGAACTTGGTGGGAAAAAACAGCATATTCCTCAAACGAGAGTGGAACAAAAATTTTACAAAAAATACTTGGAGAAGGTAGAGATTTCCCCTTTCCCAAAAGCATTTATGCTGTAGTTGACAGTCTCAAAGCTTGCAATATTCAAAACAAATCCGATGCACTGATTGTAGATTTTTTTGCAGGAAGCGGCACAACACTAAATGCCGTCAATTTGCTAAATGCCGCTGATAGTGGTAGCCGTCAGTGCATACTTGTTACAAATAATGAAGTATCGGAAGAAGAGGCGAAAAGCCAATTAGAAAAGGGGTTGCAGCCAGGAAGTGAAGATTGGAACCGTCACGGTATCTGTCAGTTTGTTACCTTCCCTCGCAGCAAGTACACCATACTTGGCCATAGGGACGACGACAGCAAACTCGATGGGGAGTACCTGACCGGGCGGATGGTGACAAAGGATAAGCCTCGCACCTTCAAACAGCTTGGCTTTACCGAGGGGCGATTGCTCTCTCTGGCACAACGCAAGCAGCTTGTGGCCTTGGTTGATAAGGTGCCACAATCCAAGATCACGGCGGATATGGCTTTCTTTGTGGATGATGAGAGTCCGGCTTCCATCCTGTTTGACAACAAGCAGGCCGACGCCTGGCTTGAGGCGCTGGAAGCTCAGGAGCATATCACCGATTTTTACATTACCACCCAGGAAAACAAATCCTTCAATGCCATTAAACAGCAGATACAGGAATTGCTGGGCCCGGTGTTGGTTGAGGAAGAGGGGAAACGCCAGATGAAGAGTGGCTTTCCGGCCAATCTGGAATATTTCAAGTTGGATTTCCTTGATCCTGCCGAGGTGCAGATGGGGCGACAGTTTGCGGCAATCCTGCCGGTACTCTGGATGGTGGCCGGAGCGCGTGGACCTCTGCCTGATGCTCCCGATTCTCATGCCCATTGGCTGATTCCGGCAGACTGCCCTTTTGCTGTGCTGATTCAAGAACGACGTTTCAAGGATTTTCACCGGCATATCGAAGGCCGAGATGACCTGACCCATGTCTTTATCGTCACCAATTCTCGCGACACCTTTCACAATCTGCGGGAAGAGGTAGACGCCCCCCATGTCGTGCAGCTTTACAAGGATTATCTGGAAAACTTCAAGATCAACTTTGGCAAGGATTAGGCTATGAAACTGGCTCTGATGGACTTTCAGCTCAACGCGGTTGACGTGTTGCTCAAAAAGATGAAACAGGCCAAACGGGAACTTGACGACGGCGATCCCCAGGCGGTTATCCTTTCATCCCCCACCGGTTCGGGTAAGACGGTTATCACCACGGCCATGATGGAGGAAATACTTGAAGGTTCAGACCAGTTTGAGGCGGAACCGGACGCAGTGTTTCTCTGGCTGTCCGATCAACCGGAATTGAACGAACAATCCCGCAAAAAGATCGCCGATACTTGTAGCCGGTTCCGTCCCCACGACCTGATTGTCATTGATTCCTTTTTTGACCGCGAAACCTTCGAGGGGGGCAAGGTCTATTTTCTGAATATCCAGAAGCTGGGCAAAGATAAGCTGCTGACCAGCAAGGGAGATATGCGGCAGTACACCATTTGGGAGACCATCGCCAATACATCCAGGAGGCTTCGGGGAAAATTCTATCTGATTGTTGACGAGGCCCACCGGGGGACGCGGATCACCACGAACGAGGCTAACAACCAGGTAACCATCCTGCAAAAGTTTGTAAAAGGCTCCGGCGAGATTCCGCCGGTTGACCTAATTCTGGGGATGTCGGCGACTCCACAGCGATTTGTAAGATTGCTGGAAACTGAAACAAACAGGACACCCCGCAAGTGCGAGGTGTCGACGGAAGAGGTACGCGAATCCGGTCTGCTGAAAGAGCGGATCATTCTTTACTATCCAGAGGCCAGCGACCCAAGCGATATGACACTGCTGGCAACGGCAGCCAGACGCTGGAAGGAGATACGGGGTGCCTGGAACGTGTATATTGCCGAGCAGAAGGACAAACAACCGATTCACCCTGCAATGGTGATACAGGTTGAGGATGGCAGCGACAACCGGCTTACCAAAACCGATCTTGAACAGACATTAAAAACGTTGGAGCAGGAAGTCGGCACCATAAGTGATGATGAGCTTGCCCACAGCTTTCAGGAGGATCAGACCTTTACAGTTGGGCATCACAAAATCCGCAAAATAGAGGCGTCACGGATACAGGAGGAAACCGGCATTAAATTTATCTTCTTCAAGATGGCGCTGACGACCGGGTGGGACTGCCCACGCGCCGAGGTAATGATGTCGTTCCGCCGGGCGAAGGATCACACCTTGATTGCCCAACTTATCGGGCGGATGATTCGCACCCCACTTGCCCGGCGCATTGAAGGGCGGGAACTACTGAATACCGTTTCGCTGTACCTCCCCCATTACGATAAAGAGGGCGTGAATCAGGTTGTTGCCCGGCTGAAGAGCGATCCTGATAATGTGCCGCCGATTGATGTTGAGGAAGGGGCGAAGCTTATCACTTTCAGGCAGGATGAGGCCCGCAAGGAGGGCCTTGATGAACTTTTTGGCCTACCGACCTACCGGGTTGATAAGATACGTAAAGCATCCAACACCCGGCGTTTGATGCGGCTTTCCCGGTTGTTGACCATGCTGCATGAGATAGATCTTGATGCTTGGGATGATTCCAAGAGGATGATTATTGAAACCCTGGACGCTGAAAAAGAGCGCTTACGGAAGGATGACCCACAGTTTGACACCAAGGTAACGGACTGCACCGAAATCAAGGTGAATGCCGTAACGATTGAACAAGGCACCTGGCGCGACCTTGGGGGTAGCTCAATCACGGTAAAGCTGGATGATCACAACATTGACGACCTTTTTAACCGTGCCGGACAAAAATTGGGTGAAGGTCTGCACGATGATTATTGGCAGGCCCATTATGTTGAAGAAGAACCTACCCGGCCAAAGCTGGAACTGGTCTTTATCCTGCAAAGCCAGCAGGCATGGGATGCGCTGGAAAAGGAATGCGGCAGGCGGATAGAACACCTTTTCAGCCAGCACAAGGCGGCAATCAAGAAGCTGACCACCTCTGAGCGTGAAAAATACAATAAAGTGAAAGAGATTGCCAAGGAGGCGGAACCGCTTGAGATGCTGCCACCGGCTGAAATCATGGTTGCCGTGGATAAGAATGATGGAAGCGGCTTCAATAAATTCGATAAGCACTTGTATGTTGACGATCAAGGCGAGTATTGGGCAAAGCTCAATACATGGGAGACGCCGGTCATTCAGGCAGAGATTGACAAGGATGAGGTTGTCGGCTGGTTACGCAACTACGACCGCAAACAGTGGGCTCTTGCCATGCCATACGAAATGGGCGGCAGCGTAAAACCCATGTATCCTGATTTTCTGGTGGTCCGGCAGGCCGGGGATGGGTATCTGGTGGATATTCTGGAGCCCCATTCCTCAAGTCTGGCTGATAGTTACGCAAAAGCCAGGGGACTTGCCAAGTATGCCCAATTACATCACGATAGTTTCGGCAAAATTGAGCTTATCCGGGCGGATGGTGGGAAGATTAGGCGAATTGATATGAACGATGATGATACCCGGCAGAAAGTGTTGACAGTGGACACCAACGCCGGGTTGGATTTGATTTTTGATGTGATGAATTGATGCTGGTCTCTTTGAATGCCTTCCAAGTCACCTCTCCTTAATGATTTTAAATCGCGACTCAGGTGATGCAGATATTTTTGAGAAGGCCGCTCTCTGTTCGAAGTGAGGCTAATATTCGATGGTAAAAAACGGCTTCCAGGTAAAAAAACTTTTTACTCTTAGCGCCAGAGGTCGGTATCACAGCTCTGGAATATATGATCGGAATGGATTGTAAAAAAGCAATACAACATTTTTTCTGCAAGTTGCCCGTCACCATAAAAAGGTTGGACAGGAGTTGGACAAAATCACCACCAATAAAAAAGGGCTTCCAGACAAAAACCTGAAAACCCTTGATATTACTGGTGCCGGAGGTCGGAATCGAACCGACATGGGCTTGCACCCGCGGGATTTTGAGTCCCGTGCGTCTACCTGTTTCACCACTCCGGCTTAGGGATAAAACAAAAAACCTTTTTTTCTGAAGTTGGTAACTATAGGGGGCTTGCCGGCTGCTGTCAAGCAAGAAGATAGCTTTCTCGCAAGGGCGCCGACGGAATCTGTTATCTACTTCATGTTGGCTGTAGTAAGAAAGACTTTCTGGAAGTTATGAAAATAATTAAACCCTGACCAGATCGTCAGAATCAGAGAGAAATAGAGAATGGCCAGTCCCATCTCGTGCAGATAGGGAATGGGCAGCACGCCGAGCGGAAAAATCAGAACACATATCGCAGTATACTGGGCAACACTTTTGATCTTGCCGAGGCTGCTTGCGGCGATCACAATGCCGGCTGAGGCGGCAACCCCTCTAAGCCCGGTGATGACAAGCTCCCTGGCCAGAATCAAAAAACTTACATAGGCAGGCACTCGACCAATGGGAATGAGCATGATCAGGGCCGAGGCCACCAACACCTTATCCGCCAACGGATCAATCAGCTTGCCGAGCACCGATTCGCTTTGCTGCTTTCTGGCATAATAGCCATCGGCAAGATCAGTGAATGCCGCGCTTAAAAAAAGAGCAAAAGCCGTGAGGCTTACTGTCGTATTGGCCTCCGGATAGAGGCAGAACAGCAAAATCGGCACCACAGCGAAGCGATAACCGGTAAGCAGGTTGGGAAGAGTAACGATCTGGTGCGCCGACATTGTAGATGTACCACAGCATGTTGCAGGATCAGTAGGAAGATGAGTTTCTGTACTGTTCATAATGCTTCATGACTATTTTAACATAATTAATTGTTTCCGAAATCCGGGGGATAACATTGCCTTCACGGATGACCCGTTCCGGCCCTGCATTGTATGCGGCCAGAGCCAATTTAAGATTTCCATTAAAAAGTTCAAGGAGTTTTCTTAAATAACGGGTACCGCCGTGAATATTTTCTTCAGGATTGAACGGGTCATTGACATTCATATCCGATGCCGTATCCGGCATGAGCTGCATAAGACCCTGCGCACCTTTACTGGAAAGAGCCATCCGGTTAAAATTTGATTCCGCCTTGATAACTGCCCTGACCAGATGGGGATCAACGGCGAACCGGCTGGCAGCAGCCCTGATGTAATCTTCGTACCCGACCGAGGTGGTTACCGGCCCGAATCGGGATATGGTCTGCATCGCCGGACGATAGCGCGGATCGGCCGGCACATTGGTAAGATGCAGGCGGCCGTTGGCATCGACATAGGTATAGATGGTGGCCCGACTTCCCGTGGGCGCAAGGAAGAGGACGGCCACAACTACCAGCAGGAAACATTTTTTCGGATTAAGTCTTTCCATGCTCACAGTATACAACGATTACTTCCTTTTTTTCCAGTCATTTAAAAATTTTTCAATCCCGATGTCGGTAAGGGGATGCTGGGCCAGTTGTTTAATGACCGCAAACGGTATCGTCGCGATATCCGCGCCGATCAATGCCGCCTCAAGCACATGCTGCGGACTGCGGACACTGGCGACGATAATCTCCGTATCATAGCCGTAGTTGTCGTAGATAGTAATGATGTCGCTTACCAGATCCATACCGGGCTGCGAGATATCATCCAGCCTGCCGACAAAGGGGCTGACAAATGTAGCGCCGGCCTTGGCGGCGAGCAGAGCCTGAGTAGCCGAAAACACCAGAGTCACATTGGTCTTAATTCCCTCATCGGCAAATTTCCTGGTTGCGATAAGCCCTTCGGTGGTCATCGGGACTTTAATCACGATATTTTCATGGAGCGCGGCAAGTATCCGCCCCTCTTTAAGCATCTTGCCGGCTTCCAGGCTCACCACCTCGGCGCTGATCGGGCCATCTACCAGGCTGATGATCTCTTTGAGGATCTCCTCGAACGGCCTTTTTTCCCTGGCAATCAGCGACGGGTTGGTGGTGACGCCGTCCACCATGCCCATGGCGACTGCCTGTTTGATCTCCTCGGTGTTGGCGGTATCAATAAAAAATTTCATCTCTCTGCTCCTTGTTTGGCAATAAAGGTGTCTCGACAGGCCTTACTGCAAAAATATAAAATCTTTTCACCCTGTTCAAGAACAAATGCCTGTTGTTTGGGAATATAGGTATGACAGATCGGATCTTCCACCAGAATGTCTTGCGGTGGCAGATTAGGCCTGCCAATATCAGGTTGGTCGGTTTTACTGATTTTGCGCGGGCTGGTAACCAATCTATACAGAATATAGAGCAACCCGATGAAAAAAACTATCCTTATCAGTCCCAAGGTGGTTCTCCACTCAACCAGGTTGATTGTTCGACTTTCTGGCCGGCATCATTAAAGGCGGCCAGCATCTCCTGCGTGGTCAGCCCATAAACCGGGTTGCGCAGGTCCGGCGCCAACTCATGCAATGGGGCAAGCACAAACAGCCTATCCTTAATGCCGGGATGAGGCACAGTCAGCTCCGGCGTCTTGACGATCAGGTCGTCGTAATAGAGGATATCAAGATCAACCGCCCGG
>MGTA01000252.1:22664-22828 GCA_001799225.1 Deltaproteobacteria bacterium RIFOXYD12_FULL_50_9
GGCGAGCAATACCAGGCAGGCCTTTTCAATTTCAAATGCGCCAACGGCGTTAGTAAAAGGCTGGGCTGATTCCATGCCGACCGGGCTGGTTATATAGGGACGGGATAGCCTGCCCGGTTTTATGCCCGGCAACTCTCGCAACCTCTTCCAGGCTGCGGTCAGAT
>MGTA01000252.1:22851-24733 GCA_001799225.1 Deltaproteobacteria bacterium RIFOXYD12_FULL_50_9
GAGCCAAGCCCGATATAGACAAGCGCCACTAAAAGCCAACCCTGGTCAACCGGTCAAGCGCCTCTTCTATCCGCTCCTTGGAGACCGTCAGCGCCATCCGGAAGTACCCTTCGCCGGGCGCCCCGAAGCCATTGCCGGGCGTGGCAACGATTCCAACCTTTTCCATCAGATGCGCGCAGAAACTTGCCGAGGTGTGGTTCTTCGGCACCTCGCACCAGACATAAAAAGTGGCCTTGGGCAACTCAGCCGGCAGGCCAAGTTTCCTTAGGCCGCCGACCAGCAGATCACGACGTTCGGTATACAGAGTCTGCATCTCTTTAAGCCAGGCGGCATCATCACGCATGGCTTCGATGCCGGCAATCTGCACCGCCTCAAAGATGCCGGAGTCGATGTTGCTCTTGATCTGCCCCAGCCCCCCGATAATTGCACTGTTGCCGACGGCAAAGCCGATCCGCCAGCCGGTCATGTTATAGGTTTTGGAGAGGGAGTGGAACTCAACGCCCACCTCCATGGCGCCCGGCGTTTCAAGAAAACTGGGCGGTAGATAGCCGTCAAAGGCCATCTCTGAATAGGCGTAATCATGACAGATCATGATGTTGTGCCGGTTGGCAAGCGCCACAACATCCTTAAAGAACTCCCGAGTGGCAATAGCGCCGGTCGGATTGTTCGGATAGTTCAGAAACATCATCTTGGCCTGGGCCAGGATGGCTGGTGGAATGGCGCCAAGATCAGGCAGGAAGCCGTTCTGTTTCAACAGCGGCATCTCGTAGGGGATACCGCCGGCGAACTGGGTGGCGACTTTATAGACCGGATAGGCCGGGCTCGGCACCAAAACCACATCACCGGGGTTGATGAAGGCGAAAGGAATATGGGCCAGGCCCTCTTTGGAGCCGATCAGTGAAACGACCTCGTTCTTCGGATGGAGTTCCAGGTTAATCCGTTTTTTATACCAGAGGCATACCGCCTCGCGAAAGCTGTTCAGGCCGGAATAGCTGGGATAGCGATGGAATCTCGGATCCTGCGCGGCCTGGCAGAGCGAATCGATAATGTTTTTGGGGGTTGGCTGGTCAGGATCACCCACGCCAAGGTCTATAACATCAATCCCCCGGTCTCGCGCCTCTTCCTTTTTACGGTCTAGTTCGGCAAAAAGATAGGGCGGGAGCTGTTTCAAACGTTCTGCTTTTTCAATTTTCAGCATGCTTTATACCTTGTTGGTTGGATTCACTCTTTCGCTTACACATCCTGCAGACCGAGGACATCAAACATGGTGTACAGACCGTTTGGCTGTTTGGCGACCCAGGCTGCGGCCAGGGCAGCGCCGCGGGCAAAATTATCGCGGCTGTGAGCCCGATGGCTGATTTCAAGACGCTCACCGGCCCCGGCAAAAAGGACGGTGTGCTCACCGACAATATCACCGGCCCGGATGGTCTGAATGCCGATCTCCTGGTCGGTGCGGGCGCCGATCATCCCATGTCGGGCATAAACACCGACCTTGCCGAGATCGCGATGCAGCGCCTGGGCGATCATCTCCCCCAGCTTAAGAGCCGTGCCGCTCGGGGCGTCTTTCTTCATGCGGTGATGCGCCTCGATAATCTCGACGTCGTAGCTGTCTCCCAGGATAGCGGCCATCTTTGCCGCAACCTTGAAAAGCACGTTGACCCCGATAGCCATATTGGGTGACTGCACACAGGGGAAATTTTTGCTCAACTCCTTGAGCTCGTCGAGATGTTTGGCCGTCAGCCCCGTGGTTCCGATTACCATGGCCTTGCCATGCTGCGCTGCAATCTTGGCAAACTTCATGGTCGATTCATGGAAGGTGAAGTCGATAATGACATCCCCCTGGTCGATCACTGCGGCCAGGTCAGTGGCGATGGTTACCCCG
>MGTA01000252.1:24760-25688 GCA_001799225.1 Deltaproteobacteria bacterium RIFOXYD12_FULL_50_9
AGATCCTTGCCGGCCTCGGGATTGCCCTGCTGCTCAAATCCAGCGGCCAGTGTCAGCCCTTTATGCTCGTGCACCATGAAGCCGATGCGTCTACCCATACGGCCGGCAGCCCCGGCCACGATGACTTTAGTCATATTGTGTTGTTCCTTGTGTAGGGGCAACCCTGTGTGGTTGCCCTAATTCAGGGCGGCCATTCTGTTTAATCCCCCCTTGCGGGGGACACAGGGCCGCCCCTACAATAATAACGGTATATTGGTTAATTCTAAGTCTTAAATCAACCCGTAATCGGCCAATACCGTTTTTAGTTTGACCTGATTGGCCTCGCTCATCAGACAAAGCGGCAACCGCGGCGCAGCTGATTTGATCTTGCCCATCATGGCCAACGCTGTCTTGGCCGGCACCGGATTGGTATCGAAAAACATGGCCTGCATCAAGGGGAAAAGCTTGTAGTGCAGCGCACGGGCCTTGGCCATGTCATTCTTAAGCGCGGCGTCCATCATATCAGCCATGTCTTTGGGCGCCACATTCGAGGTTACTGAAATCACCCCGGCGCCGCCAATGGCAACCGTGGCCATGGAAGTAAAATCATCACCGGAAAGGACGATAAAATCCTTGGGACACAGCCGGATCACCTCACTTATCTGGGTGAGATTGCCGGTTGCCTCTTTGATGCCCACGATATTTTTGATCTGGGCGCAGCGCGCCACGGTCTCGGGCAGCATATTGACTCCTGTCCGGCTCGGCACGTTGTAGAGAATGATGGGAATGTCGACCGCCTCAGCCACAGCCTTGAAGTGCTGGTAAAGCCCCTCCTGGGAAGGTCGGTTATAGTAGGGGGTGATCATCAGGGCGCCATCAGCGCCGGCCTTTTTGGCGTGCTTGGTAAGTTCTATCGATTCATCCGTGCTGTTCGAACCGGTGCCGGCCA
>MGTA01000252.1:25696-26634 GCA_001799225.1 Deltaproteobacteria bacterium RIFOXYD12_FULL_50_9
TGATGTTCGGCATGGGTCATCGTTGCTGATTCGCCGGTGGTCCCGCAGGGCACAATACCGTGCGTGCCGTTTTTTATTTGAAATTCGATCAGATCGATTAACCCTTTTTCGTCGACTTTGCCCTTTTGAAACGGGGTGACGATTGCCACGAATGCTCCGCGAAATTTGCTCATAAACTCCTCCTTAAATCCGTTGTCGTTTATTGATATCGTTAAAACGAAAAGACCTCTTCCGTTGATTATGACGCTGAAACTCCCGGACCGGCCGGCAAGGCCTCCGGCGCAAGCAACCCTTCATAGATGAAAAGGGCCGGACCTTCCAGATATATGTTGTTTATAACAGGTATGGCAGTATTTTCCAGGGTAAAATGTATGGTCAATCGTTCGCCGCCCGAGGTGATCACCGAGACCGGCGGCTTTACCAGACCCTGGAGGGCGGCAATAATCGCCCCGGCCACCGCGCCGGTGCCGCAGGCCATGGTTTCATCCTCAACTCCGCGCTCATAGGTGCGCAGGTGGAGGGTGTTGTTGGCCAGCACCTGAACAAAATTAACATTAGAGCCGGCCGGCTTGAAGATCTCATGATGCCTTATCTCCCGGCCCCAAGCGACCACCGGGGTTGCGCTGTTATCCGCCACAAAGCAGACCGCATGCGGTACACCGGTGTTGATGCTGCTAAGCGTAAGGGTTTCGCCGTTCAGGATGACGGTGTGCTGTTCGTTGATCCTGGTGGGCGGAGTCATGCGGATCTTCACAGAACCGTCAACCACCTGGGCCTCGATCAGGCCGGCCAGAGTCATGAAACGCATGGCTGCAGGCGCTATGCCCCTGGTAAAGGCAAAACGGGCCGCACAGCGGGCGCCGTTGCCGCACATCTCGGCAATCGAACCGTCGGCATTGAAAAATTGCCAGGTAAAATCTGCCCCGGCAACTGATTCG
>MGTA01000253.1:0-2640 GCA_001799225.1 Deltaproteobacteria bacterium RIFOXYD12_FULL_50_9
CCCTCAATCCCCCCTTATCAGGGGGGAAGACTTTAAGCCTCCCCTGTTAAGGGGAGGTTTGGAGGGGTTTGCTGCGAAAGAATATGAGTTACAAGGCACTAGTACCATGTAACATTTAATACTTCTATCAGAACCTGTCCGCCCGAGGAGTACCCCGGTTTTTGCTTGGAGCTGAAACAGCTTGTGTTTTATTTTTTAGCATAGGAAGACGCTAGAGACATAACCTCGGTGACGCGAAACGGCTTATCCAAAAAGCTTTTAACGCCGAAGCCAAGACAAAAGTTTTTAATCTCTGGCTCCTGGCACCCGCTACAAACAACAATTGAACGAAGAGCTTCAGTGTTCGGCTTTAATGTTTTTAGGAACTCTATACCATCCATCACCGGCATCTTAATATCCAGTATCACCATAGCTGGATTGTGCTCTTGGTAAAGAGCCAGCCCCTCTTTTCCATTATAGGCGTGAAGGCAGGGAATGCCCTCAATGTCTAGAGCCGACTTAATCATTTTGTGAATTACCTTGTCATCATCAATTATCAGGACTTTATGTTTCACGGTCATAGATGGTCCTTTCAAACAAGATGCACGGAAAAAAGGCAACAGGGTGCGACGAAAAACGATTATTTATTTATTGTATCACAAACAAGTTAGACAAGACGAATTTTATTGTAAGGAATAATACATTTTGTTAATTCAAACACTTCCCTTAACGGCTTATCGGAGCATGACCGGAAGCAGAAGATGAATCATCTGAAAATATTTTCATTATCTTGAATCGCCGCAAAATTCATGGCCATGCGAATTTTTCTACAGATTCGTTCGTTTTGTGTATATCCTTCAGAGTAGACGAGACTGAACAATTCGCTAATGGCGTAACGGGCAGAGATATGAGAAAAATAGCTTTTGGATACTCAAAACGCTGTAATATCAAGTGTGAACACTGTGTGGCGGCAGCAGCCGCACCAGATAACTCCAAGATGGAGCTGGCCAAGGCCAAAGAGCTCATTGTCGAACTGGCCGGTGCGCAAGTCCGGGGCATAAGCTTTACCGCCGGTGAACCGCTGATTTTCTTCGATGATATCGCTGAACTGGTCGGTCTCTGCCAGGCGCATGGCATCTACACGCGGGTTGTCACCAATTGCTTCTGGGCCAAAACCCCGGTGCTGGCAGACACCTGTATCGGTCAGCTCAAAAAAAATGGGCTGTCACAACTGCGGATGAGTTACAGCCGGTGGCACCAGAAGAGTGTCCCTTGTCAGAATATATTGAACGCCGTCCAAAGCTGTGAAAGAAATGGGCTGGATTATTTTATCTCATTTGTCACCGATTTTTCCGAACAGGATGATGCCTGCGAGCAATATCTCCGGGATCATCAGCTCAGATTTTTCCCGGAACCGGTAATTTATGCCGGCCGGGCCGGATCATTTGCCCGCCAACCCATATCCACTGATTATCAGGCAAACTGTTGTCCGATGAACCCTTATCTTGCCCCCAACCTTGACATGTTTGCCTGCTGCGATGCCGGCAGCCATTTTACCAACACCAACTTTTTCCACCTTGGTAATTTAAAGCACAGCACCATTGCGGAGCTTTTTGAAAAAAGTGAAACAAATCGGTTGTATAACCACATCAGGACGATGGGGGTAACCGATATCGCATCCTTTGCCGGCTTTCCAGCCAGAGAGATCATTCAATACCGGAAATGCGAACTGTGCGAAAAATTGTTCAATTCACCTGAACTGCTTGCCATGCTGCAGCAGGAAACTGATGCCGGGTTAAACTCCTGGCGCAGATAAGTACGGAGAGGTCAGAACAGCAGCACAGGCCAGTCGCCGGCTGCAGATTGACTGATCTAGGAAATATGCCTGGAGTTATATGACAGCACCTAACTGCGGGACCTTCGGCCTTTGTCCCGTTGTTTGACAGGTTGTTTTTTCGGCAAGCAGCTCATAAACTCCGGTTCATAACCAACGGTAAACTGGGTGGTCGTCTCGTTTTTGATACTCAAAAAGTGGGCATTATTTTTATCAAATGGGCAGCTGGGCATAGTGCACAGGGTAAAGCCGAACTTTTGATAAAACTCCGGGTTGCCGAGCACAAATATCGTACTGCTTTTGACGGGTTCCTGCGTCAAGGCAAATCTGAGCAACTCAGAGCCCACCCCCTGCTTCTGGAATTCCGGGTTTACAGCCAGCGGTCCCAGGTGCAGTCCGCATGCTTCCGTGCCGTTATAGGCAGTTGAGAAGCTGATATAGGCGATAATTTTATTGGTATGGATGCAGACCCACTCATGGATTGCTCTGCCATGATCGTGGAACTGTTGAACCAATTGGGCTTCGTATCCACCGGCGGGAAATGACCTGCGCAACAACGCTACTGCCTTGGCCAAATACTCATCCGATACTTTTCTTATTTTCATACTGTTCCCTGCTCTGTCGTGCGAAGGCAAGTGTGCGATGAGTCGCTGGATCTGCTCCGTTCCAAGGCTCTCTGGTCAGAGCCTTGCTATAAAGGGGAGGAGAGTAGCCGCGGTTGCGCAGCATGAGGTGCCAATTATTGGGCTGCATCCAGATCTCTGGCCAGACAAAGGTCGTCCCCCTGTTCATAGACCCTGATCCCATACGGGGTAAGCTGTTTAAAC
>MGTA01000253.1:2649-2878 GCA_001799225.1 Deltaproteobacteria bacterium RIFOXYD12_FULL_50_9
GAGCAAGACATCCCGCTTGATGAGTTGGGTTATCTCTTCCAGCAGCAGTTCATCCTGCCCGAGGCCGAACTTTGCACAAAGAGTGCTGAGCATTGTACAGGAACACTCGCGTTCATGGATGTCGATTAAGCGGCGGAGAGGGGAGTCGGGAGGAATAAAGTCGTAGCGGCTGAGGAGTTGTCTGCCGATAATCGCTTCCAGGTCCGAGGGAGCCCAGCACTTGAGCAAA
>MGTA01000253.1:2890-5515 GCA_001799225.1 Deltaproteobacteria bacterium RIFOXYD12_FULL_50_9
GGGCGGTGGTCGTAGAGACGACATATTTTTTCAGCTGCGTTGTACAAAGAACAGGTCCAGTTACCGCCCTGGCCCTGCATCTTAAGCATCTCAAAAGCGGCGCTCTCAACTTTGCCGCTGATTGGTGAAAAGACCTGTTCGCCTTTGCGGATGGTAATAAGATTTCCTTGAGTAATATGCCCGGCGTCAAGCAGTTCCCGGTCGACGTCATGCAGGACAGGGCCGCCTTTAAGACAGCAGGTTCCACAGCGTTGGCAATCTTGTTTGTCTGTTTGTCTGATCTGGCTCATCCGTATTTTCCTGATTAATATTATCTAGTTAGGTTGTTTAACCTACAGTCTGAACAACCTAAAGATCTTGTAAGTCAATAACATTGCCTGACGATCTCTCTGGCCCTTACGTTTTCCGGATCGAGCTTGAGTACCTGATTCGCCCAGAGGTCGGCGCTGATGATTTTGCCGTTGATAAAATAGGCCTCAGACAAGGCTAAAAAGATCTCGATGTTTTTGCTGCCCGTCTGCCCGGCAATTGGTAGCAAAATCTTGATTGCTTCACTGGTATCGCCTTTGCGCAGGAGAGCGATGCCGAGGCTGGCTTCTAAATAGTACCTGTCCGGACTGTTTTTCAGAATGTCGCGAAATACCCGAACAGCCAGATCGGGCAGGCCATGCTCCAAGCAGGAGTTGGCAATCTTTTCGAGCAGATCAGGTTCGTGGGTTTGCCGAAGAACCAGTTTGAAAACCTTTTCCGCCTCTTTGAGCTGGTTCTTATTGAGCAGCAGCAGACCGAAGTTGATAGCCCGTTCCGTATGGCGCGGACTGATGCGCATGGCTTTAGTATAGTTGTCGATGGCTTTGTCGATCAGGCCGTATTGAAAATAGATCTCCCCAAGCTGATGAAAGGATATTACGTCCAGCCGGTTAATATCGGTTGATTTCTCAAAGCAGATTGAAGCATTTTTAAGATCATTCTTAAGATAATAAAGCTGGCCGAGTTCACGTAACGGCCGGGAAGAGTGGGGATTAATGGAGATGGCTTTTTTAGCCAGGTCAATCGCCTCGTCAATTCTGCCCATATCCTTCAAGCTGCGGATCGTGCGGAGATGCAGGGTGAGCTGGTCAGGATGTTCAGCCTGATGGAGCAGCTCAAGGATTTTCTGCTCCATGGTGGCAGTTACAAAAGGCTTGGTCATATAGCCGTCTACGTCGTTCTCGGCAGCCTCGGCAACAATTTCCATATTTGATTCAGCTGTGATCATCAGGAAGGGGATATCACGGAATTTGGGTGAGGATCGCAAGCGGCTCAACAGTTCCGTGCCGCTCATTCGCGGCATGCGAAAGTCGGAAATGATGAAATCGATAAGATATTTTTCTTCGGTCAAGCCCTCCCAGGCTTCCAGGCCGTCACGGGCTTCATAATGGGCTTTGCCGAAATTGATGAGTTTCAACATGGCACGAATAGACCTCCGCATGTTGTCCATGTCATCAATAATCAGAAAATTCATTTTGGACGGGTGTTTCATCGTGTCGGGGCTCAGGTGTCCTAAGTCAAATATTATGCGTCAGGGGTTTGGGCCGGGGAGATGGAACAGTAAAGGCGCATTTTTTCATCTCCTGACTTCTGGTATTAGAGTGGTAGTGAAAAGAAAAATGTACTGCCCTTGCCAGGGGCGCTTTCAACCCAGATTCGTCCGCGGTGAATACCCATGGCCAAGCGGCAGAAATATAAGCCCAGCCCGGAACCGATCTGCGGATCTTGACTGGCGTTAATGCGGGCATATTTTTCAAAGATGAGATGTTGTCTGGCGACTGGAATTCCAGATCCTTGATCTCTGACAAAAAAGGTTAGCTGTTTTTTAAGGGGTTCCTGCGAACAGCTCAGGGTAATGGTGGAGCCGGCCGCAGAGTGTTTGAGGGCATTGGTGAGAAGGTTCTGGAGCACCCGGAGGATAAGAGTCCGGTCCAGCTTGATTTTTGGCAGTTCAGCCGGAAGCTTTGCCAGTTGCAGGGTGACGCCTTTGATTTTGGCCAGACCTTTCACGCTGCTGAGCGCCTCCTTCAGGAGGTTTACCGGCGCGATCTCCTCTTTGATAACACTGAGTTTGCCGTCTTCAATCTTGTCGATGCTGGCCAGATTGTTGATCATGAGCACGGCGCGTTCGCAACCGATCTGGGCCGACTCCAGGAATTCCGTATTTGTATCCGAGATCGAATAGGAGAGAATGTCGAGATTGGCGACGACCTCTGAAAGAGGCGCCTTCAAGTCGTGGACCAGAAGTTTGGAGAACTCGGCGCGGGATCTCTCCTGCCGCCTTAGTTCACGGTTGCGTTTTCGCAAGGTGTTGCGCTGGCTGGCGATTTCCGCATGGAAGTTCTGGGCCGCCACCTGCCAGAGGATGACGCTGCTGAAGCGCAGGAGGTAGGCGATATCCTCCTTGAAAAAGTCGGTGGCTCCGGTTTTATCTGCGACATTGATAACGCCCATGACCTGATTGTCCTGGAGAATCGGGGCGGAGAGCAGGGATTTTTTGCGGTATTTGTCGCCCCGGTGTTCAAAACGGTTATCGACCGAGATATCAGGGATCACCAGTGGGGTTTTGGTCCGCACTACCCAGGCGGCCACGCT
>MGTA01000253.1:5534-18953 GCA_001799225.1 Deltaproteobacteria bacterium RIFOXYD12_FULL_50_9
GAGTCTGCCTGATGCCTATGAGTTCCGGTTTGCTGGCCGCTACTACCTGCAGGTATTTTTTTTTGTGGAGGACCATGATCGAGCCCTGTTCAACCCCCAGGTAGTCCAGGATAATCTGTAAAATTTTGGCCATCCGGGCCGGATATTGTAGACGAGGGGTGTTGATGACGCCGATGATCCGTGAGATGCCCTTGAGAAGACGTCTGGCGATTTCCGGGTCGTCAGGGACATCCAGAGGCATGGCGCTGATGCTGGCATTCTTAGGCTCGTCCATTGTCGGCTCTTTTACTCCCATTCTATGGTGCTCGGCGGCTTTGAGGAGATATCGTAGACTACCCGGTTGACGCCGCGGACCTCGTTTATGATCCGGTTTGAGATTTTGCCCAGCAGATCATATGGCAGTCTGGACCAGTCGGCGGTCATGGCGTCAACGCTGTCTACCACCCGGAGGGCTACGACGTTCTCGTAGGTCCGTTCGTCGCCCATGACCCCAACGGTCTGGATGGGTAGCAACACGGCAAACGACTGCCAGACTTTTCGGTAAAATCCGGCTTTTTTCATCTCTTCAAGCACGATGACATCGGCTTGCCGGAGGATGGCCAGCCTCACTGCCGTAACCTCGCCGAGGATCCGGATGGCTAGTCCAGGGCCGGGGAACGGTTGCCGGAAAATAGCCTCTTCCGGCAGGCCGAGCTCAAGACCTAATAGCCTGACCTCATCCTTGAAAAGTTCGCGCAGCGGTTCGAGCAGGGAGAGTTTCATGATATCGGGCAGGCCACCGACGTTGTGGTGTGATTTGATTACCGCCGATGGCCCGCGCAGTGAGACGCTTTCAATGACATCCGGGTAGAGGGTGCCTTGGGCAAGATAGGTGACATTGCCGAGCTTCTTTGCCTCAGCTTCAAAGACCTTGATAAAGCCGTGGCCGATGATCTTGCGTTTTTTTTCCGGATCCTGCACGCCGGAAAGCTCGGAAAGAAAACGTTCGACCGCATGGCAATGGATGACATTCAGGCCGGTTTTTTCGCGGAAGTAGCGAAGAACGCTCTCGGTCTCGCCGGTCCGCATCATGCCGTTATCGACATAGATGCAGACCAACTGGTCACCGATGGCCCGATGGACCAGGGCGGCAGTCACCGAGGAGTCAACGCCGCCGCTCAGGGCACAGATAACCCGTTCTTTGCCGACCATCTTCTTGATGGCGGCCACCGTGGTCTCGACGAACGAGTGCATGGTCCACTGGGGCTGGCAGCCGCACAGACCGAAGAGAAAATTGCGCAAAATATCCGTACCGATCAGGGTATGCGCCACTTCCGGATGGAACTGGACACCGACCAGTGGCCTTGTCTCATGCCTGAAGGCGGCCAGCGGTGAGTGCTCGCTGACCGCGGTTTTTTTAAAGCCGGGGGCCATCTGTTCTATACGGTCGCCATGACTCATCCAGACCTGATATTCGGAGCGGCTCTGTTCCATGCCGGCAAATAGATCGCCGGCATCAAGGATTTCGAGAAAGGCCTTGCCGAATTCGCGCATGTTGGCGCGTTCCACCCGACCGCCCAGTTGCTGGGTCATGAGCTGGGCGCCGTAGCAGATCCCCAGTATTGGCAGGCCAAGCTCAAAGAGAGCGGGATCGCTCTGAGGCGCATCATGATCGTAAACGCTCGCCGGGCCGCCGGACAAAACAATGCCTTTGGGAGCAATCTCCCGGTTACGGGTTATCGGCAGGTTATAGGGGTGGATTTCGCAATAGACCTTCTGCTCCCGGATCCGGCGGGCAATAAGCTGGGTGGTCTGGGATCCGAAATCAAGGATCAGTATCTTCTCTGCATGGATATCCATCGGTCATTCCTGGTTAGATAATTATTTGGATTAAAAATTAGATGCTTAGATATATAAAACATCCTGTTTTCAATGTAGGGGCGCGGTCCTCGCGCCCTGGTTTTTTGGGCAGGAAGACCCTGCCCCAACATCCGTTCAATTTACCCCAGTCGGTAATTTGGGGCTTCTTTGGTGATGATAACGTCGTGGACGTGGCTCTCTTTAAGCCCTGCGGTGGTGATCCGGACGAATTTTGCTTTTTTCCGAAGCTCTTCAATGCTGGCGGCGCCGACATACCCCATGCCCGAGCGCAATCCGCCCATCAACTGGTAGATCGTGGTGGATAGAGGGCCGCGATAGGGAACCTTGCCCTCGATGCCTTCCGGAACCAGCTTGGCCTGATTGTCAATGCCCTCCTGGAAATAGCGGTCGCTGCTCCCCTGCTTCATGGCGCCAAGTGAGCCCATGCCCCGGTAACCCTTGTAGGTTCTGCCCTGATAGAGAAAGGTTTCGCCCGGGGTCTCGTCGGTGCCGGCGAACAGACCGCCGATCATAATGGTATGGGCGCCGATCCCGATTGCCTTGGTGATGTCGCCGGAGAATTTGATGCCGCCGTCAGCGAGGATGGGGATCCCGTACTTTTCCGCCATGCGGACACAGTTGACAATGGCGGTCATCTGGGGAACGCCGACCCCGGCCACGATCCTGGTTGTGCAGATGGAGCCCGGGCCAACCCCGACCTTGACGCAATTGGCGCCGGCCTTGATCAAGGCTTCGGTGCCTTCGGCAGTGGCGACGTTACCGGCAATGATTGACAGTTGGGGGAACGCGTCTTTGATGATCGTCAGGGCTTTGATAATGTTCTGGGAGTGTCCGTGGGCAGAATCGAGAGCGATCACATCGACGCCGGCCTTGATCAGGGTTTCGGCATGGGCCATATAGTCGCCACTGATGCCGATGGCTGCTCCGACCCGCAGGCGACCGAGATCATCCTTGGCGGCCAGCGGATATTTCCGGATTTTTTCCAGATCCTTGATAGTGATCAGGCCTTTGAGATTGCCGGCATCGTCCACCACCAGCAGCTTCTCGATGCGGTGTTTGTGCAGGAGGGCTTTTGACTCTTCCAGGGTGATGCCGACCTTGGCGGTGACCAGATTCTTACTGGTCATCACTTCATGGACCTTGCTGGTCGGATCGGTGACGAAGCGGAGATCGCGGTTCGTCACGATGCCTACGAGTTTGGTGTCGCGCAGTACCGGTAAGCCTGAGATCCGGTAGTTGCTCATGATGGCCCGGACATCACCGACGGTATGGTTCTCTTCAACGGTGATCGGATCCACCACCATCCCGGATTCTGATTTTTTTACCCTGTTAACCTCCAGGGCCTGTTCGGCTACCGTCATATTCTTATGAATGATGCCTATGCCGCCTTCCCGGGCCATGGAGATGGCGGTCCGGTGTTCGGTAACCGTGTCCATGGCAGCGCTCACCAACGGGATATTGAGATTAATGGTGTTGGTCAGCCGGGTGGAAAGGTCGACATCGGCGGGCAGAACATTTGAGGCTGCGGGGATCAGCAGTAGATCGTCAAAGGTAAAGGCGTATTCAATTTCTTCATGGGTCATAAAGGGCTCCTCAACAGAGATAACAGACTGTTCTGCTCATAATAGCGAAGGCAGGAGAATCTGTAACAATATATATTATAGTTAACACTGCGTATGTTCAAGAAATATGGGATTTTTGCCTCTTTGTAAAGACGTTTTTCCAACTCGGTTAGCGTTAGTTAAGGTATTCCTCCCTGAGAAGCCTGCGCCGCGCTCAGCAGAATCCCCTCTAACAGCCCGGCATCACTGACAGTTAATGATTTCGCCTTGCAAAGCTTAAGGATGGTGTGCAGGATAGCGGCTCCGCCAAGAATGATCTCTCCCCTACCGCAGTCGAGTCCCGGCAGTTTATTGCGGGCGGCAGGATCGAGGTTTTGCAGCATGCTCATGGTGTTTTTCAGATCTGATATTGTGAGATCGTATCCTTGGATTAAGGCCGCGTTATATGATGATAGATTGCTTGCCAGGGTGGCAAGTGCGGTGGCGGTGCCGCCGGTTGCAATTATAAGTGGAAGTCGGTTGGCAAGATCGAGCTTGTTGAGCCAAGGAGCGAGCAGAGATATGATGTGCGTTTCCATGGCGGCAATTTCGGCAGGAAGCGGTAGAGAGTTTTTGAGAAAAGTTTCGGTGAGATTTATAGCTCCAAGCGGCAGACTGGCAATACTGTGCACAAGGTTGCGGTCATTCTTGTAAATAAGTTCGGTGCTGCCGCAGCCTGTGTCTACCAGCAGAATGGGGGAGTCTGCCAGGTCCGGCAGTTGGTTCAGTGCGCCGCACAGGGCAAGAATTGCCTCCTCGTCACCATTGATCACCTGAACTTCGGTGCCAAGGATTGCCGAGGCTTGTTTTAGAAAAAAATCCCTGTTGTCGGCCTGGCGCAGGGCTGCGGTTCCACAGGCTCTTACGCCCTGAGGTATGTGCTTACTGAGAAGTTCCCGGTAGGTTGTCAGAACCTTAAAGGCTCTGACCATGGCGGCCGTTTCCAGCGACCCTGTCTTGGTTAGGCGTTGCCCCAGACGAACAATATCGAGGCCCTTGTAAACCGGGGTGATCCGTCCTTGGTCTGTTGCGGCGATAAGCAGTCGGAAACTGTTGCTGCCGAGATCAATACCAGCGAAGATGGTAGGAGTGTTTGCCATTGCTTCCCGAAGATGATTGCATTATAAGATGATATTGGCTGAAATCGTTGTCATTTTAGCATGTTTCAGCATGTTTTTTGCCAGGCTAGACCCTTACCATACGAGAGTGTCCGAGCAATGCTTATTGAGATTAACCCTGATAACCCACAATCACGTCTTATTCAACAGGTAGTCGGCGTCCTCAAGAAAGGTGGGGTGATCTGTTACCCCACTGATACGGTGTATGGAATCGGTTGCGACATTTTCAACCAGAAAGCGGTTAAGCGTATCTATCAGATCAAGAGGAGACCGCAACAAAAGCCGTTCAGTTTCATCTGTTCAGATTTAAAGGATGTCAGCATCTACGGGCATATATCCAACTTGGCCTACCGGATAATGAAAAAACATCTGCCCGGCGCTTACACCTTTATAGTACCGGCAGCCAAGATTGTTCCTAAGATTATGACCACCAAGCAGAAAACCGTTGGTATCAGGGTTCCGGATAATGAAATTTGTCGGGCTTTGGTAGAGGCTTTGGGCAATCCCATTCTGACTACCAGCGCAGTGACTGGAGATGCCGAAGAAGCTCAGTCCGAGGCCTTTGCTATCGAGGAGCGGCTGGGAAGGTTGGTAGATCTGGTTATAGATGGTGGTCCGGTATATCCTTGCCCTTCAAGCATCGTATCCCTGATTGATGACAATCCTGTGATCTTAAGAATCGGCAAAGGCGATGTCAGCATGTTTTGATCAGATGCTGGTAGGATAGCTGCGTAACATCATAAGCCAAATTGATTCAATTATCAGTCGGACTGCGATAGCAAGCTGATCATTTGTCGGAGTTGACCAGTGGTTCCTTGATGGATTTACTCATCGTGAAATTGAGTGTTTTCCTGGTCGGTATATCCATCACCTTGCCGGTTTTCGGGTTCTTGGTGATTCGTGCCTTTCTGGTGCGCACGGAAAAGCTCCCGAATCCGCGGATTTCAACCCGCTGACCTTTGGCGACCGCTTCGTTAATAGCTTCAAGAATGATGTCTACTGCTTGGGAAATATCTCTCTTGAGATAGCTGTTCTGTTCTTTGGCAATTTCGTCAATCAGTTCACGTTTCAGCATGCGATAATCCTGTTAAAATCTTGGTAATTCCAGTTCTAAATCAATAAGATAAACTATTGGCCGAGAGCCCACTCATAGGATAGCGCCGGTGTATGACTGAGCAGACGATCCTTGAAAGCTGAAGCCTGCTCGCCGGTTATCAAACTTATAAGAGAGAAGCCTTTTTCTTTTGGGTAGATCAGCTGAGGCTGTTTTGCATCAAGCCCGGCAAGGTTGGCCGCCAGTGTAATAGCGTCCTCAAAATTACCGAACAGGTCGATTAATCCCAGATTTTTTGCTTGTTCGCCTGAATAAATTCGGCCATCGGCTAAGATTTTTACTTTTTCCTCAGGCAGCCCTCGAGAGGCGGCCACATCTCTAATGAACTGCTGATGGACATTATCAATAATGTTTTGCAGGACAGCCCGTTCCTCGGGAGCAAGAGGCCGATCCGGCGCGCCGGTATCCTTGAGTTTGCCGCTTTTGACAACCTCACTTTTGTAGCCGATTTTCCCGAACAGCTCCTCAAGGTTGGCAAATTTGAGAATTACACCGATACTGCCGGTGATTGTGCCCGGGCTGGCCATAATTTTATTGGCGCCAAGTGCAGCATAGTAGGCGCCTGAAGCAGCCACGGAACCCATGGAGGCAATGACCGGTTTGGTCGCCTTGGTTCGCTGGACCTCTTTAAAGAGCTCTTGCGAGGCACCCACTGCCCCGCCGGGGCTATCCAGTCGGAGAACTATAGCTTTTACCGCTTGATTTTCTCGAAAATCACGAAGATCCTGCAGCAGATCCTCAGAGGAGATAATGACTCCCTTGACCTCAATAATCCCTATCCCATTTTTTTTCCCAAAAAAGTCTTTCTGATCCGAAGGACTGATAATGGAAATAAAAAAGGTTATTCCACCCAGGAAGAGAATTGAGATTGCCCCCAAGATCAACAACCCAAGGAGAACCGGATGCTCGTGGCGAAATAACCTTTTGGTCATGGCGTGGCGGCTCAGGAGCCGGTACTTGGGTCACTCTCCGTTGCTTTGTCCTTGTTCTCCATCTCTTCCTTCAGAAGATCGCCGATGGTTGAAGGGCCGCTGCTCGTCTGTTTTTTCTTGTATTCGTTGAAGCTTGATGATTCGCTCTCATCTGCCAGAGACTTGATTGACAGACCGATCTTGCGATCCTTGGCAGAAACGTTGATCACTTTGGTCTCCAGGGTGTCACCAACCGTGTAACTACCGACCGGGGTGTTGATTTTCTCTTTGCTGATCTCAGAGATATGGACAAGGCCCTCGACGCCATCGGCTATTTCGACAAAGATGCCGAAATCGGTGACGTTGGTGATCTTGCCTTCAAGCTTGGTGCCGATCGGATATTTGTTGACTGCTTCCTGCCATGGATCCGGCTCGAGCTGTTTTACGCCCAGAGAGAACCTTTCGTTTTCCCGGTCGATTTTAAGGACAACGGCCTGAATGGTCCCACCCTTTGAGTATTTTTCGGAAGGGTGTTTGATCCTTTCAGTCCATGAGAGGTCTGAAACGTGAATCAGGCCATCAATGCCCTCTTCAATGCCGATGAACACACCGAAGTCGGTGATATTCTTGATTTTACCTTCAATGATGGAGCCAACCGGATAGTTTTCTGCAACCAGGTCCCAGGGGTTGGTCTGCAGCTGCTTCATGCCCAGGGAGATCCGCTTGGCGTCCGCATCAATATTGAGCACTACGACATCGCAGGTCTCGCCGACCGAAACAACCTTGGATGGATGTCTGGTCTTTTTCGACCAGGACATCTCCGAGATATGGATAAGGCCCTCAACGCCCTCTTCAAGTTCGGCAAAGACACCATAATCAGTTATGCTGACTACCTTGCCTTTCGTCTTTGAGCCGACCGGGTAACGCTGCTGTACAGTTGACCAGGGGTCCTGCTTCAATTGCTTAACGCCCAAGGAGACCTTGTCGGTATCCTTATCATATTTGAGAACCTTGACCTCGATCTCCTCTCCCACCTTGAACAGCTTGGAGGGATGGGATACACGTCCCCAGGAGAGGTCGGTGATGTGACAGAGTCCGTCCATGCCGCCCAGGTCAATGAATATGCCGTAGTCGGTGATATTGGTGATGTGCCCTTTGACCGTGGTGCCTTCCTGGAGGTTGGAACGCATCTCTTCGCGGAGTTTGTTGCGCTCATTCTCAAGGATGGCCCGGCGGGAGATCACAACATTGTTCCGTTTGCGATTATATTTAAGGACCTTGAAGTCAAAGGTCTTGTTAATCAGGCTGTCGAGATCTTTTACAGGACGCAGATCGATCTGCGAGTATGGCAGAAAGGCGGGAACACCGATGTCAACGGAGAGACCACCCTTGACACGATTTTCAATTTTCCCCTGGATGGTGCCGTCCTCTTCCTGGATTTTGGCTATCTCTTCCCAGACTTTGATGCCGATAGCTTTTTCTCTGGAGAGACGCAGCCCCCCTTCATTTTCGCGCTTTTCGACATAGACCTCAACCGTGTCTCCCGGTTTTAGGTCTTTACCGTTGACATCAGCTCTGAATTCGGCAAGCGGTACAACGCTCTCCGATTTGTCGCCGATATCGATTACAGCGAAATCATTGGTGATGCTGATGATTGTGCCGGTGACTACTTCGCCGATGTTGGCAACTTTGATCTGACTGTCTTCAAAGAGTTGGGCAAAGCTTAATTCGCTGCTACTGCTGTTGGAGGGGGTGGCTTGATTCATAGGTTCTTTTTTAACGTTAGGTTTGATTGTTGACTAGAAAAAATGGTTGTTAGTACAATAAAATTGTCGAATTTATATACCAGAGACCAGATGCAAAGACAACTATTTATTCATGGAAAAATTCGTGCGGATGGTCTGGGAAATTCAGCCTTTAATCTCTTCCTCATTGAAGTGCACCCGGTTTTTACCGTCTGCTTTGGCTTGGTAGAGGGCCTGGTCAGCCCGGCGGACCAGATCGGTGATGTTGTCTGTCCACTCCAGTTCGTCGTGGCGAATAAAACGGGCCAGACCGATACTTAAGCCGGTGGTGCCGAAATCATTGCTGCCATATGAGTGGATAATACGCTCGGCGACCACCACAGCCTGTTGGTGGTTTATATAAGGATTGATAATCGCAAACTCATCTCCACCGTAGCGGAAGGCCCAATCAACGTTTTCGCGGGTGCACTGCAAGAGGATCTTGCTGACTGCCTGCAGGAGGAGATCTCCTGCTTGATGACCGTAAGTGTCGTTGTACTCCTTGAATCTGTCTAAATCCAGCAAGGTGAGATAAAGAGGATAGTTCTGTCGGTGGGCGCGATGGATCTCCTCCTTGAGCTTGACGTCGAAATATCGGCGGTTGTAAAGATTGGTCAGCGCATCACACATGGAGAGATGTTCGAGTTCGCGGATGAATGTCTGCTCGCGGACCAGACGATTCAGTTTGGCTTCCAGTTCGTCGGCGGTGAATGGTTTAGTAATGAAATCGCTGGCGCCTGCCATGATAACATCGGTGTAACTGAATGAGCCGGTATAACCTGTAATGACGATGACCCCGATCCTCGGGAAGTTGTTGGTGATGTGTTTCAGAAGCTGCATGCCGTCCATATTGGGCATGATCATGTCGGTGATGACTATGGAGAAAGGCTCATGCTGCAGCTTCTCAATGGCCTGCAGGCCATCTTCTGCCGAGGCATAGTCGAAGCCGAAAGACGACACGGAAAATTCCAGCAACTCCCTGATCAGCGGGTTGTCATCAACGATGAGAATCTTTTCGCGTTTTTTATTAAGAGGATCTTTTTTTGCTAAAATAGTCATGAATAATTTTCTCATGATCAAAGACGAGAGATGGCAGGTTATTGTCTTGGAAGATCTTGGCCTGCCGTGCATCATCTGCGGCCTGGGGAGTTCCCGAGGCAGTTGCGATAAAAACCGTAGTAATCGAATGGAATCTTTTGTCTCGATCCGGGCTGGAATAGGTGTGAAACTGTCCCTGCAGGGTTACTGCAAGACCGGTCTCTTCCAGAGCCTCGCGCTGTGCAGCTTTTTCCAGTGATTCACCGTAGTCGACAAATCCACCAGGCAATGCCCACCCATATGGGGGATTTTTCCTTTCAATTAAAATTATACTGTCATTTGGCATTTCAATTATAATATCCACGGTCGGAATGGGGTTTTTATACAAACCTATCGTCACGCCGCAATTTGGACATAATATGTTCTGGTTCTGAGCGCACATTATTTTATTAAAGCATATTCGATACAGAAACTCCAGCAGGAAGGCATCTATCCCCTGATAGAAGGGCAATTATTCACAACCGTCAAGGTGCTTCTGTCGCAACGCCGACAATGTCAAAGCCTTAGAGCCCGGAGGTTTTTCTTGGCAGGACGTTAATTGTTAGCAAGATATTGCCAGCATTTTTTAAATATTAGTATTAAGTTGGTAGGCTTAATACAATATTATTGCAAAATATGGAACAAAATATTATGTGATGTGGTTTGTTGTGAGAAGAAGAGTCAGAACGGAATCCTAGTGTTCAAAAACCGACAATCCTTGACAAGATCATGGCGGCGCGTCATAATTGTCGTGACGCTTTTATTTGTATTGTCTTAATTTTATTGGATTTATTGGAGTGTTGCCAGATTATGAAATTACCCCCCTTAACCATCGGCCCTTATACTGCCGCTGTACCTCTGATCCAGGGAGGCATGTCCATTCGGGTTTCCACCTCGGCATTGGCTGTCCCGGTCGCGGAGTGCGGCGGCATTGGAACTATCGGCGGTTCTTCCATCCCGGTTGATGAATTGCAGGCCGACATCAGAAAAGCCAAGAGCGAAACCAAGGGGATAATCGCAGTCAATATAATGTTTGCCATGAAAAACTTCTATAACCTGGTCATGGCATCCATTGAGAGCGGCGTTGATATGATCATTACCGGCGCCGGGTTTTCACGGGATATCTTCAAGATCGGCAAAGATACCAATACGCCCATCGTTTCTATTGTCTCTTCGCCGGCCTTTGCCATGCTTGCCGAAAAGATGGGGGCCGCCGCCATTGTCGTTGAAGCTAAAGAAGCCGGTGGCCATCTTGGTACGGACGTGGCTCTGCGCGACCTTTTTCCTGAAATTCGCAAGGTGGTGTCCAAGGTGCCGCTTATTGCCGCCGGCGGCATAACCAATGGTTTTGAAATGGCTGAGATGATGGATAAGTACGGTGCCGATGGTGTGCAGATCGCCACCCGTTTTGTCTTGACCAAGGAGTGCTCGGTATCAGACGTTTTTAAGCAGACTATGCTGAACGCCAGAAAGGAGGATGTCACCCTGATCCGCTCACCCGTCGGTTTGCCTGGTCGGGCGCTTAAGACCCCGTTTGTTCAGCGTCTTCTCAACAAGGAGGATCTGAAAGCCAAGGATTGTGCCTATAAGTGTCTAAAAAAGTGTGACCATGTCTATTGCATCTCTGATCATCTCAGAAAGGCGCTGCATGGCGATTATGAGGAAGGCCTGTTCTTTACCGGAGAGAATGTCTACAAGATGAAGGATATACTCACGGTCCAAGAGGTTTTTAATCAGTTTGTTTCGCAGGCAGAATCAAAATACCGGGAGCCGGGCGTTCAGTATTAGTACCTTATTAATAATATTCTGCGCAGTTTTTACCCCTCAAGGGGGTGCTGAAAAAAGTCCCGTCAATCGGGGCTGAGTGATCTCAATTATGACACAGAAACAAAGGGTCAACCCGGAACCGGAAGAGTTCGAACTGCCGGAGCCGCTGATTTTTTCCAGATCGGAACATCCCATCTCCAGAAAGAATATCGATCGGGAGGCCCTCAAAGTCATGCACCGACTGCGTGACGCCGGTTTTTCGGCCTATCTGGTCGGTGGAGGCGTACGCGATCTCTTCCTTGGCAAAACTCCCAAAGATTTTGATATCAGCACAGATGCCCGACCCGGGCAGATTCAGAGTATTTTTAAAAACAGCAGGGTTATCGGCCGTCGTTTCCGCCTGGTCCAGGTCTTTTTTCGCGGCGGCAAGATCGTTGAGGTCTCAACCCTCAGGTGCCGTGGCGAGTATGATTTGAATGGCCAGGATGAAGTGCTGGCGTCGAACAACACCTTCGGCACCTTGCCTGAGGATGCCCTGCGCCGCGATCTTACCATCAACGCTCTTTTTTATGATATCGAAAACTTTACGATCATCGATTATGTCGGCGGGGTTCAGGATCTCAAGGACGGCATCGTCCGGTTGATCGGCAATGCCGAACGGCGGATTATTCGCGATCCGGTCAGGATGATTCGGGCGATAAGACATGCCGCCCGCGCCGATTTCACTATTGACGATGAGACTTGGCAGGCCATCAAGAAATACAAGAACAACCTTGCTTTGTGTCCTGTTTCTCGAATCAGGGACGAACTGCTCAAGGACTTAAAAGGCGGTGCAGCCCGTTCCTGGATGCGGTTTGCTCACGATTGCGGAATCTTTACCGTGTTGTTTCCATGTTATGAAAAGGTTCTGGAAAATAGAGGCGACTGCGGAAAAGCAGGAGGACCGTCTGCAGATAAAGATGACCCATACAAGGAGTTGCAGGGATTGCTGGCAGTGATCGACCGGTTGTCCGGCGAGGGGCAGATATTGCCTGAGCACCTGTTGTTTGCTCTCCTGCTTATTCCCTGGGCTCGCAAGGAGATGGGGCTTTTGGGTAAGGACCGGCAGAAGGGTGAGGTATACACCTTTTCCCGAAATTTACGGGCGCGGCTCGACGAGATTCTTGCCCATTTGAATATTGCCCGCCTCACCAAGGAGAACATAACCTCGTTGTTGGTGAATCTGGCCGTGTTCGAGCGCCATGGCCGCGGCAAATGGCCGAAATGGCTGATGCAGAAGAGTTATTTCCAGGAGTGTCTGGAGTTTTACCGGCTCTACCAGGAGGCCTGCGGCGGGGAAAAGGTCGAAACAGTGAAAATTGTCCCCCTGCCACCGGCCATCAAGAAACGGCCGAGCGGTAAGCCCAGCCGGGCGCCGGTCTTCAGCAGCGCCAGAGGTGGCATTTTCGGACTCAAGAAAAAACAATGATGCGGCCCGAGGAATTAGAGCAGATCAGAAAGATGCCCTTTGGCGAGCTGATGGGGTTGGCGCTCAACACCAAACTGGTAAACCGGGGCCAAAAGGTAGCGCTCTGCAGTATAATAAATGCCAAATCCGGCCGGTGCAGTGAAGATTGCCGGTTTTGCGTCCAGTCAGCCCATCATAAAACCGCCAGCCCTGTTTATCCTCTCCTTGATCGGGCAACCATAGTTGCCGCCGCTCATGAAGCCAAGCGGATCGGCGCCGAGCACTTCTCCCTGGTGACCAGCGGTCGCGGCATGCAATCACCGGAGCTTGAGAGGGTTGCCGATATTGTCGCGACGATCAGACGCGAGGTCGACATCAAGGTCTGCGCCTCGCTCGGCATTCTGGATATCAGGGCACTGACTATCCTGAAGGATGCCGGTTTGAGCAGGTACCATCACAATCTGGAAACCTCGCAAGAGTATTTTGCCCGAGTCGTCACCACCCACACCTTTGCTGAGCGGCTGGAGACGATCCGGGCCGCCCAGGAGGCGGGTCTGGAGGTCTGCGCCGGCGGCATATTCGGCCTGGGAGAGACAGAAGACGATCGGGTCTCCATGGCCCTGACTCTTGCCGCTTGCCGGGTGGACTCTGTGCCAATCAACATCCTGATCCCGCTGCCCGGCACACCTATGGCCCATAACCCGCCGCTTTCGGTCCATGAGATCCTGCGGGCCATTGCC
>MGTA01000253.1:18977-20815 GCA_001799225.1 Deltaproteobacteria bacterium RIFOXYD12_FULL_50_9
GTGCCGGTACGGCTTGCCGCCGGCCGGGAAACGGCCCTTAAGGATTTTGTCGGCATGGCCTTTATGGCCGGGGCGGACGGGATGATGATCGGCGGCTACCTTACCCAGCAGGGGCGCTTACCGGCTGAGGATCAACAGTTAATTGAGGAAATCAAACGGTTATGGAGCGCCTGACCAGTTGGTTGGCTGAACGTCGTAACCAGGGGCTGCTGCGCGAGCTGGTGCCGGTTGAGCGGGTCGGCAACGGACGACTGCGTTTGGCCGGTTCCCCGGCAGATCTGCTCTGGGACTTCTCTTCAAACGATTATCTCGCCTTGGCCGAGCATCCCGCTGTTATTTCAGAGAGCCGAAAACAGCTTGAAGAGCTGGGCGCCGGCTCCGGCGCTGCCCGGCTGATGAGTGGTGATTTGAGCCTCCATCATCGACTTGAGGAAGAGATAGCCCGTTTTAAGGGCACGCCGGCAGCGCTGATTTTCGGCAGCGGCTATCTTGCCAATATCGGGATTATTCCGGCCCTGGTCGGTCGTGGCGATCTGATTTTCGGCGATAGGTTGAATCATGCGAGTATCTATGACGGCTGTCTGCTCTCCGGCGCTAAGTTTCAGCGGTTCAGACATAACGATCTGGAGCATCTTGAGGAGCTTTTGCGCCGGCAGCGCGGCAAAGGTGAGGCCCTGATCGTGGTCGAATCCATCTACAGCATGGATGGCGACCGGGCGCCTCTTAAGGAGTTGGCAGCGTTAAAAGATAAATATTCCTGTCTGCTGATGGTCGATGAAGCGCATGCTACCGGTATCTTCGGCAGTCGGGGCAGCGGGGTTATCGAAGAAGATGGCGTGAGCGCCCAGGTGGATGTGGCGATGGGCACCTTTGGCAAGGCCCTGGGCAGTTACGGGGCATATGCCGCAGTCTCATCCGAGATGCAGGCCTATCTGGTAAACCGGGCCCGCAGTTTTGTCTATGCCACCGCTTTGCCGCCGGCCGTGGTCGGGGCCTCGCTTGCCGCCCTGACCGTGGTGCAAAATGAGCCGGAACGCCGGCTAAATCTGCTTGCCAAAGCAGCGTTTTTCAAGCGCTGTCTGCAGGAGAACGGCGTGGCAGGTGATTTTGGCCACTCCCAGATCGTCCCTGTCCTGGTCGGTGACAGTACCCTGGCCTTGGCTGCGGCCAACCTCCTCCGGGCCGCCGGTCTCTATGTAACACCGGTTCGGCCGCCCACGGTTCCGGAAGGCACAGCCCGGCTGCGATTTTCGATCACTCTCCATCACCCTGATGACCTGTTGCGGAGAGCAGCCGAACTGGTCGGCCGGACACTGGCAGATTTTGAGCAGAGTTAAGGCTTAGGAAGAGACCCAGACTGGCAGCAAGGGCAGTGATAGGTCGCCCGGCCGGCCATGACTGTTTTCAGGATAGGGGTCGTACACCGTAGACAGGGCAGATCTTTGCGGCCGTAAACTTTGAGTTCGTTCTGGAAATAGCCGGGTTGGCCGTTGCTGTTGACATAGTCGGCAATGGTGGAGCCGCCGCAGGCAATCGCCTGGGTGAGTATGTTTCTGCTGGCGTCGATAATGGTTTGCCATTGCCCTTGAGTAAGGCGGGCTATCGGAGTAGCCGGGTTGAGGCCGGCACTGAAGAGTATTTCGCTCGCATAGATGTTGCCGATCCCTACCACGACCCGGCTGTCCATCAGCAGATTTTTGACCGGTTGTTTGCGGCCGTCGGCCAGCTCCAGCAGATATGAGGAGGAGAACTCCGGCCAGAAGGGCTCAGGACCAAGTTCAGCCAGTGGGTGATGGCCGGTGGTAAAGCCGTCCGGTTCTACGACCTGAATTGCACCG
>MGTA01000253.1:20833-22043 GCA_001799225.1 Deltaproteobacteria bacterium RIFOXYD12_FULL_50_9
TGGCGGAGTGAGTCGGTCGGAAAGAGACCAAGTTTGCCGCTCATCCCGAGGTGAATGAGCAAGGTCGCCAGGTTCGACATCTCAAACAGCAGGTATTTGCCGCGGCGCTTAAGGCCTGTGATGACCGCATTGGTGATCCAGTTGGTGAGCTCGGCATAGGGGATCGGCAGGCGCAGTTGTTTAGCACTGCAGATTACGCTGGTCACCCGTTTGTTGAGGATCCGCGGCTTAAGCCCCTGGCATATGACTTCGACTTCTGGAAGTTCAGGCATAGGTTTTCGATTAGTTGAGGGAAAGTGCCATGTTGTTTATTTTGGGTCGACGATGTTTTCTTTGGTCAGTGGTCTGATTTTGTCGACGAGTTTCGGGATGAAGAACGAGCCGATAAATAAAGCCAATGAAAATAGAGACCTGCTGCTCAGAAGCCTGCTGTAGTCACCGTTTGCCCAGATCTCGGCAAGATTGGCAATAAAAAAGGTAAGCACAAAGCCACCGGCCATAATTCCGAACAGGGTTCCTAGAAAAAAATCTTTAAACGAGATGCTGGTCAGGGCCATGCCGAAGTTGAGCGGCGTAAACGGAAAGAAGATGAGGCGCAGATAGAGAACCGTGGCAAAACCGTTCCGGGCTATGTTATTATCGTATTTTTGCAGACGTGCGCCGATCAGGCCGGCTGCAAAGTCGCGGCCCAGAAAGCGGCTGAAGTTGAAGGCGATGGCGGCGCCCAAAAGTGCGCCGATCTCGTTATAGAGGAAGCCCCAGTACGGACCGAAGAGGACGGCGCCGACCGTGGTAAAAAGCAGGGCAGGCAGGAAGAGGCAGACACCTGTTGCATAGCTGACGATAAAGAAAACCGGCGCCCAGGGACCGAACCCGGCGATCATTGATTTGATCCGTTCCGGGGTGATAATCTCCTTAAGCGGTGTCAGTCGGAAAAGGATGATAACGCCAACCAAAAACAGAACGAGCAGGAGACCCTTGATTTTTGCCTTTGTCGTTGCCGGGATATCTGCCATGTGGGTTGTTTTCTCTTGGATTGTTAAGTCAAGGTGTCATGGTGCCGACACATGCCAAACATACCGGCTGGGTGGCGATTGGTCAAGATATAGCAATGGTTACTTGTTGAAGGGCAGGTGGTTATGGTTGATGAACTAAAGATTGTTGAGACGCGGCGCCAGTTGAGGCGTGAGGTTCTGGGGGCCCGCGACCG
>MGTA01000253.1:22057-22709 GCA_001799225.1 Deltaproteobacteria bacterium RIFOXYD12_FULL_50_9
AAAGAGAGCGACTGAGCCGGGTGATCCACGAGCAGCTCTGGGGGATTGCGGAGTTTCGTGCGGCCTTGGTTCTTTTTTCCTATGTCGAGTTCCGCAGCGAGGTCGAAACTCTGCCATTGATCAAGCAATGTCTGGCCCTGGGCAAGCAGGTAGCCGTGCCGTTGACCATCCCGGGCGAGACTTTACAGCCCTATTTGCTTAAGGATCCTGATCTGGATCTGCGGCCAGGCTATTGCGCAATCCCCGAGCCTGATCCTGATCGGCTTGATTTTTTGGACCCGCATCTGATCGAGGTAATCATCCTGCCGGGCAGCGTCTTTGATCGGCAGGGCGGGCGGCTCGGTTATAGCGGCGGCTACTACGATCGGTTTCTGGCCAACCGGGCCCCGCAGGCGCTGCGGATCGGTCTGGCCTATGAACTGCAGGTGGTGCCGCAAGCGCCTCTGCTGAGCCATGACATGCGTTTAGATTTCCTGGTGACCGAGCTGGGAGTTGTCCGGGTTGGGCGGAAATAATTCTTTACAATTTTCCTGTGCCCGGTTAACAAACATCCAATAGGCTATTTGATTGTTTGGCAAATTATGTCTTTTTTTAGAATAGTTTTGTAACTATTCAGCAAATAAAAGTGAGCTAATCTAAAAAAAGTCCTTGA
>MGTA01000254.1:0-1728 GCA_001799225.1 Deltaproteobacteria bacterium RIFOXYD12_FULL_50_9
CGATGTATTCGCCCTTGGCCATGCTACCGCCTCGGTTGCAGGCCCGAATAAAGCCCTGAGATTCGTTGTTACGGATGTAGTGTATGCCCTTGATAAACTCTGGGATATGGATGCTTTTATCCTGTGAGCCGTCATCGACCATGATAACTTCAAAAGAGGCACGATTCGCCGCCACCAGCAAAGAAGCAAGACAGTGGTAGGTGACATAGACCTTGTTATGTACCGGAATCACGATCGAAACTCGCGGTTTTTCTACCTTAGGGAAGAGCAGCGGTTCAAACACCTTATCAGTATCCATAAAACCACGGACAAGCTTGGCATGGGCACGGTGGAGCTGGGCAAGCTGCGCAGTGACCGGAAAAGCAGGATCAGCAACTGAGTCCACAGCACCGCCCACAATCTGCTCGATAGCCTTTACAAGAGATTCATAACGATAACCTGCTGCCACAGCCAGACTTGGTTTAAGACCATCGCGGGCAAACTCCCGTAATGATGACTCCGAGGTAAACAAACAGGGGGTGATAACAGCGAAATCACCTTTTGATACATTCGGACTGTTCCCACAGACTGAAAAAAAATGGGGCCGGCCATCCAAAACCGAGATAGGCAGAGGGCATCGAAAACGGATAATTGAGGAGTCACCTCCAACCGGGATACCTTGGCCGATACCAATAATTGTTGATCCTTCTCTGACTTCAAGCGGAACAGGCTTATCACTCCTCTCAGACAAACTTGCCCAACCGACTAAAGCGCCGCCCTCAAGGCCGATGCTGCAGCGATCGGCAGATGTCGCCATAAAAATTTTCGGAGATCCGATCAGCTCAATACCGGTTGAGAATTCCCTCACCTTAATCACATGCTCTTTTCCATCAAAAAAATGGTCTGCCAGCATGAACCAGAAGCCGTGTTTTCCATCACCGATACCAGCTTCCTGCAGATCCGGCCTCAAAATATCGGCTTTCACCCTAGAAACCAACTGATCATCAACAAGAACTTCAATTTCCAATGGCTTATTTAAAGCGATGCTACTGGCAACCCAACCGGTTATCCCTGAGGCCTCACAGACATCAAAGTGTCCGGAGATCTTTTCCTTTGGAGAAATCCAGGCTTTCTTGAGGAGATTATAATAGAGAATAATTTTTCGCAAGTCCTTACCCCTGTAGTAAATAGGCTGAAGCATTAAGCCCTGAGCAGTCAGCTATTGTTCAACGCAACACGAGAGCCCCATTTTCGGTATTAGTAAAAATTTCAGCCTGTTGCAGGGCTTCCCGCATCTGTTCCACTCCTTTCGCAAAACCGTACCGTTTCCTGGAAAAGATAAGAGCCTGGCTAGACATATCGGCCCAAACCTGTGGATTCTGATACAAACGGGAGATTGCCGCAACCCACTCTTGCGGCTTGCTGGCAATAAAGGCATCAACGCCATGGCCCAGAGAGATGCCTTCGGCAGCGATCGGCGACAGCACACAAGGCACGCCGTGCGCCAAGGCACCGATAACTTTGCCCTTAATGCCGGCGCCAATTTGCATGGGAACAACGAAAACCCGGCAGGTGTTGTAGACGGCCTCGACTTTTGGCACCCAGCCTTCAATGACAAGGTCCTCATTCTTCTCGGCCAGCGTCAGTAGGTTCTTGGGTATGTTGCTGCCATAGACACGGAACTTAACGCCAGGCAGGGTCTCGCGCAGCATCGGCATTACCATATCAACAAACCACTCCACCGCCTCG
>MGTA01000254.1:1737-4286 GCA_001799225.1 Deltaproteobacteria bacterium RIFOXYD12_FULL_50_9
ATTTGGCCACACGGGTAGAGTCGAGGTTATGGGAAAGAATTACAGCTTTTTCAACATCAGTGTATGAGAGCACCAGATTCACCTTGCGCATTGTAGCAAGTTCCGCATCCCTGGTCTCGACTGCGCGCGCCAGCACTTCACTGCTCTTGGCCAGCAATGCAGCCCGCAGTTCGCGAAGGAAGTGCAGGTCGGCGTTGCACATAACGATTTTTGCCTGCGGAGCATGCTTGCGGATGATGTCGATGTAATACTGGGCAACGGAATAACGTGTTATATAAACAAGGTCAAATTCACTGCCGCGTTTTTCTATTACCTCATTAACAGAACTTATAAAAGGCGCGAAAAGGCACTCCACCCCCATGCGTTGCAAAGCCTCGGTGTAGTGCCCCATCCACGCCATATTCTGCGGAACAAAGGTACACTTGAAGCCCAACCCTTGCAGCATCCGCATCTCCTGAATGGCGGCGTAATGTCCTGCATTCTGATCAGGCATCGGCGTTTCAGCGTCCAATACCAAAGCTCGAAATTCGATATTACGATCTTTATTCAGTTCAAGATCAACGCCAACCTTACCATTGTTTCGGAAAGCACCTACCCAGCGGCTCTTAAACTTGGGACGGTTGATCTCCTGAAATCGCTTGATACCAGAAGTTGTGCTGGTCCCGCTACTGATGCCTTCAAAATGAATGAGTTGCGAAAATGGCATATAAACAGTTTTATACCCTTTATCGCGGACCCGAAAGGCAATATCCGTATCCTCGAAATAAGCAGGCGCAAAATATTCGTCAAAGCCACCGATTTCACGCCACAAGGTAAGCGGCAACATGATACAGGCGCCTGAAAGATAATCCGCCTGCCGGGTATAATTATAACGAGGATCGTGAGGATTGGCCTGACGCCCGTAGTTCCAAGGATCGCCGGTATTCCAGACAATGCCGCCTGCTTCCTGCAGGCTGCCGTCCAGGTTGAGCAGCTTGGCTCCGGCCAATCCGACATTGTCAAAATGTTCAAATGCCCACAGAAGTTCGTCCAGCCAGCCGGCCGTAACTTCGGTGTCATTGTTGAGCATGACGATGTATTCGCCCCGGGCCTGGTCACCGCCTCTGTTGCAGGCCCGGATAAAACCCTGGGCTTCGTCATTGCGAATGCAGATTACTCCTTTGATAAGCTCCGGGATATAGATACTTTCGTCCTTTGAGCCATCATCGACCAGGATAACTTCAAAGGAGGCGTGATTCGCTGCCACCAACAAGGAGGCAAGACAGTGATAGGTTACATAAAATTTGTTATGTACCGGAATAACGATCGAGACTCTTGGTTTTTCTACCTTAGGAAATATCAGAGGTTCAAACACCTTGTCAGTTTCCATAAAGCCGCGGACAAGGTGAGCATGCGCACGGAGAAGCTGGGCTAGCTGCTCGGTGACCGGAATAGCATGGTCAGCAACAATATCGCTTGCACTATCACTTTGATCCTTGCCTTCCTCCGCAGCTGCCCCCCCGGTACCGCCAACAATCTGCTCGATCGCCCTTGCCAGGGATTCATAACGAAACCCTGCTGCCACAGCAAGGCTTGGCTTGAGACCTTCACGGGCAAACTGCCGTAATGAGGTCTCCGGGGTAAGCATGAAAGGGGTAATTACCACCAGCTCACCAATTAACAGATTCGGACTATTGCCACTTACTGAAAAGATATGCGGACGGCCATCCAGAACCGATACCGGCAGAGAACAACGAAAGCGAATAATTGCTGAGTCTCCTCCATCCGGAATCCCAAAGACGCTACCGATAATTGTTGATCCTTCCCTGACTTCGAGCGGAACAGACGAAAATTGCCTTTCAGATAAACTTGCCCAGCCGACCAAAGCGCTACCATCCAGGCCGATGCTGCCACGATCGGCAGGTAGCGCACTAAACTGTTTCGGCGATTCGGCCAGCTCATAACCGGTGACGAGTTCCCGCACCTTAATCACATGATCCTTGCCGTCAAACAAATGGGCGGGCAGCATGGACCAGAAGCCATGCTGCCCAACAGCAATACCCGCCTCCCGTAAATCCGACCGCAAGATGTCAGTTGTAACTCGGCAAACCAACTGGTCATCTGCAAGAATTTCAACCGCCAAGGGTTTGTCTGAAGGGATATTACTGGCAACCCAACCGCTTATACCGGTGGCATTGCAGACATCAAAGCTTCCAATGATCTTTTCTATCGGCAAAGCGTCCTCTGCAGATTCAGTTGGTTCAAGCGGCGCTTTGGCCTGCTCCTGAGTAGAGGACTCCGCTAAGAGATTCCGTAAAGGTAATGACTTTTCCACCTGCTCGTCTCCCGGCTCTTTTTTTGATAATGCCTCATCGGTCATAGTATTTATCTCCTTAATAACATAATAAAATTTTAAAAATATTTTTTTGGGATACAGGCCGAAATCTATCGAGGTAGATATGTTACTCAATATCTCACATGGCAATGACCAATTGCCTGACCGAATAAACCGAACAACCACCCCATTAAAACCAAATATCAGGAGCTAGACCTGAAGACCAAGATCAAAA
>MGTA01000254.1:4300-6516 GCA_001799225.1 Deltaproteobacteria bacterium RIFOXYD12_FULL_50_9
TTTAATCTGTAAATAAATATTTGCCAAAGATTAATGTATTGCTCACACTTACGCAATCAGTCATTTTTCTATCAATCCCGCCACGGTTTTTTGACCATCGGTGAATTGCTCAAGGAAAAATCGGGCCGTTGATAACTCAAATTAGGATTATAAAAAGGATCATGCCGCATCACATGCTTCCAACGGTTACGCATATATATTGCTTCACGCCGGGATCTCTCCTGCCTTTCCCGGCTGTTATCCTTGCCCCGCGATACTGACTCGTGATGATACAACTCGGCATAGGGCGTCCATAACACGCGATAGCCGGCCTCCCGGACCCGCAGGCAGTAATCGACATCGTTATAAGAAACCGGTAGATTAATAGCATCCAACCCATTCAAATCTTGAAACAACCAGCGCCAAGTCATCAGACAAGCTGCGGTCACCGCAGAAAGATCCTGGGCCAGTATCGCTCTGCTGCAATAACCAGGGGCATCACGTTCGATCAGCGCATGCAAGTGATGGGCACAGCCACCCGGGCCTACGGTGTCGCCGGCATGCTGCACACGCCCGTCTCCATAAAAAAGTTTGGCACCCACCACTCCCACCCCTGGCTGGACCAGATGCCCGAGCATCTCTTCCAGCCAGCCCGGGGTAATCACCTCAGTATCATTGTTCAACAGACAAAGGACCTCACCGTTAGCCACACCAGCGGCGAAGTTATTGATAGCCGAGTAATTAAATGATTTATCATAGCGAAAAACCCTTACTCGCGGTCTTTTGGTCAATTTTTCGAGATAATCGAGGACCAGAGGAACACTGCTCTGATTATCAATGACGATCACCTCAAAATTATCGTAGCTGCTTTTCATCAGTACGCTTTCCATGCATGCTCTGAGGTGGGCCAAAGCATTGCGGGTTGGCACCACTATGCTGACCAGAGGGGGATTGGCTGGAAGCTCATAACGCACCCTGAAGTGTCCAGTGATTAAAGGTGTAACCGAGGCTGCAACCCCTAAACGACTGAGATGGGCGATAACCGGGTTGGCAATCTGCCGGTCTGGATGCTCATCCTGGCCAGCCTCTACTATCGGCAAATGCCAAAGCACCGCAGGAATATGCCGGATTGCTTCGATATCGAGTTGTTCGCTCACCCGTAAAAAAAGATCGTGCCAAGCAAGGCCCTGATTATCGTTCAGAAAAAAACCACCAGCCCGTACCAACATCTCAGATCGCACGATTGCAGAACATCCAATATAAGTGGTCGAACGCAACAGTTCAGGCGACCAATCCGGCTTAAAAACCGGTTCAACCCGCTCACCATCCTTATTGAGAAAATCATGATCTGTATAGATAAGACCGGCGCTTGCTTTATATAACGACTTAAAGGCAAGCCAATAAAGAGCATTCTCAGCTAATACCGTCCCGGCCTCCAAAACAACAATCCAAGATGACTGTCCAAAACTTTTCAGCCTGGCGTTGGCCACAGCAATCACGTCAGCCTCTGATCCGGGATTAAGCACCTCAACCAAGCGTGGGAGTCGC
Source organism: Deltaproteobacteria bacterium RIFOXYD12_FULL_50_9 (assembly GCA_001799225.1). Classification (GTDB taxonomy): domain Bacteria; phylum Desulfobacterota; class Desulfobulbia; order Desulfobulbales; family CALZHT01; genus XYD12-FULL-50-9. The sequence goes on from MGTA01000254.1 coordinate 5,828, forward strand.
GATACTTCGCTCGACTTTACGGCGTTGGGCCCCACCAGCACAGTCACCTGAAAATGACGATACAATTGCCCGTGCAGTGAATCAAAAGTTCGCTTCAGTCCGGATCCGGGTGGCTCACTCACAAAGACAATTATCTGAAAAATAGGCGACCTATCCCAGACCTTAATCTGGCGCCGCATCAACCGCCGATCTTCCTTGGATAGCGTGTCGAACTCTTCGATCCACTTTCCATAGCTCAATGCCGGGGAATAGGCCTTGAAACGACCGGCAACCCGGTATGCCTCATCCAGATTAATAAACGGGGTATAGGCGTGCAGACCGACCTTATGGCGCCGCTCGCGAGATTGTTTGAAAAATAGCGGAATAACCCGACGGCACATTCGAACAAATCGCTCAACCTTGCCAACCGGACTCAGCGACAATTCGCCAAGTTCAAACTCACCGAGCGAACGCATTGGCTCGAGTAATAGACGGGACACGCCCTTTGGCAGACATATCAGTTCCCGAATTGAACCTTTGCGCGTAACTGACAAAGGGAAAGAGTGCCTGACCTCCCCTTCGCCTTCAACAATGGCAACCAATCTTGCTGAAAAGTCCTGTCCCCACCGGTGCAGCACCCCCCTGAGCAACACCCACCCGGTTGGCAAAGCAGTATAATTGGGCAACAGTTCAAGTCGCACTGGCAGGCC
>MGTA01000254.1:6539-16868 GCA_001799225.1 Deltaproteobacteria bacterium RIFOXYD12_FULL_50_9
CCCCGTTCTTACTGACGTTTTTAAGAGGCTTAAGCGATAGCCTGATTGTCATCGACACAACGCACCACCCCATATCGGGCTAACAGTCACGGCCCTTGCCATATAACGTTTCGTGTTCTCATGCGGATATTCTTTTCTGCTGCTTGTTTCTAGGCTTAATCGCACGAAAAACAATATGTTTTTTGGGCACTTTCAGACCATCTTTTTCCTTCATAGTAAAACCAATCTGAAAGCTGCCGAGACCTTGAACCTTAACCACACCGTCATCTAAGGCAATAATATGTCTGCCAAGCAGGGCAAGTGCCTCCCGAATCAAATGAGCAGCCTCCTTCTCAGACAGTCCAAGCAAACCAAGATCTACCTTTTTGATAAGTTCTGATACGTTAATACGGGTAGACAGCAAAGGAACATTTTTTTTCAATGATAATCGATTGCCGCTGTCCGACACAGAAGAGACTGAAAAATCTGATAATCCATTCTGCTGATTACTCTTTGCTCGCAATTTGGGGTGGTGATCGGCTGAGATCAACGGCTTTACCGCCTTGCTTTTTCCAAGAGGTGTGCGCTTCAGCCCGGATCTTCTGCCAACCAACTGGGCCCCAACAGCCGAACTCCACGGCCAGGCGAGCTTACCCTGAGGCGCGCTCATCTGCTTTGGAGAGCCGAGAAGTGGATTGACATCGCCCTCCACCCAGGCTTCCACCTGGTCACCCGCCTGTGGTCTCATGCCAATAGGCCACTCGACACGGAAACCGCAAAGGCCTGTGGGATGGATTCCACATTCTTTAACGTCCGGGCGCGGCAGCCGAGCTTCGGTGGTTAGCACAAGCCGATCATTAACAAAAATTTGTACCTTGGAAGCAATAGTAGGCTTTTCGGTATAGAAGGCCCAACCGCTGCAGATCCCCTCATTAATTAAATCCAGGTAACCTAATGATTTGTTGATCTGAGTTTTTTCCAGATTACCGTTAATTTCTTTTCCGTTTGTTGCGAGTACATATTGCGATTTCCCTGAATGCTTTCTCACGGGAGATTCATCAACAAGAAGCATAAAATACTTAGAGCAGTGTCTTGAATCTATAATCGGTTCAGCATTCAACTTCCAGTCCTCGGCATCATAGCCATACTTCTTAAGCCATGGTCCCAATACCGGCTGATATTCCTGTACATCATCTGCAGTGAACCAGTTCCGCCAATCGCCAGATTTTTTCGTACGCACTACCCGTCTTAAATTGCCTGGCACCACAGCCTTGCCACATATCGGCCGCCCCAAATAAGTTTCGAGCAGCGTATAACTCTCATCCACAAAGTCCTCATAGCGATACAAAAATGCATCAGGGACGCTTGCCAAATAATTATCTAAGAGCATCAGTTCCAATTCAAAATGTTTGTTAAACTGCTTGGCAATTAATAGGTTTTGGGATGCCTTACCAATCACCTCTAGAATCTCCCTGATCGAGACAGAGGCGGGCGCGCTCTCTTTCATTTCCAGGCACTCACGCACCAAACTTACCAACTCGTCGTTCTGTAGATATTTGGCATGATACTGACTATACAGAAGGCTGCTGATCAACCGGTCCCGAGGGTCACGAATAATTATGATCTTTTTATCAAAATTGACAAAAGAATGCAAATTTACATCTTTTCTAATTATGACCTTAGCAACAAGATCACCACCAAACATCTCGACATCAGAAGGGCACTCCAGGGGTTCGAATAGCAGTTTCACCCCATCACCTAGAGAACTGGCAACAAGATAAAGAAGAGCAGTGGTCCCTGTTTTGGCCTGCCCTGCAATCAAAATCTTCATCAATCTCCTCACAAAAAAATACGGATATGTACTTCATACTTTAACTAACTACCCGCATTCACTAATAAAAGAACCAATTAAGCAGCAACTTATCGCTTGTGTGCAAAAAGCACCGTTGCGCTCGCAAGTTCTAGATTTTTTTCCATCGACAACTCTTTAACAAATGGCATATTCAGATATTTGTCTGCACTACTAACAAGGTCAGCAATTTTTAATTGTAAAAAATTTTCCCTGGTTTTTCCCTGTAGACCTGCTGCCCAGCTTGACAAAATCCATGTCAATGACCAAATTGGCAGCACACTTTCATAAACGGTTGTTTTATCAATTGCAAGGTAATCAGTAAACAAGTTTGCCAATCCTTGACTGGTCATATTGTAATAGTGATGAGGATAACCATGAAATGGCTGCAAAAATGGAACGCAACACATAAGGCTCCCACCTGGCTTTAGTACTCTGGAAATTTCTCTTGCACATATAAATGGATCCTTTACGTGTTCCAGGACAGACAGGGATAGCACCGCATCAAATGCTCCGTCAATAAATGGAAGGACCTCGCCGACACCACGAACATCAGTCGTCTCGTAATCAACAATCTCAAAGTTAACAACATGATCAAAATACACTGGTCTTTTGCCGGCACCACAATCTAACACCAGTCCACCTTCACTCTTTTTAATCAACGCCATTGCATAAGCATCATAGCCATGACTGCTGACGGCATCAGTGTCAACAATATTAAACTGTGAACGCAGTTCTTTGCTCAAGAAATCGTAATTGATCGGTGTTTCAATGTATGGCATATCACTACGGAGTAGCGGCTTAATTTTCTCAAGCTTTTTTCTTTTCGCTTCCGTAATAATAGATGGCGATAATCGTATTCTCCTGTTTTCATTTTTTCCAAAAACATCATAATGGCTGCGCCCTGATTTTAATGTCCTTTTTTTTACGGCATCTGCAACATCAGGGTTAGCCAAAAGGTATGCATTTTCATCAAAATTCTGATCGGTTGTGGTTACTTCAAGGATATATGATGCCATGGCTTCTCCTTAGGTTACACCCAACGGCTTGCGCTAACAGCAATGATGAGGTTGGCCCGGACTTCCCGACGAAACTGCAACCTGTCTGGACGGCAGTTCAACCTATAGAAAAATCCTCTCTCGCCAAAGTCAAATTCGGGTTGTAAAAAGGGTCATTCTGCAATTTCTCGCCCCATTTGACTTTCATGAATTCAATCTCCTTGTTGAACCTTTTGACTTTCTCCGGAGTACTCTCTGTTCCACGAGACTTCGATTCATGATGATACAGTTCAGCATAGGGAGTCCAGAGATTCCTGTACCCGGCTTCACGAACCTTCAGGCAAAAATCCACATCATTAAAAGCAATGCGCAAACCAGCTTCTTCCAAGCCCCCGACCTGCTCATATATGGCTTTTCTTACAACAAGACAGGCTGCTGTGACCGCTGACAGATTCTGGATAATTTTCAGGCGATGAAAATATCCCGATGCCGACCGCGGGAAATATTTGTGCGAATGGCCAGCAACCCCTCCTAAACCCAGGACAACTCCAGCATGTTGAATGGTGTTGTCGCTGTAATACAGCTTAGCCCCAACACATCCGATTTCCGGACGCAAGGCATGACTTACCATTTCGGTCAGCCACTCCGGGCTTATAACTTCGACATCGTTGTTGATCAGGCCGATTACTTCACCTCTGGCCTGTTGCACCCCATAGTTATTGATGGCTGAGAAGTTAAACGGCTGGTGATAGGGTAACACCCGCACTCGACCATCCTCGGTTTGAATCCGCTTGAAATAGTCCAGGGTGGCGGATTCGATGCTTTCGTTATCCAGAATGATTATTTCGTAATTTCTGTAGGTCGTTTTGTCAATAATACTGCGCAGGCAAGGGATTAACAACTCAAGTCTATCCCGGGTCGGAATGAGTAGACTAACCAGCGGCTCCGGTTGCGGTATAGGATAACAAACCCGGTAAGTATTGGTTACCAGTCCGGGCTCCACCTTTAACTCACTCAAGCCCTGCGTACTGAAGTAATCCTGCAGGGCTTTTATACCGGCATCGGTAGTGTAGCTCTTGCCCTCGGCAGCAAGGGCCGTCGACCCTTCCAGCATACGCCAATGGTAGAGAACCTTGGGAATATGCACGATCTCGGCAGGCTTCACATGGGGGAGACAACGCAGCAGGAGGTCGTGATCCTGACTGCCCTCTACTCCTGTACGGAATCCACCTATTTTACTAATTAAATCCAAGCGATAAACACCAAGATGAGAGATATAGTTCTGAGAAAAAAACAGGTCCGGATTCCAATCAGACTTAAAATGCGGTTCTGTGCGATGACCATTCTCGTCAATCTTGTCCTCATCGCTATAAAGTATCCGGGCTGACGGATTATGGTTGATCGCTTCGGCCACAAAGAATAATGCCTGGGCGGAAAGCTCATCATCATGATCCAGCAAAACCACATACTCGCCGGTGGCCAAAGCCAAAGCACTATTGCTGGCAGCTGAGATATGGCCGTTTACCTGACGGCAGGTCACTTTAATGCGTGAATCACGCTGACTATACTCTTCGAGTACCGTCCGGACATGAGGTACGGATGAGGCGTCGTCGGCAATACACATTTCCCAGCATGGATAACTCTGAGCCAACACCGATTCAATGGCCTTCCGGAGAAAATTCTCCGAGGTGTTATATACCGGCATAACCACGGAAATAATTGGCTGACGATTAAAAGGATTTCTCTGAAATGCAATGGCTGCTAAAGCCAAAATCTCCGACCTTTCATTATTGGCGATCCATTCAGCATAGTTGCCGTTGTCATGATGCTTCACGAAAAACGTTTCGTTATACATCTGACAAAGAAACTCTTGGGTAGAGATTTCCTTAGTTTTGGCTCTAGCCTTCAAATCTCGCCAAATACTGCTCAGTGCGAAATCCTTATAATGCCCATAATGATTTCGCAAACGCCGCAGCATACGGTTACGCGCAAAAATCGATATCACCGGTGTAAAATGAAGACGCTCTACAGAAAATTTTGAGGAACGCTCAATTGGATAGAAACGGACTTGCTTAGGAACCTTTTCTAGATAATACAACCGTTTGGCCGTCTGGCCGTTAGTAAATGGCAAAGCAACGGAAGTGGCCTCGCTAAAGCCATCACCATAATCAAAGCTCAGCCTCGCAATACCATGACTAATTTCCGAGCGGATACGCAACTCGACCATATACCAGCCAGGACGTAACTTCCTGCCAATATCTTGCCAGACAAACCACGGATCATCCCCTACCGAACACCAACAATAATCATCAACGCCGGAAAACTGTACGCTGTTTGCCGGCGTTAAAGCAGTAACATTGCCTTCCCTTCCGCCAAGAACCTCATATATGGCGGACTGTCCAATAAACTCAACAGGTAACTTAGGGACTTTCCATAATTTGTGTAGCCCTGCTATAGATAGTTTAAAATGTGTCGGCACATCACATGGATCAAGACGAATGGAACGACACCCTGGCGGCACAAAAACAGGAATACGCTGCAAACCATTGCCGAAAAATTGAAAATTAATAACGCGAGACTGATCAAAACCTTTACCGGTATCAAAAAACAGCTGCGCCTTGAGTGGCAGGCCGGCAACCATATCCGCTTCCAGCCAATACCAACCAACAAGGGCATGCCAGGCGCGTTCGGCCAACAACAAAAACTGGGCATCATGACCGGTAGATAGCCACTCGCTGCCGTTTCGTTGTAATTGCTCAAGCGGAATAAGATCGACGCTCACCTTACGGTTCAACCGAGTCCATAAACCTTGGAACATTCGCACCGGCTTGAATAGTTTCCACGCCAGAGAAGTACGACTCTGCTTAAGGCGATAACTGTTCTGAATTGCCTCTACGCGTAACAATTGGATTGCCCGGTCTTTCTGGATGCCGGCTTGTGTCAATACTGCATTTTTTTTATTACTCTCTGCCAGAGTTTGCTTCAAACCATCAGTTGCTTTTTTACTCTCTGCCAGAGTTCGCTTCAGACCATCAGTTGCCTTTTTACTCTCTGCCAGAGTTTGCTTCAGACCATCAGTTGCCTTTTTTTGCCTGAACGGATAACCCATGAAATGCTTTGTGCTTCTAATCAGCTTGGGGATATCCTTAAAAGCCCTGACAACGTCTTGCGAATCCGGGCTAAGCTTGCCGATCACGACCTTAGACAATACTTTGATGGCCGATTTAACTATACTTGGAACTAACGGATGGTCTATGAAGATATTTTCCAGAGAAAGAATTGCGGGTAAAAGAGTGTTCTTAGAAAAATCATGTCTGAGTTCTGATCTACGATTGGAAACCAATTTGATATTCAGACCCAGAGCATGAAAAATTCTGGCAATCTGATTTTGAGGATCGGCCTGAAGCAGGTCGCAATCAACCACTACACAGGCTGCTCCTTCTGTAACACGCAAACTAAGCAGAGTAAAAGTTAACCAGACAAAGTGCCTATCCCCCGGCGGCAATCCATATTCGCTTTCCAAGGTTCTGAGCACTTCAACCTGGTTTCTTACCGCGATAACATATGAGGCCTTAAGCCTCATATCTTTAAAAACTCTTTGCCAAAATGGCAGGAGACGGCTCAGAGAAGGGTCTTGGAGGCCAATGATATCCACCCGCAGCAATCGCGCCCTGAGCAGTTCAATTGCCCGCTGCCGGAGCGGGCTGTGCCTTTCATGCAGTAATTCACCACTCGGCACTGGGACGAAGCTCTGCAAATCCTGATCAACAGCGCGTAATAATTCAGTGTTAATGGCCTTGACTTCACTATCTTCAAAATGCCTATTATCAATATAAATAGAGGGCTGCGTTCTTAAGTTTGGCCCCGACTCAATGCCGAGCACCTGAAGCCACTTGGTAATTGCGCTGGAGTCGCTTTCATGCATACCGAGGACAACAACGACTAATTTACCTTTTTTTCTCATTTTTAATTTCTCTAGAACGAGCCGATACCGCCTTTATCTAATCACAATGCTGTTTCGATAGAATAGCCGGGTACTCCTCGAATCACAGCCCCAGTACTACCCTGGCGCTTACGGCAATCTGATAAAGAATCTGGGTCACCTCACTGGCAATCTGCCGTGACTTCACATCAATCTTGGGCAGGACGAGGATTTCGTCACCAGTTCGCAAATCGGGCTTACTGCTACTGGCAAACCAGGAATGCCCGGTATTGGCTTCTGTAAAACTGCCATCACGATGAGCAATCACAATGCGGGAAGCATCGGCATTCTGAGTATAACCACCGGCCCGATGGATGTAATCATCCAGGGAAAGTTCTTCTGCATAGGCGATCGCATTGGGAAACAGAACCTCCCCGCTGATCAACACTAATCCATCTCGTTTGGGAATACGGATAATATCGCCATTTTCTAGAGATAACTGATCACGCTGACTGGACTGGGCGACCAGCACCTGACCGGTCGGCTCGACCTTTTTTGCCCTTTCCACCCATTGCAGAAGAAGAGCTGCTTCATCTTTGCGTAACGAGGCTTCTGCAGTCGTACCGGAACGTGCGGTAAGCGCAACGTTTTCCAGACTCCGGAGAGAGGCCGTCAGCATAAGCTTTTGCCGCTCACGCACACTCAGGCGGAAAAGTTGAATACTGGCCGAATCCGAACTTTCCAACATCTTTATATTCTTAATCAAATCACCAAAATTGGCGCCATACGGCAACACATATTCTTGAGCGCTCAGATGTTCACCTTCAACCCGTACAGAGATCGAACCGGGTTTTCTGTCTGAGGTGAATTCAATTTCATCACCATTGGCAAACATTAGTTTATCGGCTTCTTCCATCGGCAGATACTCTATATTCTTGACTGAACCGGTGTTGCGGATCACCCTGATATGGGTCACCTGGGAGCTCGGTTTAGTCAGGCGAAACAGGTCAGGAGCCTTAAAAGTCGGATCAATGAACTCAAAACGTTTAGTTATTTCTGCTAATCCACTAACTTTTATAGTGTTATGACGGGGTGCGACAAAAATCACATCACCGTCCGAGAGTTGTATCTGGGGAATCCGCCCATCCAAGAGAAAATCATAGAGGCTGACCTGTAAGCGCATCTGATTACCGCGTTTGACTTGAACGTCAAGAAAAGATCCTCGCCCGGGATCTATCCCGCCGGCCTGGTCAAGATAGTGCAAAAGGCTGTCCATGCTGGTGCCGTTATAAAGTCCGGGACGGTTTACAAAACCTCCGACAAATATACGCACCGGCTGAGCAGTAGCCAGACTGGCGTAACAAAAGACATTGGCACGATAGACCCTGAGTACCGCAGTTTCTACTGTAGCCTGCAAATCCTGATTACGTACACCAAGTACACTGACTGGACCGACAGAGGGAAGAAACAGGTTGCCTTGCGGATCGACAACCAGAATGCTGTCAAAATTGACCCCTCCCCATATCCGCAACTGAATGCGATCACCTATGGCCACCAGATAATCCGGGTTAAACTGAGTCGGACCCTGACGGGCAAAAGCGCCGGTAAAGAGCTGCGAACCGAAAACATCACTGCGAATATTAGCATCAATGTCAGTCGAATTAGGTGTGACAACGCCAAGTTCGACCGGAGCTGACGACACCCCGACTTGTTGACTGGAAGTTGCAAGATACGAGGTCGCGTTGGAAGGGATTGAAGCTGCGGCTGAGCCGGAGGAACCGCCGGGCTGCCCCAAAGCAGTTGTCCCACCTGTAACATAGTCCGCAGCGTAACTACTCATACAAAGCCAATGGAACAATAATATGAAAAGCAGCAATCGGCGCATAATTTAATCCTTATGATCTCGAATAATGGCGGCAAGCAGATGGACGATGCCGGCCAAGAAAAGTGTCATCAAGACAAAAACAACAATATTATAAATACGACGGGGCTCCATTGAATATTGAGGCAAGGTGGGATGTTGCAGCACAAAGATATTCACCAGAGTACGGGTGGCCTCAACTCTACCTTTTTCTAAAGCTCCAAGAGTTGTTTTATAAACTGTATCGGCGAACTCAGCCGCCATTTCCAAACGCTGAAACTCTTCAACCGTCCGATTTAAAGTTTTTGCACTATGGGAGACAAGTCGGGCTTTTTCCTGGTCGATCTGTTTTTGAACAGCGGCAATTTGCAGGTCAAGATCGATAATTCCCGGGGCAGTAGGGGCCAGGTAGCCTGTCTGAATATTACGTCTGGCCTCTAGTTCAGTGAGTTGCGCCTCCATCCGATTAATGACGCCAGCCAGATTCTCAACTGTGCTTTGCGGTGAGATAAGGCCCTTCCTGTCCTGAAAAGCAATAACTGCCAAACGCGCCTTAAGGGCACGCTCGCTCCACTGAGTAACTTGTTGTTCCAGAAAGGCAACCTGCTCTTCTGCTACCCGATGCATGCTTTCATTCATTGTTCGCTCACCTTCTTCCACCATCATTGCAGCGATGGCCTGGGCTGTTTTAGGGTTGTAACCCTGAGCTTTAATGATGAGAACACAAGCATTGATATCAAACTCAACACTGACTCGGGAGAGATAATAGCTATGAAACCACTCCTGTGAAATGTTCGGGGACCACAAACGCGATAAAAAATCAAGCTGCCGATCGCTGTAATGGGCACGAAGATTAAGTTTAGCATCGAGCTTGTTAAGCATGTCCACAGACAGAAGATAATCGCGCAGCAACATCTGTTCAACCATGCTGCTGCTGCTCCCGGCAGGGGAACTCGCTAAATCAGTCCGATGAATGACGATGTGGGCTTCCGATACATAGCGGTCCGAGGCGAAAAATCCCCAATAAAAAATTGCCAGCAATACGATAATTAAGGCAATGCTGAATGTCTGACGGGGCAGCAGTAAACGTCCAAGCAATTTACCGGTTCTGGTCTTAAGGAGCTTTGAAACACCACTGGCGCCGGCCTCTAAGAAGCCTCCAATCTTAATCATACGGTAAGGCTTTCCTTATAATTTTTTAAAGCATCATTTATGCTGTCAAACCAATAGGCCTGCCCCTGATGCAACCAGATGCCGGCCGTACAATACTTTCTGAGAACGCCTTCACCATGTGAGACCATAATAAGTCCGGCGTTATCGGTTATTTTTTTAAATGCGGCGGCAGCTTTTTGCTGAAAAAGGGCGTCACCACCGGCAGTAACCTCATCTGAAATATAGACATCGAAGTCAAAGGCCACCGACATGCCAAACATCAAGCGGGCCTTCATGCCCATGGAATAGGTTTTCACAGGTTCGTCAAAGGCGTCACCCAGCCCGGCAAAATCTTCTATATAAGCAATGCGATCTTTGATGTCATCCTCATGGCCGTGGATACGACATACGAATTTGGCGTTCTGGCGGCCGCTCATCGAGCCGTTGACACCGCCGCCCCGCCCCATGGGCCAGGAGACGCTGCAATCCCGCTGAACAGAACCACTATTAGGGACATCGATGCCGCCAATGATCCGCAGCAGAGTGGATTTACCGGCGCCATTTCGGC
>MGTA01000255.1:0-6775 GCA_001799225.1 Deltaproteobacteria bacterium RIFOXYD12_FULL_50_9
TAATTTAGCAGAAAGGCCAGAAACCCCCAGAGAATGGGGAAGTCCACCCCGAGAATGGCCAGCCATATTGCGATAAGGATACCAGTTGCCAGACTGATGAGCGTCTTGATGATCATATAACGTTCAAGATCACTGACAAACCTCTTGAACTGAGGAAATGTCTTCTGAGGATCCCCGAGAACAGCGCGGAGCTTGACCGGAAAGCTTGAAGCCTCAAACAGGATAAAAGCTACGGTGAGCAGAATAAGCACAATATTCGAAAGCGCCGAGCCCAATCCGGCTAGCAAGCGGGCAGTCAGGTTCATCACCGATTCCGGATTGACGAATCCGAGCAGAATCTTGTCCAGGCCCTGTACTCCTTTGGCAGCCCAGTACAACTGGAATGCCGAAACTTCTTCCTTTAAACGAGCCTGATAAGCAGGCAATTCCGTATAAAAACTGCTGATAGAGGCGCCGACGATTGCGCCGACAAGCAGCAGAATGGCGATCATGCCGGCCACCACGAGCAGCACCGCAACAAAAGATGGAATGCGTTTCCGCTCCAGCCAGAGTACCGGCGGCGTCCCGAGCAAAGCGAAGAAAACGGCGACGAGAACCGACACCAGAACCGACTGTGCTTGATTAATGCCGCCGATGATGATCACCAGCGCTGCCGCAATGACAAGAAAGCGGACTCCTTGTTGAGAATTACGCTGTTCATTCATAGTCATTCCTCTTTCTTGACTTACTGTCATTCCGGGCGACGGCAGGCAATTATTTATTTTTTGAGCGCCGCACTTTTAACCTCAGCATCGGCCAGCCCCTAAAAGCTGAAAACACGGCCAGGCACAGGCACGTAACTACGCTCAGGCTGACCGACACGAAGGCAAGCACGAACGCTCCAAGGTACATAAGCGGCCCGTATTGGTATTGCGTGGTGATCTGCTGAACTTCCCTATCATCGACGTTCTCGGCCAGAAGCCTTCTGTTCTTAGATGCGTGATGCCACAAACCCTTAAATGCAAATGTGATCGCAACGTAGGTGCCGGCATAGACCGCTCCCGCGACTTTGGCTTCGGGATGCAAAAGAAATTCTGCCAGCAAAGCAGTCGGAAAAGGCATGAACGTTATGAACAGCAGCAATAAACCGTTCCAGTACAGGAAAGCATGATCGGTCCTCTCGATAAAAGTGAATATCCGGTGATGATTTACCCACTTGGCCAGAATTGTAATGAAGCTTGCCACAAAGGCCAGGTAGTGGGGCCACAGTTTCAGCAAAGCCAGGCCGAGGCTGCCGCTGGGGCCAAGCTGATAAACTGTCGGCACTTTGAGCCCGAGAACCAGCAACGTAATGGCAATGGCAAAAACACCATCGCTGAACGCCTCAATACGCGCTGTTTCGTTTTGTTCGAAAACCATTGGCATTTTCATGGCATTCCAGGTATCGGTTCTTTAGTTTTGGCAAAAATATCAGCGCCGTGCCCTCTCACTGACTCATTGGATTCCTGTTGCCGATATATCCCGCTTCGCTGTGTTTTCTCCATAATTCCCACTGCAGTAGTTTCCGGTCAACCATGGCCTTCACCATGACACCGATATAGGATATAATTTGATTCCGGTCAGAGCCCAGGAAATCGGTTTCGGACAAAGCGGTCCAGATCAGCTTGTCATTCCTGGCATTATACAAATTGATTTCCATCAGCGCGTATTCGTCCTCAGCCGTATATTCGGAGGTGTATACGACCTTAGAACCATACCCATAATATTCACGCCAGTTTCCATAAAAGTACGGCGGGTGTATGCCTTTCTCCGGGACAGAGGCATAGACGGTCTTTTTATTCGCCAACCGCGAAATAAGCACGGCATCAGCGCCCTCTTCTTTCATCTTCGCAGCGATGACCGCATGATCACCCTGCATCTCATCAGGAATAACGGTATAGCTCGCAACCGCATCTGTTCCCCAGGTCTTGAGCTGCCGGACAAACTCGTCCTCGAAAATTCTTTTGTTTTCCGGCTTCTTTGTAACCCCGATAACCATGATCTTAAGGGGCTTCCTCTGATACTCCCGGTCCTTCCAGTCCGAGGTCATCGTTGTCGTGGAACATGCCGTGTTGAGTATTGCACTTAGCATCCCAAAAAAGATCAAGCTGAATAAAAAGCGCATCATTATTCGTTTACCTCCTGCAAGGCTCTGTGGGCTGAAGGCTTTCACCAGTATCTGATACGGCCACTATCTATATGGACAAACTCGGCAGGGTATTGGCCAACACCGCCGACTGCAAAGGACTTGGCCGCCTTAGCGACTTTATCAGTGCTGACACCTGGTATGGTGAAATCGATGGCAAGTCCATGCAGATGCAGGCTGTTCTTACTGACATTCCTGCCATGGCTCAGAAGAAACTGATTATATACCGGTGAACGATAACCTGAAATTATCTCTATCCGTTTGTTGACGCCAAAGCCGGCGCTTATCTCACTTAACAGGTCCAAAACCCTGATATCCATCGTCTCAACTTCATTCGTATAATGGCACCTCAGCAAATAATTTATACTGTCCAGGGCCTTTTGATCATATATGCCGGCCGAATAATATTTCAGATCTATGCTTTCACCGGTATGGGTATTAAACATATTAAGCACCCTTTCGGTTTGTTGTGACGCCAACGCACTTCTGAAAGGATAAACTGTCATGGCCGCGGTCACGGCGATCAGAAAATTTCTCCGAGAGATCATAATGTGACATCCTCTGCAATACCTGTTTTTTCTTTAAGCATTGTTTCTACCTTCTGCCAATCTACTTTTCCGGCAAGCCCGGCTTTTTCGATATGCCTGTTGGTTTCATCTCGCAGGTCCGGTATTTTGCTGTAAATATCTTTATGGACCTCTAAGAATATTCTGCCACTCTCTAAGCGAGCGACCTTGACAGGCATATAGATTAACTCTCCTGGAGTGTTCATCTTAACTTCTTCATAAAACTTCTCGATGTTCTGCGGTAAAACCCTGATGCAACCATGGCTCCTGAACTGATAAACGGATGTCGGCCAGATTGTTTCATGTATCTCGATGTTCCTGATTGAAGTCTTGACCACATATCTCCCTAACGGATTATCAGGGCCGGGGAGTACGACGATGGTCTTAACAGGTTTACCCTTCATCTCCATCTCTTGTTGAATGGATACCGGCACATGCCATGTAGGATTTTTTTGCTTAAAAGTTATAATGAAAGGACCCTCAGGGGTCATCCAACTCGATTTGCCGAGACCAACCGGGAATGCCATATCAAGTCTGCCGTCTTTAAAAAAATAGAGCATCCTGTCAGGGATGTTTATTATAATACCATTATTTATACTTTTGGGGACTATTCTTCTCGTGTTGACTCTTAGCTCCTGACCTATCCTCAGAATTTTTTTGATATCAATGTGGTTATCTTTTACTATTCTTGTCCAGTTTACTCCTAACTGGGCGCCGATCCCCTCAATGGTATCTCCTTTGACAACCTTATAAACAGCTTGGCCCCCAAAAACCGGCAGAAAATCACTTTTCGAGGATGGCGCCGGCGCAGGAACAGAATCCGGATTGGCGACTGCGGAAGGATGGCCGGCAAAAAGAATTGAGCCCGAAATCACTAAAAAAACCATCAACAAATAGTTCATTGTCCAACTCCATTTGTATATGCCATGTCCGGATCACAATGAAATTATGAGCCGAATCTATTATTTTTCAGCTGTTCGGGTTGTCCATTCCAGCCCAATATGCTTCGGCAGGTCAGAAGATGCCGTCTTCTCCGGTTCGCACTCAAGTTCTGCAATTACCTGGGCTCCCAAAAGGACGATTACCGCCACTACCTCTATGCTGAGAAGGGCCACCACGGTAATGGCTATGGAACCGTAAATAACATTGACATCGGATACGACTGCGTAATACCAGATAAGCACCCGACGGGTGATCTCCCACAACACCGATGCTGTTATCCCACCGATAAGTGCGCGACGGAAACTTACTCGAACCAGGGGCATCACCAGATAGATGGAAGTGAGCATCAACACCTCCCCGACTATCCCCAAGATATACAGGGTCAAACCTGTAGCACCTCCAAGGTTCAAACTCCAACCCAAAATCGTCAAATGCCGGCTTTCCAGTGTCTCAATTGCTCCTAAAACATATGACACCATTAAGATACCCAGCCCCATTAATAAAATGTAACAATATGGAATAATTGTAGAAATAATAAAATTGCGACGCTTAATTCTAACCTCTTGCAAAAAAATCACCGACATAGCATTCTCAAGCATGGAAAAGGCTGTAGAACTAAAAAACAGCATGCCGACAAAACCAATTACACCGACCGCCTTCCGGTGGACAAGAAATTCCCGCACCTGTTCGGTTAAGGTTTGTGCATAGCCGGGTATTACCATTTCCAGGTACGTTGACAAGATGTTAATCAACTGCTGCTCTTCTATAAAATTAGTCAGCACAATGAGGGCAATAATTGACAACGGCACAATTGACAACAGGGTATAATAAGCAACAGCTCCGGACAACAACAACCCCTGATTACTGCTGAACTTACGCACTACTCGCAACATGAAACCGCAAAAACGATTCAGCATCAGATATATATTTTGTCGTTTGTTCACTGAATACCTGTCCCGATTAACTGCTGAAGAGTCAACTGGTTCTTATGCTCTGTAATTTTTATTGTGAGGTAACTCTCCTTCTCCATATCGAAAAGCTGATTCCTATAGATACTCGTATGATCGTACCAATCATTGATTCTCATCTTGAATCGACTCTCTTCGGGATAGCGCAACGAATTCAGAAAGGAGTGGATCGCAAAATAGTAACGGACGGCGTTGCGCTCAATTGAACCACGGGGGCCACCGATATAGACGGGTTTGCCGTTTTTGTCTGTTCCGGTTTCCGTGAACCCTATCTTGCCCCAACCAAGTGTCGCAAAATATATATGTTGGACGAGATGAAGTGCAACGCTGTCACTGTATGAATAACTGACGTGGACAAAAGTTCTTCCCTCATCAATCAGCAGGGCTTCGAACCGCAGCCTGTGGTCCTCCGTTCCGAAAGGGCCGGTATCGGCATTGAGAGTGATATCCAGATAACTTTGCTGCTGCTCAACTTTCCGATAATGATAAATGACTTGATGGGTCTCTTCCGGAGGCTGATAGCCTTTGGTGCCGATGTAAAAGGTCAGCAGCCAGTCGCTTTGCAGTTCCTTGTAGGTGCATGTCTTGACATTAGGATGCAACGCTACGATATCGCACCAGTTTGCCGGAACCTTGAGCGCGTTGACCACGCTGCTGAAGGGATAATCGAAGATCCCGTAAACATCTACGTAGACCCGGTCGTCGCGCTCAAAAGACTCCAGAAAAAGAGGAAAACCGTAACTGTTTTTCTCCAATTTGGCTATGTTCGTGCGATAAGCGTCGCGCAGGATCTCTTCGCCCAGCCAAGGCTGTTCAACAGCCGAGGCCATACCTGCTGTAAAAAGCAACATAACCACAACCAGTAACTGGTAAAATCTGAGACAGCTTATGAGCTTATACATCTTGTTAACACGACTCTTTTTCACTGTAATCAACCCTTTGCTACTAAAATATTACAGCCATCTGACAAAAATATTAACAAACCACTCCCTGAGCCTGGAAAACAAAGGTCTGTTGCGCCACTCTTCCCATTCAATCCGGCTGGAATCCGCCAGGTCATTGACAAACATCTTCTCCATTTCGTCGGCAAACTCGTGATCCAAGATAACCGCATTAACCTCGTCATTATTAAGTAAGGACAAGAAGTCCATGTTAGTTGAGCCGACTGTTGACCAAACCTGGTCAATCACTGCGGTTTTGGCGTGCAACAAAGAGCTTTTATGCTCATACAACTTTACGCCCGCCTGCAAAAGCCCGGAGTAATGATGCCTCTGGGCTGATAGTGCGAGCTGCGAATCGGTGATCCCTGGAAGAATGATCTTTACATCCACACCACGTCCAGCTGCATCTGTTAGAGCCTTTACTATCTGGTCGTCAGGAATAAAATAGGAGTTTGTCATGTGAATCGAATGCGTTGCAAAAGTGATGGCCGCCACATACACAATAAATGGGATCCTATTGGTCTCTCCCGGAGTACTGCCGACCACCCGCACCAAGGCCTTACCCTTTTCTTTCAATCCGGGAAAACAATTCAATTCAGAAAGTATCGGCCCCTTCTGCTTCTGCCAGGTGTCCAAAAAAAGCTTCTGGAATTCTGCTACGGCCGGGCCTTCAATTTGAATGTCCGTATCACGCCAATAAATGGGCGCCTTTTCGTTATGTTGCCGCTTAAAAGGAGTGCTCGAATAAACCTTGCTGATGTTGATGCCCCCGATAATGGCGACTTTGCCGTCGACTATCAAAATCTTGCGGTGATCCCGATGTGTCAGTCCCCACTGATCCTTGGCCTGTAAAGGATTAATCGGATTGAATCCGACAACCTGAATTCCACCATCGTGAAGGCGCTCAAAAAAAGAAGGGGGAGTATTCACACTGCCCACTCTGTCATAAATAATATTTACCTGAACACCTTCCGCCTGTTTACGCAGCAACAGTTCTGCAAATTTGTGGCCTGTATCATCATCTTCAAATATATAGCTTTCAAGGTTGATATGGTCTTTGGCATTCCGGATTACTTTAAACATTGCAGCATAGGCAGCCTGACCATCGGCGAGCAGTGCAACTTTGTTCCCCTTGGTCAGCGGGCTGTCGGTGATTGATTCCACCACGACCGTCTGGCGCTCCAAAATGTCAGT
>MGTA01000255.1:6783-9548 GCA_001799225.1 Deltaproteobacteria bacterium RIFOXYD12_FULL_50_9
TGCCGAGGTTTCTGATCAGTCGGCACCTCATCCATCATTTCAGTGACGTTCGGCAAGGACTTACATCCACTACTAAAGCCCATGATGGACACGAGCAGAAAGAACAAGATGAATGGTTTGGCAATTATCATCCGTCTAGCACCTTGTAACTCATATTCTTTCGCAGCAAACCCCTCCAAACCTCCCCTTATCAGGGGAGACTTAAAGGCTTCCCCCCTGATAAGGGGGGATTGAGGGGGGTTAGATTTAGATGTTCCATGGAACCTATTAATTTCATAAAAACCATCCCTTTGATTATTTATTGACGAAGCCTTCCGTATTATCAAGCAGACCCTTGAGTCTTGTATTCTCTTCGCAAAGGGACTGCATCTTATCCTTAAAGATGGTCAATTCCTCGCCGGTGGACTGCAGCTCATCGTTGACGGTTGTCAGCTTTTCCTGGGCCGATTGCATGGCTTGACGGGTAGCCTGAAGTTCTTCGCAGACTTGGTCGAACTCCTGCTCCAGTTCGAGAACCTTGACTTGGTTATATGGAACAATCTTTGAACGATCCGACTCTTTTTTTCCCAAAGGCGTTGCCACATCGGTGAAGACGACCATCATCGTCCCGCGAAGCGTTTCCGGCTCACCAATCGCCTTGACAGTGATATCAACGATCCGCGTATTGCCGTTTGTCCCAATTTTAAGACCCTTGACGATGATTGCTTCTTTTTGCCGGATCGCCTTCCGGAAGGCAACCTCAAGTTCGACACGGAGCCCTGTCCGGGCCATGGCAAAGATATTCCAGTTGGTCTTACCGGCGGTCGGCTCCAGATATTTGCTCGTTTTCCCGCTGAGGTAGAGGATATCCCCTTTGTCGTTAGTCAACACGGCGGGCGGAGTAATCTTCTGCACGAGCAACCGGTCTGCGAGAGACTGTAAATTATCTGCAGGTTCAACCATCGTTAACTCCTATAAAACGGGAAATCCCATACCGGCATGGACAAACTCCCTTTTGTGAGTTCAGCATCCAGATTTGATGTGTTCTAGAAACCAAACTCGGCCCCAACCCGAAAACTATCGTCTGCTTTGACGTCTCCTAAATCTTCAGTATGAAGCATGGTGTATCCGTAACCAACAAAAGCCCTGGCCCTGGGCATAAATTCATACTCAAGTTGAATTGCGCTTTCCAGCAAACGCTCTCCCTCTCCAAAAGTTAAAATTTTTGGCGCATAAAAAATCTGGGCACGAACTCCGACCCCTTGCAGTGCCGGAGGATTAAACCTTAAATTCACCCCAAGAGCGACTGCCTCAGCTTTTTCATTATCAGCATCAATAGCGGCAAGCCGGATGCCGACCCCTGCCCTCATGCCCGGCAGGTCGGCAATGCCTCCAAAAACATCAAGACCGATCTCACCGATAGAGGAAGAGGTTCTGTCATTGTAAAGCCCTCTGGCGTATACTTCCGTTGTCCCTTTCTGGTCATCAATTATTTGCTGGCTAACGACACCCTCAACGCTATTATCGTTGATACCGATCTGTACTGAACCGGCCTGAGCCGCCGTAACACTTAAAAAAATACCGACAGTTGTCACAAATATTTTTCGAATCATCGTTAGTTCCCCCTGTATTTTCTGTTTTATATGGTAAACACCGTAATAAAAACATTTTATATGGTTGCTCTTGGGCTATAGACTATTCGATGACCATCCGGTTCTTTACACTCTTCACACCGTTTACGTCGTTGGCGAGTTTGGCGGCAAGGCTCATTTCGGCTGCGTTGCGGGCCTTACCATAAAGCGTGACCAATCCATGCTTCGTCTCGACCTTGGTATTGATAGCGCTTGTTGAACGGTGCGAGAGCAACGTCAGCTTGACCTGAGCGGTGATGGACGCGTCATCGATCTTTTCGATTACCGTTTGCTTTTTCCCCGAATTTATGACGGTCATCTCATTAATTACCTCTTTAACACCTTCGACATCCTTGGCATATTCAGTGGTCAATTCTTTCTGCGCCTGACTCGTAGCCTCGCCACTCAGGGTCACGATGCCGTCTTTGACTTCGACCTTGGTTGTTTTAGCGCTCACACTACGATGGAATAAGAGGGTGATTTTGACGGAATCACGGACCCATACATCTGAGTTTGCAGTTTGAGGATCAATTTTGATTTCCAGCCTGTTGTCCACACTCTTAACACCGGGAAGACCGGCTACGGTCTCCTGGGCCAATGACTTGTGGTATTTCTCCGAGACAAATCCTGTCAAAACAACTTCTCCATCCTTGGACTGAATTTTAATATCATCACCCTGAAGATAGGTCTTGAATACATAAGACTCTCTAGCGGTTAATTCGATGCGGTTGTCCATTCTCGAAGCATACACAGGCATGCTGAACGCCAGTAAAACCACCGCTGCCACCAATATGAATATTGAATATATTCTTTTCATTAGACGTTCTCCCTCAGGATTTAGACTTGATTGCTATAGACCACATACAGGCCCTCCCCTGGTAAAGCTGCATTGCCTTCCATGTGCTTATGAATACCAGAGGGGGACAAGGTATGCAGAGCTTTCAGAACCTGAATCCGATATCAGCTGTTGTCACAAAACCATCCAAATTGACGTCCTGGCCGCCATATGACGGCTTGGCCCAGAGGTATTTGCCCTCTACTCCCAGGAAGAAGTTTTCCGTGAGGTTGAAATTTATCCCGGCACCCGCATGAAGTCCGTAAGTGATTGTTGAGGAGCTATTGAAGTTGTAGACATTGCCCTCTACATCCATTTTC
>MGTA01000255.1:9555-21929 GCA_001799225.1 Deltaproteobacteria bacterium RIFOXYD12_FULL_50_9
AAGCTCCGATACCAAACAAGCCGTAAGGCTCGAAAATTCCGATCGGAATTAGAACCTTTCCGGTTGCTATCACCGGTACGACTTGCAGCTTGGTTTCGCCTGCTTGTGCCGCCGAAGAGCCCTTACTCTCAAAATAGCCGACGCCCAGTTCAACTGCGAACATGGGAAGCAGGTAATGGCCGACTGCGATCTCGCCGGCGCCTCCGGTTTTGCTGTCCAGTCGGGTAGTGCTGCCGCCGTTGTAATTATTAAGATCGTAAGAGTTACTGGGTGAATAGATTCCGCCCTTGAGCACCACATAGTTTGGTGGTTTATCCTCTGCGGATGCCAGTGTGGTTATACCTATTAAAACGACTGCGAGAACCGGGAATAGAATACTTGACTTTTTCATAATTTCTCCTTGAGTTGATATGATGATAAATTTCTTCTCTTGCCAAACTTTTCTGACTATTGGAATTCTCCTGAATAATTTTTACGGTTGACCTCATTTGCATAATAACAATGCAAAATGTTCAAAAATCACAGCAGTACTCCGGTTTATGTCATGGAGGTACATCGCAACTAACGTGCCAGAGAAAACCTGATTGTTCTGAATGTGCTACAGATTGATTTTACAGGAAAAAATTGAAAGACAGCTTACAGAGTGCTGAGAAAAACCTCAGTGAAATCCGTCAGGTTTAACATAACCGCCAAATACGACGGACATTGTTACGGGGAAAAGCATCTATGCATTAAATCAAGGCAGGCAAAAGGGGACCTCCTGTCTGCCTTGTTTCTATTGGGCGTTGTAGTAGTAACGATTCAGATCAAAAAGCCCGCCCCGGACAGGTTCATCTTCATAAAAGCGCTGCTGAAACCAATCATAGGCGTCCCACAATCTATCATCTGCCCGGTTTATGCCATACTTGGCGAGTCGCTCCATGCTCTGCGGACTACTCTTAAAATTGCCCAGAAGGTCAAAGAAATCCGGCAGATCTTCCTCCCGGACGTCAATAAAATAGTTCGGATAGGAGCCAATGAGACCGGGGATAAAATCGGCACTGTCTTTTGCCGGATTTAGTCGGCCATCTTCATTGAGAAGGAAAGCGACATTGTCATGCCAGCGATTGATAACAATTGAACCCGCAATATCCTTGCCGTTCTTCAGGCGTATTCTTACATAGGCGAGATTGGCGTTGTGCTCATTAAACAGGGAAAAGAATGGTGTGCCTGGCTGAAAGAGAGACGTAAACGCCCGCAGATAGTCGTCTCTTGTTGCATATTTTTCCGGCATGCGCGGATAAGCGACTCCGGCCGATAGATAGTTAATGGGATCAAACATGATCTCTGTTGCCGGCAGCAGGTGCTTGTTGACAAGATATTCCATGAATTCGCGTTTCGGTTCACCTGTTGCAAAGGGTATTTTCGCCGGCAGGGTTGACGGGTAGTAGTGCATCTTCTTGAGCTCTACACCTATATACCATGACTGCATGAGCTCCTGCCGATTTTCCGGGGGCAGAAAATTAAGAAAGGAGCTCTCCCCTTCGACGCGCAGCGCATCCATGTAGAGACGGAGGGCCAGGTGATGACCGGCCGTGCCATACACATCGAATCCGGCAACGAGTGCGTAATAAATGCGTTCGAGCAATGGATAATCAAGGACCCAGATGGTTTTCGGCAGATTTCCCAGCACACCCTTGTGCACGGAGGCGCTGTCAAAGTGGCGATAGATGGTGAGCACCGGTGCATCTGAGGCACGATTGCCCTTCCAGATAAACTCATAGCCGAGCCCGGCATAGTTGTGCGATGCATAGTAATCCTGACGAGCCCGGTAAAACTCAACTGCGGCTTTTCCGTATTCATCGGTCAACGTCGAAACGATTTGCTGGTTACTTCCCTGTTCAATGGGCATCCTCAGCTTGTCGCTGTACAGCTTCAGAAAACCGGGATACTGGATGCTCAGATCATGATCAGGGTCCATGAACATGACCCAGAAATGATCATCGATCACATTGAGAGCGATCTGGCCTTTGCAGACCGGGCCCTGGATAAAGGTCCCGATCGAGTAAAGGACATTATCCAGCAGAAACCGGTAGCGTGAGCGCGGCGGGATCTGCTCGAAGGCCACAAACGGATTGGCGCTCAATTTCTGATCATAGCCAACCCGGTGCGGTGTCTGCAACCACTCGGGCTGGATGAAAAGTTCTTCGAATCGCTGAAGTTGAGCATCATCAAGATTAAAGACCATATGGGTCTTATGGACGATGGTGGAGTAAATCTTTCTGAAGCGATAGTAGACCTGTTCAACACCAGGGTCATCATAGGGCCGCACGGTGGGGATCAGATCAATGGGCTGACCGGGTGCGGTCTTTGAGCGGACCATCTCATAATATTCGTTGGTCGGTGTCCCGAATTTCAGATGCGCCAGAAAGAGATGCTCATAGAGGTAACGGGCCGTCATGGCATGCTTGGCATCATCCTGATTAAAAAACATTTCCCACTGCCGGATGGCAAGAGCGTCACTGGCTTTCGGGGTGGTCAATTCGGTCTGCTGGGCGACACTGGGGCCCTTGGCGCCTTGTACCAGCCAGCCGGCGATGATCTCGAACTCTGCCTGTTTGAGCGGCGGAAAGCCATATGGCATGCCGCGATTGGGGTGCTTCTCCAGGTATCCGCCCAGCTCATTACGGTTTTCGGAACAGGTCAGCTCGTCTGTTTCAGGACTGTACTCTCCAACGCTTTTGGGATTCTTCATCTTATGTGAGAGCAGTTGAATCATGACCGAATCATTCCAGCCGTTCGCAACAGTACTCTCGGTAATGCTGAAGAACTCCTTTTTGCGCCACTCCCCGGTTGATTGCGCATCAGTAAAGAGGCGGGTCGGGTCCATGGCGGTCAGGCGCGTTGAGTTATAAATGGCCCGTTTCGTAGCACCGCGGTCCGCACCCTCAAAGGAATCGAGCTTCAGTTGGCAGGGCGAATTGTAGCAGGAGTGACATACCGTGCAGCGTTTGTCGAGAAGGGGCTTTACCTCCTTCGGATAATCAATTGTTCTGGTCGGAATTTGCACCTGAACCGGAGGCGGCGCTTTAGCGACACATCCGGCGACAATGGAAACGGCTATTAACAAAAGAAGAACGGCTATCAATTTCATAAATACTCTTTTCTCGCAGCTCTACTTTTGAAAATACTCCCGGACTTTTGCCACAATCTGGGGATCAGTCATATCGTCAACTGTTTCGACAGCCTTGATGTGGTCACCCAGCTTATCTTTTTCGAAACGTTTTTTGAGTTCACCCTTAGCCTCGCCAGGGCCAAAAATTAAAATCGATTCGATGTCACGAATAGCGGCAATGACCTCGTCGTAGTAGTTATTGAGTTGGCCCGTAAACTTCCTCTGCCGGCTATCGTCTGCTTGTGCCATCTGATCTTCATAGGGGAGCGTCGAACGTTCACCGGCAAACCTGCCGGGCTGCTTTTCCACATTTGATTCGATTACTCTTGTTTCTTCCATCTTATCCGAAACCACCACTATCACGGCTTTACGATGGTCAATCCACAACCCCGCTATCTTTTTCATTAAATCCTCCTTTCCGGATTGAATGGATTTTATCTAGACCTGGCCGGGCTCCTGTTTTACCAGCAGGATCGAACAGGGCATCTGTATCGCTCTTCTACTGGATTGAATCATTCTAGTGACAACAAGAATTCGTTTATATTCATTCATCACAAAACTCCTGAAGGCAGGTGGCGACAAGCAGCAGAACAGTTTTTTAATCCTCTGATTTCAAGCCGACAAGGGGCGTAAAACCTCAAGCCGATCCGTTAAACGTTCTTGCTTATTTAAACTTTTTAGCCGCTTTGTGAAATGCTGTTACAACCTCTTCCCAGGCCTTTTCTGCGCCTGTTTTGAGATCTTCCCATGCTTCATCACCGGAGGCCTTCAGTTCGTGCAATTTTGCCCTGACATCATCTTGACTGCGTTGAAGAGCTTCAATATTTTTATAGAACTCAATCTTTGCCTCGGCCTTGGCCTTGTCCGCCCTGGCCTTGAACAGAGCAATCTGGGCGCTCCATACATCCAACTGTGCATCGAGCTTCTCTTCATAAGCCTTTCGTTTATCCTGCATACCGACCTCCTTTGATTATAACTTTTTGCCGCCTGTCAATTATTTTGCCCCCTGCAATCAACAATAAAATGCCGCCTTGAAGCGCAGCAGCTCCCCCGAGCAACGGCAAGGGAAACGTATTCGTATTACCTGCACTCATCCGGACTGGTCCGTTATCATCGACATTTTCCCTGGTGGTGTAGGTGGCGCCCTGATAAGCTAACGTGACGATTCCGATTATTGTAAAGATGATACCTGTAAACGTATACCCTCTCATTCAGCTCCTTCTTTACACTGTCAATCTGCCTGGGTTGGCTGCGCCATACTGACTTTTTCTATTTTTTGTTTTGCTGATTTCTTCTCACCCTTTTTCATGTGCATCTTTTTCATTTTCACAAATTGTTCGTCCGTTAAAATAGACTGTATAACTTTCATTGCGTGTTCTCCCGGTTAATGAATGTTAATAGTTATAAAACTCTCTCAATACCTGAATCCGATATTGGCGGTCGTAATAAACCCGTCGAGATTGACATCCTGGCCATCGAATGAAGGTTCGGCCCAGAGGTATTTCACTTCAAGTCCGGCGAACATGTTCTCCTTGAAATTATAACTGCAGCCTACTCCGGCATGAAATCCAAAGACGATTTCCGTGGAATCCCCGGAACTGCTGGTATTGCCGTCCACTTCCAGTTTGGCAATATAAGCCCCGATTCCCCACAAGCCATAAGGCTCAAACTGGCCGATCGGGATTAAAATCTTGCCGGTCGCAACCAACGGTACTACTTGCAGTTTAGCATCGCCGCTACCTGCCGCCGCCGAGCCCTTACTTGCAAAGTAGCCTGCTTCCATTTCAATGGCAAAATTTGGAAGAAAATATCGACCGGCTGCGACTTCACCGGCAAACCCGGTTTCACTGTCCAGGCTGGTCCTGCTGCCATTGTTATAATTTTGAAGGTCATAAGAGTTGCTGGGCGAATAGATTCCGCCCTTGAGCATCACATAGTTGGCATAATTATCTTCTGCGGATGCCGGGGTGACGGTAATTCCCAATAAAGCTGTGGCCAGAACCACGGATAGAATACTTGTCGTCTTCATAAGTTCTCCTTGAAAGTTAAGATGATAAATTTCTTCAATGCTTAATTTGTCCGACTGTTAAAACATATGACATCGCAACTAACGTGCCAGAAAAAAATTACAGCCAACAAAAACATAACGGGTTGATTGTACAGCTGAAAATTAGAAGAAAAGGTGAACTGCAAAGAAAAAAACCACAACGGAATCCGTCATGTTTGGCATAACCGCCATATATGACGGATTCCGTTGAAGCAAACACCAGAAAATCATACTCCAATAGTGAAAATTCACGGCTGTGGGCACGATTGAGTTATCACCCTGCTTTGTCCAATACCTCACGTACCTTTTGCAAAAACTCATTGACCAAAACAGGCTTTGCAATAAATTCCATGCCCTCTTTAAGAATGCCCTTGCCTTGCAGGATGTCTGCGGTATAACCGCTTAAAAAAAGCACCCTTATATCGGGCCTGATTTTCTTTATATCCTCATAGGCCTCTCTGCCGTCCTTTCCCGGCATTAGCATGTCAAGCACAAGGAGTCTGATTCTGTCCTTATTCTCTTTGAATTTTATTACGGCATCCACACCGTCCACAGCCTCTATTACTCTATAGCCAAAATTTTCAAGCACGGTGCGGGTAAGATTTCTGACTGCGGGATCGTCCTCAGCCACAAGCACGATTTCTGTGCCCCCTGGTGGCACAAAAGCTGCCGGGACCTCCAGCTTAACGACTTCTTTTTTAGCCAGAGGCAAATAAATCTCGAAGGTCGTACCCTTGCCCGGCTCACTTGAACAATGGATAAAGCCTCTGTGCTGCTTTACTATTCCGAAAACGATCGAAAGCCCAAGCCCGGTGCCTCTTCCTATCTCTTTTGTGGTGAAATACGGTTCAAAGATTCTGGCCCGGGTTTTCTCATCCATACCGCAACCGGTGTCTGTTACCGATATAAGGGCGTATTCTCCCGACTCGCCATATCCGTATGCCTCGATGAATTTTGGATCTATCCCGACCGCTTTCGTCTCAATAGTTAAAATTCCGCCTTTAGGCATGGCATCGTGGCTATTTGCGCAGAGGTTCATCAACACCTGTTCAAGGTGCCCCTGGTCGGCCATTACCAGTAAAGAGGCATCAACTTTTTTTATTCTGAGTTTTATATCCTCACCGAGAATCCGTCCGAGAAATGTTTTGAATCCGTCTATCAGCTCGTTGATATTGACAGTCTTCAGTTCCAAGACCTGTTTTCGGCTGAACAGAAGCAGTCCCTTGGTGAGTTGGGCCGCCTTCTCTCCTGCTGCAAGAATTTCTTTAAGCTGAGGCAAAGCGGGATCGTCTGCCTTCATACCCATCTGTATCAGGCCACCGTAACCAATAATTACGTTAAGCACGTTGTTGAAGTCATGGGCGATTCCGCCGGCAAGGGTGCCTATTGCTTCCATTTTCTGGGCATGACGCAGTTGTTCTTCAATGGTTCTCTTTTCCGTTACATTATTCAATGTCTCGATGACAGCGGTTATCTCACCCGCAGAATTTCTTACAGCAAAGGATTTCGTCTCCATATAAATCGGATTGCCTGCCAAGTCGTAATGAGTATGGAGGGTACTGAAAGGCATCCCAGTCCTCCAGGTATGAGCAGGCGCACACTCCGCGCCATCAAGAAAACACGGTCTGTCCCGATGATGGGCCACCTCATGGCAGGTTCTGCCGACTATATCGCAATGCGGCGAATTCACATATTCGCAGTATGCCCTGTTTGCCGAGATGATCCGATAATCTTTATCGATAACCAGAAAACCTTCATCCACGCTCTCCAGGATATTCTTGATAAACGTCTCCAATTGTCTGCGGACGGTAACGTCTCTAACATTACATTGCATTAATTTAGCCCGGTCTATCAGGTATACTTCAGTATCAATACGCTTACCTTCCCTGGTTTCCACCGGCACATCTTCGTAATGAATAAATCCGGTTTTCTGCAGTTGCTGCATAATCTCTTTAAAATCTAAACGGTCATTCAGCAACCCGATATCCATAAGCAATTTCCCATCAATATCCTCTGCAGTACAGCCCAGCATCTCCACAATCGCCGGATTAACGGTGATTATCCGGCCGGTCGTTTTATCCACTAGCAACAGACCGTCCTTGGCGGTTTCAAAAAGCCGCCGGTAGCGCTCCTCCGAATCCTGCAATAACTCATTCAAATGCTTTCTGTCGGTAATGTTCCGGATATTGCATTGAATCACCTTCTTATTGCCAACCGAATAGACATTACTGACAAACTCGACATCTATCTGCCGCCCGTCTTCCGTCTCGATAGGCAGGTCTTCATAGCGGATAAACTCCTCTTCCTGCAACAGGCTGAAGGCCTCCTTGCTGGCTTTTATGTCTTTAAACGGCCCGATATCCCATAGCGTCCTGCCGATAATTTCATTCTTGGAATATCCCAGCAGCTCGGCCAGATAGGGATTAACACCGGTTATCTGCCCGGTATCCGCATCAAGCAGCAGTATCCCGTCTTTGGCGGTTTCAAAAAGGCGCCGGTAACTTTTTTCAGAAGCCAGCAACTTCTCTTCCGCCTGTTCACGGACGATAATCTCCTTGTTCAAATCATCGCGCGAGGCTGTCATGGTCTTCAGATTGTCCATCATTACATCAAAGGCCCTCGATAACTGTCCCGTCTCATCCTTAGATTTCGTGCCGACCCGGTGATCTAGATTGCCGCCGGCAATTATCTCCGTCCCTCTATGCAGGGCCTGTATCGGTTTTGTGACCGTCCGCACCACGAGCAGGGCGGCCAGAGCAGCCAATAAAAGCGCAATTGAACCAACACCAATCGACAAATTCCGCAATCGGACAATCGAAGCAATGGCTTCTTCCCGATCCTTCTTGACTACCAGAACCATCTTCCAATCATTAGCGGCCTGAATACAGGCGGAAGCACCCCAGATGGGTACATCTCTATGGTCACTCCACTCCCCGTTTATCTCTTCAGAACCATTCAGGCACGCTAACACCGGCTTGGTTGCTTTTACAGGACGGATAGAGTTGGGAGTTGTCTCTCTGGTTGAAGCAAGCAGTTCTTGATTGTGATTGAACAAAAGGATATCCAACCCTCTGATGTCGGCGGGAGGTGTGGTATTGCCCAATCGCAGACTTCTTGCCCCTGACATGACCTCGACAATATTTGTCAGGTCAAAACCGTTAATTAATACGCCAATAGTTTTATTGTTCAGGTCTTTTACAGGCGATGCCACAGGAATAAATAGATGCCTGACGCCGTGAAGTTCATGAACATATGGAGATTGAATATAGGTTTCACTCATGCCTTTCAGAAAATATGGTTGATTCTTATCACGGTCACTGCCGAGAGACTCCTTGTCAGTACTGGCAATTATTCGCCCAGCCAGATCAAGGATGTGGATCTCAAGGATATCTCGATCAATGGGCTTTTTGTTTCTGCTGAGGTGCTCATTTAATGTCTTGCTCGCCATTTTTCTCTCATCCGGATCACTCTTGGCAATGATCTGTGCGACCTGATTTAAAATCAAATCGCCTGAGGCGAAATCAACCGTTCTCTGCTTTTTGCCTTCAAGATATTCCAGCACTGCTGCTTCCTTGCTCTGGGCAATCAGTTTGAGGTCTTCAAAAATCGCCTCCTTTAGAGCATTTTTAGCATGAATATAGTCAAGCACTCCTATGGCTAGCATCGGCAGGGTTACTGCGGCTAAAATGAGGATTATCAATTTAGTCTTTATTTTCATTCAAACTCCTCTCTGCTTATTGAGCAACTATCAAAAAAATTGAGTTGTTTCAGATGTCATTCTTAAATGTTTGTAACTAATCAAGTCGTGGATTTTGGCGTTTTTTTTGCCTGGTCCGCTGTTTCATAACCCCACCCAACCTCCCCTTACCTTAAGGGGAGGAGCCCCCCTCTTATATTAAGAGGGGGTTAGGGGGGCGTTATGTTTATCATTAGAGTAGTTACAAATATTTTTTCTTTTAATTTAAGAAATTATCTGCTACGAGGCTGAATAGCAACTAACGTGCCATGCAGACCTGTGGTTACTGAAACTACAATGACTTGATTGTACTGGAAAATCTCGAAAGAGAAGCACCAGGATGATGAAACAGCCCGTAAAGCAGCCCGCAACATGTTGTGGTTCTATCATATGCTAAGGCCGAACTAATCATTCGATGATTATCCGCTATCCACTCCTTGTCAGCATAATATCCTGTTATTATAGGATGAATCTAACCTTTTGATTAAAATTCGGTTATTGGCAGGCTAATTGCTTTGAATAATATTTGATCCTGGTCTTCTCACTTAAATGTGAGTTCTTATGACAAAGCCGAAGAGGGAAAAGCCTTTCCGGATTGAGAAAACCACCAGGTGAAAAAGGAACTGCAATGCGTACAAAATCCGTTCTATCCATGCTGCTGATAACGTCGGCCGTCGCCCTCATTTTCAGCCTTAATGAATCACAAGCCGGTTTTCCTTTGCCGCCCGGGGTGCCGCCCCCACCCAGAGTGAATCTCAGCATCAATGGCATTCTGCCGCCACCGCCAAGTGTGAATCTAAGCATCACCGGCTACCTGCCGGCGCCGCCGGGGGTACACGTCATGATTGACAGCGGCCGTCCGTACTATATTGAAAGAGATCGCCGGGTTTATATTGAAAAGAGAAAACCGGCCAAGTACTCCAAAAAAGAGAAGCATCATGACGAAAGGCACAATCGCGATCACGGTCACGGACACTAGGACAATGGAACATCTAAATCAAACCCCCCTCAATCCCCCCTTATCAGTATCAGGGGGGAAGACTTTAAGCCTCCCCTGTTAAGGGGAGGTTTGGAGGGGTTTGCTGCGAAAGAATATGAGTTACAAGGTACTAGGATAAAAATGCTCTTTTAGGTATTCAGGCAATATTCTGAATTCTGACTGGTGTAGTTAAAACCTTTCACAATTAGAGAACAAAATGAATAAGTTACGCAACGGCTTGATTGGACTTGGCATGTTGATATGCTCGGTGACTTCGGCGGCAGCCGAGGTCAGTGTCGGTATAGGTATCGGATTACCCAACGTCAGCATCGGGATCAATCTGCCGTTATTCCCGGAACTCGTCGCAGTGCCGGGATACCCGGTTTACTACGCTCCACAGGTAGATGCAAATTACTTTTTTCACGACGGCATGTACTGGGTATACCGGGATGACAACTGGTACGCGAGTTCATGGTACAACGGCCCCTGGGGGCTTGTAGGACCTGATGTCGTACCGCTGTTTATTCTGCGAATACCTGTGCGCTACTACCGGCAACCGCCACTATATTTTCATGGATGGCGGTCGAATTATCCACCCCGCTGGGGTCAACACTGGGGCCATGAATGGGAACACCGCAGAAGCGGCTGGGATAGATGGAATCACCGCCGTGCTCCGAGTCGCGCTCCGTTGCCCGTCTACCAACGGGAATATTCAGGAGATCGATATCCTCATGTAGATCAGCAGCTGAGGCTGCGCGGCCAAAATTACCGTTACCAACCGCGTGACAAGATAGTTCAGCAGCACTTTAAGCAGGTGGAAGAACAACGAGCTCCTGCACCTGCTCTGAAAAATCAAAAACAGCAGGACAAAATACCTTCAACGCCGCGCCGACAGCGCAATCCGATTGACTCATCCTCAAAACCAGCGCTTCGGGGTGACACAAAAGTTCAGCAGTTAACTCCGGACAATAAACCTGTTCAACAGCGCGAACCGGCAGTGCAGGATCAGAAACAACAGCCAAAAAATGCACAGCGTGACCTGAAGCAGCAGGAGAAAGCCGCACAACGCGAGCAGAAGCAACAGGAGAAAGCCGCACTGCGCGAGCAAAAACAACAGACAAAGGCTGTACAACGTCAACAGAAGGAGCCCAGGATAGTTGAACAGCAACAAAGATCACCGGCTAGAGGTGAGTCGCGACAACCAAGGCAGGATAGAGGTCAAGAGCAGAACAGAGATGAGCGAGGCGGTGGACGCAATAATTAACTCGGATTCATTAGGCGCCGGCAGATAATCACCAGGACCGATCTCCGCTGCTCGAAGCATGATCAAAGGAGTATCCGTGCAGACATTGATCGATCTTTTCAAGACGTTCGACACGCTGGGTGATAAAACCGCCTTTATAAACCGCACAGGCGTAAGACGTTACCTGGTTTCCTACCAGGAATTCCACGATCTTGCTTTGAAGATGGCAAACCTCCTGGCCAAAAATGGCGTGGAACCCGGGGACCGAGTGCTCATCTGGGGCCCCAACTCTTCCTGGTGGGCAGTAGCCTACTGGGGCATTATCATCCGTGGTGCTATCGTTGTCCCGGTCGACTTCATGTCAGATCTGACCCGAGCTGATTCCATCCAAAACCTTACTAAAACTAAAGTCGTCCTGCAGAGCCGGTTCAAACCCGAGCGGATGACCACTGTAACTTCGCTGCTGCTTGAAGACCTGCAATATCTGCTCGAAAAGACACAACCGATTGGCAAACTTGCATCTATAGCACCGGAAGATACGGCACAACTCATCTATACCTCCGGTACTACCGGCAATCCCAAAGGGGTCATTCTCAGCCACAAGAACCTGGTTGCCAACATGACCCAGATAAACCGGCAGGTGCCGATTATCACCTCTAAATTCTGCTTTCTCTCCCTGCTGCCGTTATCCCATATGTTCGAGTTGATGGGCGGCTTTTTCACGCCGCTCTATCGTGGCGCTGCTATCGTCTACCTGCACACCCTTAAACCATCCGCAATCATGGAAGCGTTGAACGAGGAGGAGATC
Source organism: Deltaproteobacteria bacterium RIFOXYD12_FULL_50_9 (assembly GCA_001799225.1). Lineage (GTDB taxonomy): Bacteria > Desulfobacterota > Desulfobulbia > Desulfobulbales > CALZHT01 > XYD12-FULL-50-9. Next base: position 21,523 of record MGTA01000255.1, read on the forward strand.
TACGTCATTATGTCTGTTCCCCGCCTTATGCAACTGCTGAAAACGACCATCGAGCGGGAAATTACGGCAAAGCACCTCTCCGGAGTGTTCCGGGCACTCTCCCGACTCGCAACCAGGCTTCCCAAAAAGATGCGCCGGCTCCTCTTTTTTCCGGTTCAAAAAAAGTTCGGTAGCAATTTCATCGTTTTCGTCTCAGGTGGCGCTCCCCTGGATACGGAAAATTTCAATTTCTGGAGCAGCATGGGATTCACGGTCCTGGAAGGTTATGGACTCACCGAAACCTCGCCCGTACTCTGCGTCAACACCATGGATCGTCAGAAGGCAGGTTCGGTAGGTCCGCCATTGCCCGGGGTTCAAGTGAAGATCGAAGCAAAGGAGGTTCTGGTGCGCGGCGACAACGTCTTTCC
>MGTA01000255.1:21952-25078 GCA_001799225.1 Deltaproteobacteria bacterium RIFOXYD12_FULL_50_9
AGAGATCGACCAGGACGGCTGGCTCATCATTAAAGGGAGAAAGAAAGATCTGATCGTCACCGCTTCAGGGGTCAACGTCTATCCCGACGAATTGGAAACGGTACTGGACAGAATCGCCGGGGTAAAGGAATCCTGCGTCATCGGCCTTGACACAGGTGGTGGAGAAGAGGTGCACGCCGTCCTGCTCCTGGACGGCAAGAGCAGAGCGCCGGAAGAGATCATCGCTCAGGCGAACAACAGCCTGGACGCTCTGCACCGGATTACCGGCTACACCCTCTGGAACGAGCCGGAATTCCCCAAAACCACTACACTCAAGATCAAGAAGTTCGCGGTTAAGGAGGAGATTAAAAAGGGACTGAAGGGTGGCGATGCAACTGTCAGCCGTGACAGCCTGCTCAACCTGCTCGCCAAGGTGACCGGAACCAACGCCGCCCGGATCCGCGAAGAATCCCTGCTGGTTGCCGACCTGGGTCTTACCTCCATCGACCGCCTGGAACTGGTCAATTTTCTGGAACAGGAGTACCGCTTAGATATTGAAGACTCCCAGATCGGCCCGCAGACCAGAGTCTCGGACCTGCGCCGGATCATTGTGGAACGTGAAAAGCTGACCCAACGCAATCATTTCCGGTTCTGGACCAATAATCGTTTTTTCAGAGGGTTGCGGATAGCCTGGAACGCTTTATTCCACTCCCCATTGTTCCGCAGCTTTGTCACCCTGGAGGTGCGGGGACTGGATAAGCTGGATAAGCTGGATGGTCCGGTATTTTTCGTGGCCAACCATTTAAGCTACATGGACCACTCTGCCATCATGTTTGCCCTCCCACCGAAGATCCGCTCCAGATTAGCCCCCGCTGCCTGGGAAGAGTTCTTTTTCGGAGACTACCACGGGGTCAATCTTATCGTTAGACGCCTTTGTTACGAATATGGCACAATGTTGCTTAACCTCTTTCCCCTGCCTCAATCACAGGGGTTCAGCGGTTCGCTTAAATACATGGGAAAACTCGCTGATGCCGGCGTCAACATCCTTATCTTCCCTGAGGGAGGCCATTCCAAAGACGGCAAAATGCAGCCTTTCCAGTTAGGATTGGGCATCATGGTTAAAGAGGTTGGGATTCCGGTAGTGCCGATAAAAATCAGCGGAACCGATCAGGTCCTGCCCCCCTGGGCAAGATTTCCGAAACAAGGTCATGTGACTGTAACTTTCGGAGAGCCGCTGCAATTTCGCTACGAAACGCCGAATGACATCGTGGAAAAAACACGCCTGGCAGTGGAAAAACTATAGGGAAGAAAGAGGTAACCATGAATAAAAAAACGCTCGATAAAGTTGACCTCAAAGGCAAGCGGGTCTTTATCCGCGCCGACTTCAACGTACCGGTCGAAGAGAACGGCCAAATTACCGACGATGGTCGAATCCGCGCCACGCTCCCGACGATCAACTATGCCCTTGATAACGGCGCCAAGGTTATCCTGGCTTCGCACCTCGGCGAACCCAAAGGAAAGCCGGACCAGAAGTTCTGCATGGCTACCGTCGCCATACGTTTGAGCCGCCTTCTCAATAAAGAGGTGAGGTACGCCAAGGACTGTATTGGTCCCAATGTGGAACAAATGGTCCAGGAGATGCACCCCGGTGATGTCATCCTGCTTGAAAATCTCCGATTCCACCCGGAAGAAGAGAGAAACGATGAGGGCTTTTCCCGGGCGCTCGCGGCATTTACCGATATTTTCGTAAACGACGCCTTTGGCACTGCCCATCGCGCCCATGCCTCCACGTACGGCATCACCAAGTTTGTGCAGGTGTCCGTCGCCGGATTCCTCATGAAAAAGGAGATAAACTACCTCCAGAAGGCTGTTGCCGATCCGCTGCGCCCCTTTGTGCTGATTCTGGGCGGCGCCAAGGTTTCCGGCAAGATCAGCGTGATCGAGAACCTCTCTGACAAGGTAGACAAGATCATTGTCGGCGGCGCCATGGCCTTCACGTTCATCAAGGCCCGAGGGCAGGAAGTCGGAAGCTCTTTGGTTGAGCAGGATCTACTTGAAACGGCTCAACGCATCAGAAAAAAAGTTCGCGACAAGGGCGTCAAATTCTATTTGCCGGTTGATTTCGTGGTTGCCGAGAACATGAACGACCGGGCTGAAACCAAGATCGTGACCTCTCAGGAGATACCGAAAGGGTGGATCGGGCTCGACATCGGCCCGGCCACGACCCATCTCTTTACAGAAGCAATCCAGAATGCCAAAACCATCATCTGGAACGGCCCCATGGGCATGTTCGAGAAAGACGCTTACTGCCGGGGCACCTTTGCCATTGCGCGTTCAATTGCCGATGTCTATGCGACAACGATTGTGGGCGGCGGAGACACGGCCGTGGCAATACACAGGGCAGGCGTGTCCGACAGCATCACCTTCATCTCGACCGGCGGCGGCGCAGCGCTTGAATTGCTGGAAGGCAAGGAACTTCCTGGCCTTTCGGCATTGACGGATGATAAGGAATAAGAATTGGACATCTCAAAGGTGGAATCGCAACCACTCCGCTTGCCGAAGTCGTAGCCAATTGTAAGCCACTGGATTTGCGCCTGCTGGAACTGGCGCACGTGCTGGCAGGATAATATTAGAGCATTATGAAACCGTTAATACTTTTCATGTCTGATTCCTTATCACTTTGCGCCCTACCCAATCATAGGACAAATTATACCGTACTAGCCTGCCTGGTGCTCTTGCTAACCTTTACTTCGCCTCTGCTTGCCGCTGAACAGGTTGAACTCGTCGTTACTGGCATTAAAGACGATGTACTGAAAAATGTACTGGGCACGCTCGCTCTTCCCGCCGGAATGACCCACGAAGGGAAAGTGGACCAGCTCTGGCTTGAGCGTTTCGTCAAACAGGCAGACGCTAAAACCAGAAACGCACTGCAACCATTCGGCTATTACACCCCCCAGGTCACAATCACAGTCGAACCGGATGGAGAACGATATCGCCTGCTGGTCAAGGTGACGCCCGGAGAACAAACCAGACTGACCGCAGTAATCGTGACGCTGACCGGACCGGGCAAAGAGGAGAGTCGCTTATTGGAACTGATCGCATCGTTTCCCCTGCACAAAGGAGACGCCCTGCTGCAGCAGCGGTACG
>MGTA01000255.1:25085-27890 GCA_001799225.1 Deltaproteobacteria bacterium RIFOXYD12_FULL_50_9
CAAAGCGCGAGCCCAGGAGCTCGGCTATTTGGATGCGGATTTTGCAACCCACGAAATCCGCGTTGCCCAATCTACCGCAACCGCCACCATTTCACTGGTTCTTGCTACGGGTGCACAGTACTATTTCGGTGCGACGCGCATTGAAGGGGCGCCCGACTATCCGGACAGTTTCCTGCGCCGGCATTTATCCTACGCAGCCGGCGCGCTCTTTTACTATCCCCTGCTCGGCGAAACACAACGCAACTTCACCAACTCCGAGCGTTTTCAAGAGGTGAACATCATACCGGATATCCAAGCTGCCGAAGCTTACCGAGTGCCTATATCCATACAACTGAAAGCCGCGCCGCCCAAAAGCGTACGCCCGGGTATCGGCTATGGTACGGACACGGGCGCCCGGTTCACGGTGCGATACCGGGATGCGAACATGTTTCATCAGGGCCATGAATTTTATTCACAGCTCTATGTTGCCGAGCGCCTTCAGGGTCTGGTGACCGGCTATGTGCTGCCCAGCCCGGAAGGGGTTGGCAGTTCAACCTCGCTGCGGCTGAACCTGCAGCAGGAGGAGACCACCGCTTATGACAGCAGGATAACAGCCCTGGAACTGGAGCGCAACCGGAGCTTCGGCAAAGGCAAGCTGGGCGCTGTCTACGCAAAGGCGCAATATGAAGACTATGCCGTCGGCACCGTACAATCATTCTCACGACTCCTGCTGCCGGGTCTGCGCTTTTCCGATAATCGCTATGACAACCCTATCCGTCCTTACCAGGGGTTCCGCTACGCCCTTGATCTGCGCGGCACACATCAGGTGCTTGGCTCGGACACCAGACTGGTCCAGCTCCTGACCTCAGGAAGTTATCTCGTGCCGTTGCCCTGGCGCCTCTCCCTGCATACTCGCGCCGAGAGCGGGGTAACGCTGCTCAATGATAGCTTCAGCAACATTCCCCCTTCGCTGCGGTTTTTTACCGGCGGTGACCAGAGTGTGCGCGGCTATTCTTACAAAGATCTCGGACCGCGCGATGCCTCCGGCCAGGTCGTGGGGGGCAGACAGCTTCTGGTCGGCAGTATTGAACTGGAGCGGGCGCTTTTCAGTGATTGGGGCGTTTCCATCTTTTACGATGCCGGCAACGCCTTTGATTCATTTTCCACTTTCAGACTGTATGAGGGAGTTGGCGTCGGACTGCATTACTTTACCTCAGTAGGGGGCTTAAACCTTGCCGTAGCCAAGCCGCTCGATGGGGACAACCCGTCATTCCGTATCCACTTCACCGTGGGTTTCGAGTTATGAAAAGGTTTACTAAAGCTGAGTTGAGCAACTTGCCTGCTCATACGAAACTTATGCCCTTGCGGTATAAAAATAGCCTATATGCGGTTATTGCCCTGACAGGTGTGGCTATGACGATTTTTATCTGGGCCATTGCTACGACCCAGGGCGCCCGCTGGTTGCTGAAATCAATTACAACGCTGAGCAAGGCCGAATTCTCGGTTCAAAAGATCGAAGGGCGAATAATCGATCATCTGGTTTTGACTAAGATACGGGTCGCCTTGGCGCCAAGAACAGTGGAACTTGACACTATTGACCTGCGCTGGCAACCTCTTCTTCTCCTGGCGGGTAAAGTCACGGTCCAGGAACTTACACTCAACGGGGTAAGGATAGAAGACGATACGCCAATTGACAACAAAACACTTGTTGCTGACCAGCCGGACCCCCCCGGGACCGGGCACCGGTTTGACGTCAAGATCGCCCTTGTGCGGATAACCGACCTCAGCTATCGCCGTCTGCAGGATCAACCGCGGCAGATAACATCCATCTCCGGATCGGTCACCTGGCAAGAGGGCCTTCTGTCTATCAGCGGGCTTAAAGCTGCCGGTCTAAAACTTATCCCCGAGCTGAACATACCGACCGATCTATCCGGTACTCTGAATTTCTCGGGGACCATGAATGCCTACCACGGCGATCTAACCCTTATCAACCAGTCCAAAGGGTGGCAGGCTGCCACTGTTTCCGTTGTTTATGCAGGTACTCCGGAGGGAATGCAACTGGCCCCATTGACCGCCTCGTTCCTCGAGGGAACTCTGGCCGGCCGTCTGAATATGAATTGGCAAAACGGCATAGAACTCCAAGGTGAAATCAAGGGTACAAATCTCAACCCTGCCGGATTTGATCCTGCCTGGAAAGGGGTGGTTAATTTTTCCACAACCGGCAAATTGGCCAAGATTGGCAAGGCACCCCTGACCGCAAACTTCAGGGGCGCTCTCCTGGAAAGTCGTTTGCACGGACAAACGCTTACCGGTGAATTGCAGGCGGAGTTTGCCGGAGACAACCTTACCCTTACCCAGCTGGCTTTGCAGGGTAAAGGCTTTAATCTGCAGGCCTCTGGGGAACTGAACCAGCGACTTACCCTGGCCGCCGAAATTACCGACTTTTCCCGTCTGGTTCCGGGATCCTCGGGGAGACTCCGCAGCACCGGCTGGGTGCGCTGGAGCGCTGGACATCTCAGCAGTGCCATTGATGGCACTGGGAGCAAACTTGCTTACGCCGGAACGCGTATAGCGGCTGCCGATCTGACTGTCCGGCTTGATCAAGGCGCCGGCTCGCCCCTGCATATCGCCGCAGCCCTGCGGGATGTGCACTATAACCAATCTACCCTGAAATCTCTGACAGCTTCAGTAGATGGGACGCTGGCGCGTCACACCATTAACGCAGCGTTGCTTGCAGCCGGTGCCAAAGCACAGCTAACCATGAGTGCGGGGTTCAACGATGGCACCTGGAAAGGCGAGATTCTCCGTTTGGCAGGAAACGACGGT
>MGTA01000255.1:27907-28474 GCA_001799225.1 Deltaproteobacteria bacterium RIFOXYD12_FULL_50_9
GCCGAAAAATTATTTCTATCCCCTCTTGCCCTCAACTCTGGTTCAGCTGAGCATCTCGAAGTCGCAGTAGATCTGACCATGAATCCGCTGAGCGGTCAGGTCCGGACGCAATGGGCCGGCCTGAACCTGGCCAGGGCCAATCCCTATCTCCCCAGCACCGCCACTGTTAAAGGACGTATCAGCGGCCAGACGAATGTGATCATCCTCCCGGGACAACACTTTAAACTCAATGGCAATACTGCGCTTTCCGGGGGATCATTACATCTGGAAAGTGGTGATAGAGAGATGAACCTCATCTTCACATCGGCAACTGGCTTATTGATTTGGCAAGAAGAAGCGCTTGCCGGCGCGCTTTCCCTGGTTACGACTGGATACGGACAGGTCCAGACAAAGTTCCAACTACCTGTTCCGGCACGTTTTCCCGTTGCATTCGCTCCCCAGGGACCTCTTCAGGCATCACTCACCGGCCAGTTTCATGATAAGGGAATTACTGCCGCCCTGTTCCCAGAATTCATCCAGGAAAGCTTCGGAGATCTTGACGCTGAACTTGTCGTTAACGGGACCTGG
>MGTA01000255.1:28546-30666 GCA_001799225.1 Deltaproteobacteria bacterium RIFOXYD12_FULL_50_9
TAAGCGAATATCGAGGCACTATAGGCGGCGAGAATTTTCAAACCGTCAATTTTCCCGAACTCCGGGTTCTAAGCTCACCGGAGCTCAGTTTTGAAGGGACCCCGCAAAAACTAACGCTACGCGGTGAATTGCGGCTACCCGAACTGAACATCGTCGGCAGACCAACCGGCAAGGTTGTCACACCGGACAGCGACGTTATCAAGGAAGGCCGGATAGCGCCGGTCGCCCAGAGTTTATACCCGGCGTTGGACGTCCGGATCAAGGTTCTACTCGGCGAGCGGGTCTATGTCAAGGTGGCGGGAATCGACGCCCAGCTGGGCGGGACCATCGGCCTTTCATTGAGCCGTCTTGACAGGATAACCAGCACCGGAGAGATCAAGGTAGTTAAAGGTCATTACCGGACCTACGGAGTAGACCTTGAAATAGTACGCGGCCGTCTTTTCTTTGCTGGCGGCCCCATAGATCGACCGAGCCTTGATTTTCTGGCCCAGTGCGCCATTGGTAATGTGCGGGCCGGCGTAACGGTTACGGGAACTCTCCAACAACCGGTCACCAAACTCTACTCAGAGCCAACCATGCCGGACGTCGATGTCCTGGCTTATATCGTGCTCGGCCATCCGCTTGGCAGCAGCGGCCAACAAGCCAGTTTGGTGGCCCAGGCAGCCGGCGCAGTACTTACTTCCAGCCAGGCTTTAGTCATGCAGAACCAGATAAAAAATCGCTTCGGCTTGAGCACTTTTGAGATTCAGGGCGGAGTTGGAAGCACAGCCGGTCATATGGGATACCAACCGCTCCAGGTGACCCCTCCGGGATCGATACCAGCAAAACAACAGGCCGGCAGCACCGAAACAATGCTCACTGTGGGTAAGTATGTGACTCCGCAACTCTATATCAGTAACGGCAAGTCACTCTTTACCGGAAGCAACCTGTTCATGTTACGATACGATCTTTCCAAACAGTGGCAGATCGAAACCCAGACCGGCAGTGAGAGCGGCGCCGATCTCTTCTACAAGCTGGAGTTTAAGTAAAAAAACAGCTATGGGCAACCTTTGGCACGTAATAATTGTTGCCCAGCCCGTCACATTTGACGGTTCTGTCTAATGTGACGCCCAACCTTGCCGACTCTCTCTTTATCCTCCATCTGGCTTCCCATTTTATTGTAAACAATCAACGTGTTATCCCCGCACAACTTACAGTATTTCTCTGGCATGATAGTTGCGATATCTCTTATGGCACGCACAAGCCCTCGTATTTGGTAAAATATCAAGATATGGGAGAAGAAAATGTCAGATAACACTAATAACTCAATAAAACATCCGGGCATGGGAGCCATTCCCCATACCGAGGGGGTAACCTTCAGGGTCTGGGCGCCGCATGCCGAAAAAGTTTACGTGACCGGCACCTTCAATGCCTGGAACAATACCTCAACGCCCCTGGCCGCTGAAGAGAACGGCTACTGGTCGACAGACGTGCCAGCCGCCAAAGATGGAGATGAGTACAAATATATGATTCACCCTCCTGCTGCTTGGCAGATTCCTCCTTTCTCGCGCATCGACCCTTATGCCAGAAAAGTGACGAATTCACAGGGTAACGGAATTATCTACGCCCCTAAAGCGTTTGATTGGCAGAGTGACAACTTTAAAATGGCCTCGTGGAACGAACTTGTCATTTACGAGATGCACATCGGCACCTTTAACGTCAAAGAAAAAGACCACCCAGGTACTTTTGAGAGCGCCATCGAAAAATTGCCCTACCTTAAAAAACTGGGGATCAACGCCATCGAAGTCATGCCGATCCAAGAGTTTGCCGGCGATTTTTCATGGGGCTACAATGCGGCGCACCCTTTTACTGTCGAAAGCATCTACGGTGGCCCGGATGCCTTCAAACATTTTGTTAAAGCAGCCCACGAGCAAGGTATCGCTGTCATCACGGATGTCGTTTACAACCACTTTGGTCCCAGTGATCTTGATTTGTGGCGCTTTGACGGTTGGAGCGAAAACGACAAGGGTGGAATCTACTTTTATAATGATCACCGTTCACAAACACCCTGGGGCGAAACGCGTCCCGATTACGGCCGGGGCGAAGTGCGCCAATACCTGCGCGATAACGCTTTGATGTGG
>MGTA01000255.1:30691-32424 GCA_001799225.1 Deltaproteobacteria bacterium RIFOXYD12_FULL_50_9
TGTTGACGGTAATACGGGAAATCCGGCTAATGACATTCCCGAAGGCTGGAGCCTGATGCAGTGGATCAATGTGGAGATCCAACAACTGTTTCCAGGCAAGATCAGTATCGGCGAAAGCATGCGAAATAACCCCTGGGTCACTAAAGATGTGGGAGCGGGAGGCGCCGGTTTCAATGCGCAATGGGATGCCGAATTTGTTCATCCCATTCGCCAGGCAATTATCGCTCGTGATGATAACTCCCGCGATCTGGGGGCAGTCTGCCAAGCTATCGAACATCGCTATGATTTAAATGCCTTCCGGCGGGTAATTTTCACCGAATCGCACGACGAGATCGCTAATGGCCGAGCCCGGGTACCCGAGGAGATCTGGCCGGGAAATGTCGACAACTGGTTCTCCAAGAAACGCTCGACTCTGGGCGGTGCTCTTGTACTTACTTCACCAGGCATCCCGATGATTTTTCAAGGACAGGAGTTGCTGGAAGATCGATGGTTCCAGGATACGGACCCTATTGACTGGTCACGAACTGAAGACGAGCACGGTATTCTCGGAATGTATCTGGATCTGATCGCCTTACGGCGCAATCTCTCGGGTGTGACCAGGGGGTTATGCGGGCAAAATATCCATATCTATCATTTTGACGAAGGAGCTAAGATCATCGCTTACCATCGCTGGGACAAACAAGGCCCGACCGACAGCGTTGTGGTGGTGGTGAATATGACGAATCAAAGTCGCGACGATTATATCATCGGTTTTCCGCGGGCCGGATTGTGGAAGACGCGGTTTAACAGCGACTCCTATAAATATGACAAAGATTTTGCCAATCATTCCACTCCAGATGTAGAGGCTTATGAGGAAAAAAATAACGGCCTGCCTTGCTCCGGCAAAACCAATATCGGGCCATACACTGTGGTAATTTTTTCGCAGGACAGATCATGAGCGAACAGCTTCCGGCTTGCAAGCCGCTTTACACTCCCTTGCCAGCAGATGTTGAAGGCTTTGCTTGTCTGACCGAGCTGGCCCTCGATATGCGCTGGTCCTGGAATCATTCAACCGACGATGTGTGGTGGCAACTTGATCCGGTACTTTGGGATTTGACTCATCATCCCTGGGATATCCTGCAGACCGTCTCCCGGGAGAAAGTCAAAGAGGTACTGGCCGATCCGGCCTTCCGCCAGAGGATTGATGCCTTCGTCCAGTCCAAAAAACTGGCAGAAAAGGCGCCTGCCTGGTTTCAAAAGAATCATCCGCTATCTCCCCTGACCTGCGTAGCCTATTTCAGCATGGAATTCATGTTGAGTGAAGCACTCCCCATCTATTCGGGAGGACTTGGCAATGTGGCCGGTGATCAGCTCAAAGCCGCCAGCGATCTAGGCGTACCCGTGGTTGGCGTGGGACTGCTCTATCAACAAGGATATTTTCGCCAGGTGATCGACCGGGATGGAGCACAACAGGCCCTTTACCCATACAATGATCCCGGCCAACTACCGATTACGCCGTTGCGCCGCCCGAACGGAGAGTGGTTGCGGGTAGAGATCGCCCTGCCTGATTACTCGGTCTGGCTGCGGGCCTGGCAGGTCCAGGTCGGCAGAGTGAAACTTTACCTGCTGGATAGTAATGACGCGGCCAACATCCCGGCTCATCGCGGGATTACCAGCGAGCTTTACGGGGGTGGACTAGAATTGCGGCTGAAACAGGAGATGGTCCTCGGGATCGGCGGATGGCGGTTACTGCA
>MGTA01000255.1:32451-32548 GCA_001799225.1 Deltaproteobacteria bacterium RIFOXYD12_FULL_50_9
TCATCTGAACGAAGGCCATGCCGCCCTGGCCGTACTGGAACGCGCCAAAAGTTACATGGATGAGACCGGCCAGCCATTTAAAGTTGCACTGACCGTT
>MGTA01000256.1:0-5642 GCA_001799225.1 Deltaproteobacteria bacterium RIFOXYD12_FULL_50_9
ATCTGAGCCTTGATAAATTGAATAATCAGAATAGCGTTCTTGGTTGAAAGTCCTACGGTGGTGAGCAAGCCGATCTGAAGATAGATATCGTTGGGCAGAAACCGCAGCGTCACTGCGGTCACCGCTCCAACCAGCCCCAGCGGCAGCATCAACAGGTTAACGAAGGGGATCGTCCAGCTCTCATACAATGCCGCCACCGAGAGAAACACCACCAGGAGCGAGATTATATACAGAGCCGGCGCCTGGGCACCGGCCTTCCGCTCCTCGTAGGAGAGCCCGGTCCACTCGTAACCGATTCCCGACGGCAACTGGGCAACTATCTTCTCCATTTCTGCCATCGCCTCACCGGTGCTCACGCCACGACCAGCCTGCCCCATAATCTCTATTGACGGGATACCGTTATAACGCTCCAGTCGGGGCGAACCGTACTGCCAGCGCGCAGTGGAAAAGGCCGAAAACGGCACCATATCGCCGGTTCTATTCCGGACATACCAGCTATTGATATCCTCCGGTAACATCCGGTACTGCGCAGCAGCCTGGAGATAGACCTTTTTGACCCGGCCGTTTTCAATGAAATCATTGACATAAGAACTACCCCAGGCAGTGGCCAGCACGTTGTTGATATCAGTAACTGAGACCCCCAGAGCGCCGGCCCGGACATCATCAATATCCAGTTTAAACTGAGGGGTGTCATCCTGACCATTGGGGCGAACCGCCATCAGCTTCGGGTTTTTCATGGCCATTCCCAGCAACTGGTTGCGCGCCTCCATCAGCTTCTCGTGCCCGATGCCGCCACGGTCCTGCAGCATGAGGTCAAAACCGTTGGCCTGCCCCAACTCCACCACCGCCGGCGGCGAAAAGGCAAATGCCATACCATCCCTGATTCTGGATAAGGCGCCCATGGCCCGGCCGGCAATAGCCGGCGCCTTCAAATCAGGGGTCTGCCGAAGTTTCCAGTCCTTGAGCTTGACAAAGGCCATCCCCATATTCTGACCCCGACCGGCGAAACTGAATCCGGAAATCGCGATAATCGCCTCGACTGTTTTTTGTTCCCGCTCCAGAAAATGCTGTTCCAGCTGTTCGATGACCTTCACGGTGCGCTCCTGGGTGGCCCCGGCCGGCAGCTGGATCAGGCAGCCAATGAACCCCTGATCCTCATCCGGCAGGAAGGCCGTGGGCAGCCGCAGAAAGAGGAACACCATTCCCGCAACTATGGCGCCATACACGATCAGATAGCGCACCGGCTTGTTAAACGACCGGCCGACAACACCTTCATACTGTGCCCGGCGTCGGTCAAACCAGGCATTGAAACGGACGAAGAACCAACGGAACCAGCCGGATTCTCCGGCGCTATGCCCCTTGGCCACCGGTTTAAGCAGAGTGGCGCAGAGAGCCGGGGTCAGAGTCATGGCCAGGAGAACCGAAAGGATCATGGCGGAAATGATGGTAATTGAGAACTGCCGATAGATGACGCCGGTGGAGCCGCCAAAAAACGCCATGGGCAGAAAGACTGCCACCAGCACGGTAGCAATGCCCCAAAGCGCGCTGGTGATCTGGCCCATGGACTTAATGGTCGCCTCCCTGGGAGAGAGCCCTTCCTCACTCATGACCCGTTCGACATTCTCGACCACGACGATGGCGTCGTCAACCAGCAGGCCGATGACGATAACCAGGGCAAACATGGTAAGGGTGTTGATGGAGAAACCGCTGACCGACAGTACACCGAAGGTGCCGAGCAACACCACCGGCACGGCTATGGTGGGAATCAGGGTCGCCCGAATATTCTGCAGGAATATAAACATTATGATGAAAACCAGGCAGACCGCCTCGACCAGGGTTACGACCACCTCTTCGATCGATATCTTGACAAACGGCGTGGTATCGAAGGGATAGACCACCTTCATCCCGGCGGGGAAGAACCCGGACAACTCCGCCATTTTTGCTTTGACTCTGGTGGCGGTATCCAGTGCGTTGGCGCCGGCTGCCAGCCGGATTGCCATACCGCCCACCGGTTTCCCATTGAATCGGCTCTGTAAGTCATAGTTCTCGGTGCCGATTTTACACTCGGCCACATCCTTGAGCCGCACGGTGGAGCCGTCGCTGTTGGTTTTCAGGATGATGGCATCAAACTGCTCGACCGTCTGCAACAGGGTTCGGGCCGTGATGGTTGCATTCAATTGCTGTCCCGGAATGGCCGGGGTACCGCCGAACTGCCCGGCCGATACCTGGGCGTTCTGGGCCTGCACCGCAGAAATCACATCATTGACGGTCAGACTGTAGTTGTTCAATCTGGACGGGTTCAGCCAGATTCGCATGGCATTCTGGGTACCGAACACCAGCAGTTCGCCAACCCCTTCCACCCTGCTGACGATATCCTGGATGTTCGATACGGCGTAATCGGTAAGGGCTGGGCGGCTCATGGAGCCGTCTTCCGACACGAGTCCGACAATCATCAGGAAGTTTCGAGTGGATTTGACCACGGAAATCCCGGCCCGCTGGACGATCTGGGGCAGGAGCGGCGTGGCCAGCTGCAGCTTGTTCTGCACCTGCACCTGGGCGACATTAGGGTCAGTGCCGGCCTTAAAGGTCAGGTTGATGGCCACGGCTCCGGCTGAGTCACTGGTGGAGGACATATAGATAAGATTGTCGAGTCCGTTCAGTTTCTGTTCGATGACCTGGGTGACCGTATCCTGCACGGTCTGGGCCGAGGCCCCCGGATACATGGCGTTAATGGTGATCTGGGGCGGGGCAATCGGCGGATACTGGGAGACCGGCAATGTCTTGATGGCCAGAAGACCTGCCAGCATGACCATAATGGCGATCACCCAGGCAAAGATCGGGCGATTGATAAAAAATCGAGGCATGGAGGCTCTCCTTTATTTCTTAGCTGTGGCGGATTGCGGAGGACCGGCGGGAGGAGCTGCCTCGGGTTTGCTGCCGAACGGCACAACCTTGACCGGCGTGCCTGGACGTGCTCTCTGTATCCCTTCGAGAATGATGCGGTCACCGGCTTTCAGCCCTTCACTCACCAGCCAGTTTTCGCCAATCGTCCGTTCTACCTTAATAACCCGGGGCTCCACCTTCTCTTCAGACCCGACCACCATAACCATGGCATTGCCGGCCGGATTGCGGCTAACCCCGCGCTGCGGCACCAGGATAGCCTGCTCGCGGACCCCTTCTTCCAGAATGGTGCGCACGAACATCCCCGGCAGCAAAAGATGTTGCGGATTGGAAAAGACCGTCCGCAGGGTCACGGAACCAGTGCTTGGGTCAACAGTCACATCGGAAAATTTCAGAATACCGGGGATCGGATAGGCAGTCCCATCCTCCAAGACCAGCTTGACCCGGGCCTGGCCGGCTGCATTTTTGCCGCCCATCCCACCACTGGCCAGATCTATGCGGTTCAACCGGAGCATCTCGGCGCTGGACTGGGTCACATCAACATAGACTGAGTCAAAGTCCTGGATCGTGGCAAGCGGGGCTGCTTGACTGGCGGTCACCAGTGCCCCGGTCGTCACCGTTGACTTGCCGATCCGGCCTGAGATTGGCGCGACTACCTGCGTGTAGGCCAGGTTGATCCGCGCTGTTTCCAGTGCTGCCTCGGCAGCTTCGATCTCGGCCTCGGCGCTCTTGATCCCGGCCTCGGCGCCCTTGACCGCTGCCCCGGCACCCTCGATCCCCGCCTCGGCTTGCTGCATCGCGGCCGTGGCATCGTCAGCATCCTGAGTGCTGACCGCATTGATGGGCGCGAGCTCCTTGAATCGCCCCGCTTTCAGACGAAGCGGCACCGCGTTGGATTCGGCGCGCGCCAAGGCGGCCTTGACGCTGGCATGAGCCGCTTCTGCACCGGCGTGAGCGGCCTTTGCCCTGGCCAGGGCCGCTTTAGCGCTGGCGTAGGCTGCCTGATACGAGGCTGGGACAATCTGGTAGAGAATTTGCCCCACCTTGACGTCGGACCCTTCAGTGAACAACCTCTCTTGAATTATCCCCCCCACCTGAGGACGAACTTCAGCGATCAGAAAGGGCGATGTCCGCCCCGACAACTCCCTGGTCAAGGTGACTGGCCCCGGGGTTATGACCACCACGCCAACCTCTGGAGTTTGCTGGGGCGGCTTTCCGCCAGCAGAGGGTTTTGGACCACAGCCGGGCAGAACAAGAAACCAGACCAGCACTATCCCCAACATGGGGATCAATAAACTTTTGAACTTTGGCAGCATACATACACCTCAATGGGGTTAAGCAGTTTCTCCCTCAGGGAATCAATAATAAATGAACACTCATTCCGCCTGGATCTCGCAACAGCTCCTCGCGCTTGTCGGCTGGTGTCCGTTCTTTTCCAATTTTACTTTTTTATGCCATCCCAGCAGGCCTGGACGGTCTGTTGAATCAAAAAATCATCAAGTTCGACAAAGCCGAGAATATGGTCACGAGCCACCATCACCAACGGCCCGAAAGCCAAGGAAAAAAGTACTGCCAGCGGGAGATCCTTTACAATCTGCTGTGCCACCCCCTCTTCAAGAAGCCCGCGGCCCAACCCTCCGCTCTCTTCCTTGCCAAGTATCCGGTCCCGACGAAACTCTGCGCCATAAGGGGAGTTATGATACTGCTCCAGGTAACGAAAATCCCGGGGGTTGGCGATAAAATACCGGAGGAGCGCAGTACCGAAATGGAGGAAGCGTTGCCTGAGCGGCTTGTCCGCCTCATACCCCTTTAGGCTCCAGGCGCAAATTTTCTCATGCAACTCCAGGAACAACTCCTTGATGAGAACGTCCTTATTTTCAAAATAACGGTAGATGGTTCCCGCCCCGACACCGGCCCGAACAGCGATAGTGGACATGGGCGCGCCATGAAATCCATGCTCGGCAATAAGCTCCAATGCTGCGCGTAGTATCTCTGCACGTTTTTCTGAATAAACCGTTTTGGGCTCATCCGGCCCGGAATGAATGTTCATTCCGGCACGTATAATGTATTACGGCGTTCTTGTCAAAATATTTTCCGGTCCGAGAAACCCAGGAGAACCAAGGAGAAGTGGTCAAGTTGGTTAACAAGTATGACGTGACACTAGTTGTATTTCTCGACCCGCCATATGTTGAGGTTTCACCATATATAACAGCCAGTTCGGCACAGCCAGCATCTCAGGTGGTACTATTCCCACAATTTAATTCCGCGTCAATAAAGGCTACCGCAAGATTATCGGATGTTTTCGGCCTTTCGGCATGCCTCATGCATATAGTAATTAATGACAGATTAAATAAGCAGATGATTAAGTGCCGACGGGAATGAAAAACTTGTGACGCGCCTGTCCGGAAGGCCACCCCGAAAAAATCCA
Source organism: Deltaproteobacteria bacterium RIFOXYD12_FULL_50_9 (assembly GCA_001799225.1). GTDB lineage: Bacteria > Desulfobacterota > Desulfobulbia > Desulfobulbales > CALZHT01 > XYD12-FULL-50-9. The sequence continues at coordinate 5,330 of MGTA01000256.1, forward strand.
TGCATTAACCGACGCCGGCAATACCGAAATTTGGTGGCATCACTCTTCTCATTTAAGGAGACCCTATGAAAATAACATTGATTTCAGCACTTATCTTAATTTCCCTGCTGTCGGCTTGTATTATAAGACCGCCAGGAGGATGGCGCCACGGAGGAGGAGGTGGTGGTCATGATCGTCGTCATTATTCAGACGTTACTGATGCGGGAAGGTAGAAAATAGTTAACACTCTTCCGCGCGCGACATGGAAGCAAAACAAACACGGGTACATTATGTCCATAAAAGGAGAAAACACAAGGCTGTTTTCTCCAAATTC
>MGTA01000256.1:5666-15167 GCA_001799225.1 Deltaproteobacteria bacterium RIFOXYD12_FULL_50_9
GGTCTTTCAACCTCAATAAATCCGGCCGCCTGGGCGATTTTCACGGTTTCGTTAAACGCCTTTTTCGAGACATGAATTGGCGGTTCGACCATCATAACCTGACCGGCCGGTTTGAGGAGGGTGTGCAGTTCGGTGAAAAACTTGCTCTGGTTCGGCACCTCATGCACCATATATCAAAAAACGAGTGAAGATTTTCAGCTTGCAATTTCAATTCGAACTGCGGATGATTTCCTATGCCAAAAAAACTCAGAGCATATTTCGCGGAAACTCCTTTTTTCAGAGATCTTCCCCTCTCCTCTCAAAAAAAAGACGCGTTAATTCACCTCATTGAGGATGAATACCTTTTTGAATTCCTGGCCGGAGTCATCCGGGAGTCGGAGGAGATCCTGACTATCTCCCCCACCATTGACCGCCGGGAGATCCTCGAACTGGCGGCCCGGATGATCGTCCATGACCTCAAGGCCCAGGCCGCCTCCATCCGTCTCTTTGACCCCAAGTCCTTCAAGATGCTGACCTTCGGCGCCTACGGCCTGGAGGACAGCGAACGCGCCACCGCCATCCCGGTCAAAAAGTCGATTGCCGGCCGGGTCGTTGAGGGGATGAAGAGCGTCGTAGTCAAAAGCATCATGAAAGACCCGCTCTATCGGCAGAAGCAGATCGTAGCGCAAAAAGGTTTTAACTCTTTGCTGGCGGTGCCGCTCCGAATGCCGAGCTTTGTCGGCTCGACTGACGATATCCTGGGATCCCTGCAGATCTACTACCTGGAGGACGACCGCCAGTTCAGCCGGCTTGAGATCATCAGGGCCGAGATGCTGGCCAGAAGGGTAAGTTATGTCATGGCCAAGAAGAGGATCCTGGACATGAAGGCACTAAACGATAAGAAGGAGGCGATCTCCGACAAGATCTTCGTCAAACTCAGCCATCGGGAGGGGGTGAAGCTCAAGGATTTCTTCAACCTGATCATCCCGGAACTCGATGAACTCATCAAGCTGCACAGCTGCTCGCTTTTCACCCTGTCAGAGGATCAGAAGAGCATCCAGCAGGAGGCCGCTTATCCGCCTGAGCACTCCTATTATGAACCAGGTCATCTCTTCACCCTGGAGCACCATGACTACTTCTGGGCGACGATCCACGGTTCAAAAGAGTACGCTGACATGCCGAATGAACGGATTGACCCCTCATACCTCCTGATCAAAGACCCATTCCAGAGCGAGTTGATCAGCCCTGGGCTCAGGAGCTTTGCCCAAATGCAGGAGATCCACTCGATCCTCTTTGTGCCGCTCAGGGCCGCGGCCGTCACCCGGCACATCCTCTGCTTCTTCGCCACCCAGCAAAAGCAATACTTTACCGAGGACGAGATTGAACTCTTGACCTTTTTCGGCAAGGAGATCATGAAGGCTGTGCGCCTTGAGTTCCTGGGCGACATGCTCCACGACTTCAAGAATCCGGCAATAGCGGTGGCCGGCTTAGCAGCCCGCGCCCGCAAACTTCTGGACAGCGAAGACCTGAACCCTTGGCACGCCAAGCTCATCTATTATATGGATGTGGTAGCCAGGGAGACGGCCCGGTTGCAGGATCTGGCCCTGACCATGACCGGCGAGGGCCGGGAGGAGGAGATCGATCTGGGACAACTTGCCAGAGAACGCTTTGAGCTCAATCGGTATGCCATCGAAGAGGCCAAGTACACCAATATCCTGCTGCAACCGGTAGTAATCGAACCTGACCTGATTGTCCTCTGCCCGCGCTTCGGGCTGGAGCGGGTCATTGACAATCTTTTGAACAACGCCACCAAGGCCATTCCACGCACAGGCGGCTTTATTGAACTATGCTGCTTCCGCGCCGGGGAGATGGCCTGCCTGGAGATCACCAATTCCGGCGAGATCGGCCAGGAGCAAATTGCCCTGGTCAAGAGCGGCATGGTCCAGGGCCGGGGTCTCAACATCATATCCCGCTTCATCCAGAACAACCATGGCCGGCTTGATATCGTATCCGAAGAGGGCAAGAGTGTCTTTACCATCAAACTGCCTCTACACAGCACGGTTTAATGGTAAGACAGAGTGCAGGCAGAAACATCTAAATGAAAAATTGTTCTTTCGCGATGTCAAAAAACGACCTACAATATCTTTAACTTGTCGGTAAATAAGTGAAACAATTCAAATGTAGACTATTAGATGAGGAATTCGACATGATTGCCTGCCGAAAACATGTTACCATCAAGGATCCCAACAGTCTTGTCCTAAGTGGGCTTCCTTTTAAACCTGGCCAAAGGGTTGAAGTTGTTCTCCTGGCTGAAGAAGAATGCGTTGATCGGATGACCGAATTACGCATACTCCTTCAGGAGACTCAGTCTTTTCCCTCGGCACGGGAGATAAGCGATGATGAAATCACTGCTGAAGTAGAGGCATACAGGACCGGACAGTGAAGCTTGTCATCGACACCAATGTATTGATTTCAGCCTTCCGTTCACAGCGTTTTCACACCCGCCCCCCTCTCATAAATCCTTCTCCAACAGACCCGCCTGTTTGAGGAGATGAAGCATCAGGCCACGCTTGAGCGGACGGTTGGCATGGACAGGGACGGAAAGGCGCACGATACTGCCCTCCTTGCCGTAGATGTGATGGCTGCCGTGAATGCGTTTGAGCTGCCAGCCATGTTTTTCCAACACCCGGGCGAGATCTCTTCCCGAGACGCTGCTCATACGGCGATCTCCAGCACCCTGGCCTTATCCGCAGGGTCACGGGGAAGCTCGACATCCACGGAGAGGCAGCCTTCCACAGCCTCGTACAGGTTTGCGAGCAGTTCCTCGAAGGTGTCTCCTTGGGTGGCGCAGCCGGGGATCGCCGGCGCCTCGGCCCAAAATCCGCCCTCTTCTGCCTCGTGCACAATGACTTTGATTTTCATAGGGTTATCTCCTAAATTCAGACTATTGGCAAATCGCCATTGGATTTTTCATTACATTCGCCTTCATTATCACCCAAACCGGTCTCGGGTTCCAGCAACTCTTGTATTTCTACCATAATTTCGAGAAGGCGATGTTCCTTGGCAGCGTCGATTCTCAGGAAACTTGTTTTTAGTTGTTTTTAAATCAGCCCCATCCTTTACCATTTCCAAAGGCCCCATTTATTCAACCCCATTTACCGTGTTTCTGTCCCGGTGTTCATTTGGAAGTTGCAGGATATATAGTGGCCGACATTTTTTAAGTCAATCAAACTGTTGCATGTTCATATAAAGCGCCTCCACCTCACCTCTTGTGATTGGTTTCTCGATAAGCATTTTTTTCAAAACTTCTTGGTCGGCAAGCTCCACATGGTTAAGCATAGCCTGATGCCGAGCCGAGCCGTGCCGTTGAACCTTTGATTGGTCACCGCGATCTTTCTGAATGAAATGCCCGGATGTTGGGCAGCATAAGCAGCTGTGCCTCCAACTACCTCCTTAACCGCATCCCAGCCCAATTCCTGATCAATACAGGAAGAACTCTTACATTGTATCAAAACGCCGTTCATGTCTTTGATCGCCACGATATCAATACCACCATCTCCGACACGAGGAGTCCGATATACATTTGGATAACCGTGTTTGCCCCAAAGAACAGTACAAAAAGTTTCGAAATAGTCAGGGTTCATAACGGCTATGTCATCAATATTTTTTGGACCAGCTAATTTCTCTAACCAGCGGTTGGAGATTTGTTTTATCGATATATTCCAGAAAAAATTGCCGCATAAGCCATAGATTTTGCGCCGAAAATCCATTGCCTAGGTTATAACCAAACAGGAGGTTAAAACTTGTAAAGCGCTTCAAACATCAGGCTGAGCCCTTCTCGGGGAAAGTCATTTTCTACAGTATTTGGAGGCGCAGGATCCGCATATCGTTTGTCAAACAGGTTGTGAACTGTACCCCTGACCTCAAAGTTTGGAAAAAAGTCTTTGGCAATCAGTGTAAGATCAACTAATGCATAGGCCGGTAAAGCATTTCTAGAATCACTATCAGCCCTATGCCTCTCTCCACTCATGAACATGTTCGAATTTACGTTTAAATATCTGGTCAAAGGGAAGTTTACACCTATGTTTCCCCGATGATTCGGAACATCCGGGAGTCTTTTACCCGTATCCTTATCCTCAGCTTCCTGATATGAATAATTTGCGTATAAATACGTATTGTTGTCGAACTCCCGTTTCATCTCCGCCTCAAATCCATACACTACGGCGCCGCCGGTGTTGTCATACATCATTGCGCCGGATGACTGAGGCACTAATTGGATCTTGTTGTCAAAATTATTATGGAAAAAGCTGAGCCTGCCGGCAAGATGAGACTTCTCCAAGTATCCCAGGCTGACTTCATAAGTCCTCATCTTTTCCGGGTGAAGCGTACTCTTGCCGGTCACCACCGGGTTAGCCGTGTTGTATAACTTCTCAAAGGATGGAGCGAGGAATGCCTCTCCATAAAGGAATTTCAGATCCCACCCCTTTGAGAAGTTCCAGACCAAGGCGGCTCGCGGATCTGTAGCGCCTCCGAAGTCGGAATAGTGGTCATACCTGACACCCGCCGTAAGACTTAAACTTTTCGAAATATCCCATAGGTCCTGGATGTATGCAGCCCAGATATCCCTGACCTTAGTTATATTCCAGTTCCCCATGGAACTGACATCCTGGACTGAACCCAAATAGTTGCCGTTGGACGGATTGAAATTGGCGTGGTATAAAACTGCGTACTGGTCCTTCTTTTCAGCAAGCACCCCCAGGGTAAGGCAATTAGCTTTAGATATATTGTAATCGAACTGCACCTCTGCACCCCAATCTCTCTCCTTGATGCCTGGACCGGCAATCATGTCATCCGGAAAATTACTGGCCGGGATTATGGTATCTTTCGGGTAAAGTTCGAAGAGTGTGTCCCATTTCAGGGAATCGAAATAAACCTTTGCCGTTACCTTTACTTTATCTTCAAAGGCATGTTTATAAGACAGATCGACGAAATATTGTTCTATTTCCGACTTACTGAAATCAGGCATCGCATAGGATACATTTACATACATTCCTTTCTCTCTTTTTACATATTTTGTGTTTAGAGAAAAATCTCCATAAGCCATTCTCAGCTGCGCATCCATCTTCTTTTCATTGTCGTCGGTCTTGCCTGATCTCCCGACAACATCCCTCTCCACATCCAAATGTTGGCCATCTGTATCAAAGTAATCAAAGGCAAATGCTACATCAAAGTCGTTGACTTTCTTCCCGGCTTGCAAATTGACCTTGCCGGTTCTGAAGCTCCCTCCTCCCCCGGATAAGACCACTCCATCCATATCGCTTCCGGTCTTTGTAATGACATTGATGACGGCGGAAAAGGCATTGCTTCCATAAAGGGCCGATCCCGGGCCACGAATAATCTCGATCTTCTTGATATTATCAACGGTAAGACTGTCGAATCCCCAGACGGCGCCGCCGCTATAATTGTCATTTACAGAGTGGCCGTCGATCAGGAGCTTAACCTTCTCTGAATCAGGGGTCTTAATGCCTCGAACCTCTATCTCCTCCTTGCCATAATATCCCTTGGTCACGTTAAATCCTGGAACAATCCGCAAAACATCCATAAGGTCCCTTGCCCCCATTTTCCTAATCTGCTCATCGGTAATGATCGTTGCTATGGCAGGCGCTTCCTGAATGGTCTGGGGATGCTTTGTAGCTGTAACGAGGAGGTCTTTTTCGTCAAAGAACAGGGACAACTCATCTCTCAATGTAAATATCGCCACGTCGGCATTGGCCTTATTGTCTTTCCCGGCTTGGTCCAGCCGGCTTCCAGCTATAGACCGACCGTCCTCGGCCCAAGAAGAATCAGGAAATATCTGTGGGACTATAAGAAGGAGCAACAGCAAGAATATATTGATGTGCAAACTAAACCTAGTCATAAATGAGATCCTAGCACACCCCGCACTCTAGACGACAGTCAGGACAGGATAAAAGATTGGATAAGAGATCGTCTTTCTGGTCCCCATCAAATAAATGGGACCGTATATTTTCTATCTTAACATATTATCTAATATACTCGTTATCTAATATACTCACAAAAAGTAAAAAAACAAAAATAACCGCTCGAAAATCAAGTAGCTAGCAACATTGCCGCATTGGCAGCAATGCCACCGTTTCCACGGTCACGGCCCCGTAGTCCTCTTCGACCAGGCCAGAGAGCAGATAGGACCGGCCCCGTGGTCAACAGATGAGAGTAGCGCGCATAGCTCTTCGGAAAGAAGGTGGCCTCAATCAGGCCGGTTTCATCCTCAACGGATTGACCCCTCATACCTCCTGATCAAGGACCCATTCCAGCGTGTCAAATGAGCAGCGGATTGACTACTTGAATTCCCTCAATAATCTGGCCATGATTGAGGTCTTCGGTAAACAGCGTTTTGGCGTTTCCTTCAAATGCGGCTGCAACAATCATGGCATCCCAATACGAGAGTTGATGCCTTTCCTGAAATTCCGATGCTCGCAATATGGTGGCGGGATAAATAAGCTGAACTTGCCAGACTAGATAGTTCTCAATAATCCCTCTGACAATCGCAAGGGGAAGGGGCTGGGCAATCTTGCGGGTGGCGTTTACATAAAATTCCTGTAGAACCTGTGTGCTCACCATGCCTTGCATTGAATCCCATAAGCTGTGAATTGCCGACAATGCTTTAACGTTTTTATCGCCCGCATCCGCGTCATAGGCATAGATCAGGATATTCGTATCAACGAAGGTATCACCGCTCATGGAGTTCTTCCCTGACCGCCGGCCGGCCGCCGAGGTGGAAGCCCACTTTCAGCTCGGCCAACGCCTTTATCCGGGCGCGTTCATAATTTTCATTGCGAGTGATGATACCGGAAAGCTCCTCACTCAGCAGTCGGCTGATGGAGATGGATTTTTTGGCCGCAAAAACACGAGCTTTTTGGATCAACTCCTTGTCGATGGAAATGGTAATGTTTTGTTTCATGTCAATCTCCTGCCAGGTCATTGGCTTTATCAAAAAACATTCCACGTATTTTACGTGTATCACGTATTGCGCGTGTAGTCAAGTGGGCAGACCGGCATTGAAGCACGACAACAGCCTGGCTTTTCCGACCACCGGCTCGAAGAAATGGGATTGCAATACTTGTAGTTACCTTTGCCTTGAGAAGAGCAAAAACATATAAATGAAAAATTGTTCTTTCGCGATGTTAAGAAACGACCTGCAGACAAGGGCCCGGAATTTAAGCTTTTGTTCCCTTCAAGGCCGCCAACTCCTGCCGGAGTTGCATGTTTTCCGTGGTGGTGTTTCGCAAACGGGCGGCCAGCACCTCGGAAAATAATCTATAGATGGTGTAGCAGAAGTAGACATCATTTGTCTTGAGTCTTCTGTCGATCACCGAGGCGTCAACGCCAAGGACAATTGATTCGGTTTTAGCGATAATTGATGCCGAGCGCGACGAACCTTCGATAACGCCCATCTCGCCAAAAAGGTCGCCATTCCTCTGGAGTGTGGCAATCACTTTGCTATCTTTGACAATCTCAAGGATGCCGCTGATCAGGAAAAATACCCAACAATCGTATTCGCCTTCCCGGATGATCGTGCTCCCAGGTTCATAAGTTGTCAACTTGGAAAGAGATATAAAGGCCTTGAGATCCCGGTCCGAAAAATTGTCAAATCTGGCAATCCCTCGCAGCAAACCTATGACTCCCAGGTTGTCGCGACTTGAGTTGGTGTCTGATAGCATTCAGCGCTCGCAGGGCTTATAACAGCTTAGTATGACGGAGTATTAGTTTTTCCAACGCCAAAAATATCTTACCATGCATATCCTTTTTTTAACAAGGAATGAATGGACAACATCTCATTATTTTCAAAAGAAAAATACAAAAAATGGTACCTTTTGGATAGTAAATCCAGTGTTAACCTTCTCTCTTATTGCTCAAACATAATCCTGTGCCATTTTGTCCGATTCGGCCAGGATTTCCTCCACGGTCTGCCGCAATTCCTCACCCATTTTTTTAATTTCCTTGGGATACTCCTCCCTCATTCGGTGCATGAGTGCATAGTAGATCGGTTTAAAACGCTCCCGTAACCGGTATTGTTCGTCCTTGAACAGTTCAAGCAGAAGGTGGTGCTGCTTTTTGGCCAGGAGAAAAACCAGATAAAACGTGATATCACTTTCTAACTGGTCAAACGGATCAAATTCCAGATATCGTCGGAACACTTTGAGGGATTCGCCATAGCGATTATGCCAGAGCAAACAGGCCGCTAGTGTATGAGTGTTAAGTACATTTCCGGAAAGATCGAACGCTTTGACTGCCAGCTGCAATGCGTCTTTTTTTGCCTTTTTATTGGAAAAGAGAAACCAGGCCAAACTATATATAGCGGACACATCTCCTTTTCCCACTGCCATACGATAGTATTTCTCGGCCATTTCCTGATCATTACGTTCTTTCCAGTATAAAGTTGCCAGGTTATACATGGCAGCCGCATGGCCATTTTCCGCTGCCATACGATAGTATTTCTCGGCCATTTCCTGATCATTACGTTCTTCCCGACACAAATTAGCCAGATTGAACATAGCGTCAGCATCTCCCTTTTCCACTGCCATACGGCAGTATTTCTCTGCTGTTTCCAGATCATTATGTTCTTCCCAATATAGCCTCGCCAGGTTGTTCATGGCGGCAGCATTCCCCTTTTCCACTGCCATACGGTAGTATTTCTCGGCCATTTCCAAATCCTTGCGTTCTTCCCTGTATAGATTCGCCATATTGAACATGGCAACAGGATGTCCCTTTTCCACTGCCTTGAGGTAGTATTTTTCTGCCTTGTCCAGATCCTTGCGCTCTAGCCAATATAGATTAGCCAGATTGAACATGGCACCAGTATGTCCATTTTCCGCTGCCAGATAGTAGTATTTCTCGGCCTTGTCTAGATCCTTGCGCTCTACCAGATATAGATTAGCCAGATTGAACATGGCTTCCATATCTCCCTTTTCTACTGCCTTGCAAAAATAACCTTCTGCTTTTCCCAAGTCTTTAGCAAACCGCCAGTAAAAAACGCCGTATGTATTCCACAGCTCCTCATTTTGTCGGCGAATTTCCCCCAATTTGAGCAGGGCTCCGGCAAGGTCATTTTTCTCGGCAGCCAACGAAAAGGCCTGGAGGACAAGCTCGCGGTCGGACGGTGACAAGGATTCCGCCAATTCCGGGCTGGCCTTAACAAGGAATTCCCTGGTATTCCGAATCAATTCGTGCTGCAAGTCGCTGCTCGGCGCGCACTGAGCCAAGGCCTCGCACATATAATAGGCCCCTTTGGAATAAAGGGCGCTCTCTCGAGCCAGGGAAATATGCTTGGTAATCCTTTCAGCTAGTTCCTCCGGGCTGCACCATTCTTCCAGAAATCTAACCAGAAAACGTACCTGTTCACGGCTTTTTTTTCTACCGTAGCGCATCAGGTACCAAATATTGAAAAACCTCTCGGTAATCAGATAGAGCTTATTTTTTCGGTCTGCCGGGATGGAGTGGATG
>MGTA01000256.1:15182-19434 GCA_001799225.1 Deltaproteobacteria bacterium RIFOXYD12_FULL_50_9
AGAATCTTCAACTGTGAGGCCACCGCCTTGGAGTCCATGCGGACCTTTTTAGCGATGTCGCCGGTAGCGATGGCGTCCCAATTCATGGCAATGGCGTCCATGATCGCTTGCTGCTGACCGGATAGATCGTCCATCCGATGCTTATAGAGCGGAGTGATTCGATCAAGAATCAACTCCAGGTCCTCGAAGACATTGGCGCTGTCATCCACGAAAATCTCAAAAAGCAGAATAATCGTCCGAGGAATGCCACCGGTCAGCCGGCGCAGGGTCTCAACCCGGCCCGGGTGTTTTTCAATGATCTCCCGCACCCTAGGTGACTGGTAATTTTCAGCCAGTTTCAAGAGCAGAGCTTGGGTTTCCTTGCTGCTGAGCCCTTCGAGGTAGATGATCTTGAAAAATTCAAAGAACGGCTTGTCATACCTGAAAGAGTGCTCCAGGGTTCTGGCCGAGGCGGCGATTATTCGTATTTCAGTAGTGGTGTGCAGAATATCACGAAGTTGGCGGCACTCCTTTTCCCCTATCTTTTTCAAAACATCGACGATGTTGTCGATCAACAGGACAAGTTTTCGGTTTTCCCGCTGCAGTCGCTTCTCAAGAATCCTGTAGCAGTGTTCCGGATAATCCTCTTCCTCGAAAGATTTTGCAAAGATGTCAGGCAAATCCTCGAAACCTGACCGGTCTTCCAGTTGCTCAGCCACGCTTTCCCAGAGCCGGCAGAGGCTGAAAATATTGTACTGTTCCTCATTCAATCGTACCGGAATCAGCCATCCGGCAAGCTCCGGGTCACTTTCGATTTCATAAGCCAGTTTGAGCAGCAGGGTGGTCTTGCCTGTACCCCGTTGCCCCTGGATTAAGAAATGCTGTTCCGCCGTGTCCATCCGGGAATCCTGGATGTTACGAAACAATTTTTCAAAAACGGACTGACGGACCACGAAATTGTCCAGAAGTTCCTGCCTGGTCTGATTGTCCGGATTATAGACATGAGATATCTTCTTAGATTGCGACATTTTTATACCACCATGCCTTAAGGATAGGGGAATTGAAACAGAACCGGCCTTCATGTTCGTTGATGTAGCCGTCGTATTCCAACACACCTTGGACGTATTGCGGTTCTGCCACCTCGTGTTTGATGCCGAGGTCGTGAAAAACTGCCTTGTCGATCGATTGGTTCATAGCAAGGAGATTAAGGACTTCTCGCGCCAGGTTGTACTGCGCCAGATCGTCGAAGGAGATTTTCAGACGGCTCTTCCAATGTTCGAAATAATTATCGTGTTTGTACTTGTTTTTAACAATCCGCAATAGAGCTTCATCCACGGCCTGGTTGTTGATCGGTAGACCTTCTTCGTAGATATCACAGAGTTCATCGATCATAATCTGGATATAATAAGGAATCAGCCAATCGATCTTTTCGAGGATGTAGGCAATGCATGTTTCGGTAATGGGAAGGTCGATGTTGTGAAACTTTTTCAGGCCTTGCACAATTTCTTTAATCAGAAACTCGGCTTCTTCTGGCGACAGAGGCGAAACAGGGACCGGCGCCAGATCCATAATCAAGTTAGACTGGCCTATTTTCTTGACGATGTTGCCAAGACCGATGGAGCCGGTAAAAATGAACTGCACCTTGCGGCTGAGCCGGTCATCCTGCCGGAATTCACGGGTGGACTGCAGAAAATGAATACCGGCTCGGACATCGAGTTTCAGAATGTTTTCCACGGCATGGGGAAATTCATCCACCTCCAGGATAATCTTTTCACACCCATCGTCAATGGCTCGGATAAGCTGTTTAAGTTCGGATTCATAATCCAGGGAGGCGGAATTATCGAAGGTGACTTCATTGGTGCCGATTGCACTTATTCTGTTAATGTAATCCTTGACGACCTTTGAGGCCTGGCGGAAGTATCCTTCCAATTGGCCGAATATTTTTTTATCCTCTACCAGCTCGTTAAACAGGCGTTTGTAGAATTCGTTTTCCTGGTCAACCGATTGGACGATGATATATTTGACCAGATATCCTTCCCTGGGTTGTTGTACCAGGTGTTTAAGGATGGATGTTTTTCCCACCCGCCGTGGAGCGGTGAGTTGCAGGTGTTCGCCGTTTCCGATTTTGCGCCAGATTTTTTCGGTGATTGCCGGACGAGGAAAATATTTTTCACTACCCTCAGCAGGGCTTCCGGTTGTTATTCTGATGGGCATACAGTTATCTCCTTGTTCGTGTTGACAAATTATTTTTTCGTTAAAATATCTGACAAAAATAATTTTGTCAACACATCTGGCAAAAATAATTTTGTCAGATGTAAATATAATAGAGGGCGAAGCCAAGACAATTTTCGGCGCAAAACCGGGCATTATGGCTATTGATACCCTCGAAAAAAATCAAAGAGCTAAAATTGCCCCTCGAAAATCTCATGATTAGCAGTATTGTCGCGTCGACAGCAACGCCACCGCCTCCACTGTCACGGTTACAGCCCCAAAATCCTCTTCGACCAGGCCGGAGAGCAGATATGGCCGGCCCGTGGTCAAGAGATGACAGTAACGCGCATAGGTCTTTGGAAAAAAGGTGGTCTCGATCAGGCCGGTTTCATCCTCAAAGGTCAAAAATTCCATGGCCTCGCCCTGCTTGGTCGAAACCGTCTTGCCGGTGATCAGCCAACCGGCAAAGCGGACTCTTTTACCAACCTGGCTGGCAATTCCCTCAACTTTGACCGTTGCCGCCCGACGCGGCAGGTCGACAAAAAGCTCCATGGGATGAGCATTAACCAGAAAGCCCAGGGTCTCGAACTCCTTGTGCCGACGCGCAAGTGGGTTTTCCGGCGGGAATTTAGGGGGAGGAGTTGCCGGATCAGACAGCGCGTCAACGGGAAACAAGAAGGCCGACCCAGAGGCTGGCCGGTTGACCTGCCAGCACGCCAGCTCCCAACGGAGCTCAGCCCGGTTGCTTTGGGGCGCGAGGCTGTCGAGCGCCCCGGCCCGCAGCAGACTGGACGCCTCCTCCTCGGAAGGCCGGACCCGTTCCAGAAAGTCGGTGAGCCCACTGAACGACCGATGCTGCCGCTCCGCAACAATCATCTCCTGGCAGGTCTGACTGACCTGGCGCATTGCCATCAGACCGACCCGCAGATCTTTGCCTTTGCCTGTCCAATGAGTAACGCTGACCTGCACATCCGGGGGCAGGATGGTAAGACCAAGACGCCGAGCCTCGGAGACATAGGCAAAGGTCGAATAAAAGCCGCCTTGATTACTGATCACCCCGGCCATGAACTCAGCCGGAAAGTGGACCTTGAGCCAGGCCGCCTGAAAAGAGACCTTGGCGTAGCTGGCGCTGTGGGGCTTGCAGAAGGAGTAACCGGAGAAGCTGAGCATCATCTGCCAGATCTCTTCTATCTGGCCGGCTGTAAGGCCATTTTTGCCACAGCCCTCGCTGAAACGGTTGTAGAAATCCGGCAGCCGTCTTTTTCGATCCTTTTTAGAGAGGATCTTGCGCAGGCCGTCGGCGTCGGCATGGGAAAAGCCGGCCAGGGCCACGGCCACCCGGGAGACATCCTCCTGAAAAACCATAATACCATAAGTCTCCTCAAGCGCCTCGGCCAGGAGCGGATGAATAGGTTGCCAGGCACCGCCACGCAGCCTCCTGATATACTCCCGGATAAACTCATTGGCAGCCGGACGGATGATGCTCGACTGGATCACCAGGTGGCTGAAATCACCCTGCCCGGCCTTTTGCTGCAAAAGGCGCATTGCCGGGCTCTCAATGTAGAAGCAACCCATGGTTTGACCGGCCGCAACCACTTTCTGGGTTGCCGGATCATCCTCCGGTTGCCAGAGGTTCTCGTCAAGCTGCCTACCGTTGGCGCGCAGATTGGCGATGGCATCACGGATAACGGCCAGGCTGCGGTTGCCGAGCAGATCGATCTTGACCAGACCGGCATCCTCGGCCGAGTCCTTCTCCCACTGGATAATCGGCACCCCCTTGGGGGCTCGCTCGACCGGTACGTATTCGCCTACAGGCCGCGGGGTGATCACCACGCCACCGGGATGAACCGAAAGATAACGAGGCGTGCCGATCAATCGCTCGGCCTGGCCAATAATCTCCGGCCATGGCCTTGGGAAGTCAAGATCCTTGAGGTTGGGAATCTTTTGCAGCTCGTTAAGCAGCCCCTCATCTTCATCGGCGTCACCATGCCAGAGCCAGGGCAGCCGTTTGGTAACCCGACCGATTTCGGCGTCGGCAAGACCGTAAACCTTGGCCACCTCA
>MGTA01000256.1:19442-20687 GCA_001799225.1 Deltaproteobacteria bacterium RIFOXYD12_FULL_50_9
CATGCGGGGCTGAAAGAGAATGTGACTGCTGACCATGGCGGCCCGATCGCCAAAACGCTCCATGACCTGATTGAGGACATCATCCCGTTCGTCCCAGGCAAAGTCGATGTCAAGATCCGGCGGGTCCTGGCGACCGGGGTTGAGGAAGCGTTCAAAGTAGAGGTTGTGTTTGACCGGGCAGACATTGGTGAGCCCCAGGCAGTAGGCAACCAGGGAGGCGGCCCCGGAGCCGCGGCCGCAAGTGCGGGAGACGGCCGGCACGATATCGCGGACCACCAGAAAGTAAGAGGAGAAGCCCATATGACTGATGATCGTAAGCTCATGCTCCAACCGCTCGACGACCGCCTCACTCAGATCATCGCCGTAACGGTACCGGGCTCCGAGATAGGCCTTTTTTCGGAGCTCTTGGTCAGACTCAAGCGGGGTGCCGCCGGCATGGGGCGGCATGACCGTACCGAATACGGGGCGGCGAAAAAGACAGCGTTCGGCAATAGCCGCGGTGGCGGCAAGCGTTTCCGGCCAGACGGCAAAACGCTTTCTGTACTCTGCCGGCCCGGCCAGCCAGGCCTTGGTTGAGACGGTATCAGCCGACGTCAGACAAGAGAGGGTGGTATTACCCCGGATGGCGCAGAGCAGCCGATGCAAAGCGAAATCGGCCGGCAACGTAAAAAAAGAGGCCGGCACAGCCATAGCCGGTCTAGCCAGGCGACTGGCCAGCTTGCGCAGCTCGCCATTGGCCTGGGTGGGTCCGTGCGGCAGCGCGGCCGCTATTGTCAGCCCCTGCTCATGCCAATTAAGCAGCAGATCCTGGTCAGTGGTCAGGAGACTGAGCCCGGCCGCATGACGCGGCACGGTTTCGGTAAGCGAAAAAGCGGCAGCACAGTGGCGGGCGGTCAGTATCCGGCAGAGGTTGCGATAACCCTCCTCGTTTTCGACCAAAAGATAGGCGCTGGGCAGCTGGTTTGATTCCCCCCCGGTTCTCCTCCCCACCGTTCCTGACGGCGCGGTGAGTGCCGCACCGATGATCGGCACCAGGCCCTCTGCCTCGCAGGCGGCCAGAAACGGCCAGAGTCCGTAAAGGTTGTCAATGTCAGTCAAAGCGAGCTGCCTATAGCCTTGCTGCCGGGCATGACGGCAGAGCTCCAGCACCGGGGCAGTGCCCTGCATCAACGAATAATGAGAATGAACCGCCAGGGGGATCATCGGTCTACTGCACGACCAGCTGGCCACCGGTCTTGATGCTGC
>MGTA01000257.1:0-3222 GCA_001799225.1 Deltaproteobacteria bacterium RIFOXYD12_FULL_50_9
GGCATTGGTGAGCGGGCCGGGAATACTGCCATGGAAGAACTGGTTATGGCGGTGCGGACGCGTTCGGATCTTATGCCGGTCAGGACGGAGATTGTAACCGAACATATCTATCCAACCAGTCGTATGGTGAGTTCGATTACCGGCATGAGTGTCCAGCCCAACAAGGCCATTGTCGGAGCCAATGCCTTTGTTCATGAGTCCGGTATTCATCAGGATGGGGTGCTGAAAGAGCGCACCACCTATGAGATTATGAATCCTCGTGATATCGGTATTATCCAGGACAATATTGTTCTGGGAAAACACTCCGGTCGGCATGCCTTGAAGGATCGGATTGTAGCTATGGGATATAGCTTGAATGATGAACAGTTGAATCGGGTTTTTGCACGTTTTAAAGAACTTGCCGATCTTAAAAAAGAGATGTTTGACGAGGACCTGGAATCGATTCTCATGGACGAAGTGCTGCGGATTCCCGAAGTCTATAAGTTGCTCTCTCTTGGCGCCATGAGCGGCAGCAAGACACTGCCCACCGCTGCGGTTCATTTGCTGGTCGACGAAATAGAGATGTCTGGCGCGGCAATCGGGGTAGGTCCCATAGATGCAAGTTTCAGGGTGATTGCCGAATTGACAAGAACCAAGAGTAAACTTCTCTATTTTTCGGTGAATTCGATTACCGGCGGCACTGATGCCCAGGGAGAAGTCATGGTCCGGATAGAGGATAACGGCAAAGTGGTGGTTGGACAGGGCGCCGATCCGGACATTATTACAGCAGCTGCAAAGGCCTATCTTAATGGCTTGAACCGCCTGGTATTCTTCCAGAAAGAAAATACGAAAATAGAAACTAATATAACTAGTTAGAAGGAACAGTTCATGGGAAAAACTTATAAAATAGCGGTTATGCCCGGTGATGGTACCGGGCCGGAGGTCGTTGCCGAAGGAGTAAAGGTGTTACGCGCAGCCTCGGCAAAGTTTGGCTTTCAACTTGATTTTACCGATTTTGATTACGGAGGCGAACGCTATAAACGGACCGGTGAGGTGCTGCCGGCCAATGCAGTAAGTGAACTCTCTAAACATGATGCTATCTTTTTGGGGGCGATTGGCCATCCGGATGTCAAACCCGGTATTCTGGAGAAAGGGATCCTGCTCTATCTGCGCTTCGCTCTCGATCAGTATGTGAATCTCCGGCCGGTTATTCTGTATGAGAATGTTGAGACACCTTTGCGCAACAAAGGACCGGCAGAGATCGATTTTGTCGTGGTCAGGGAGAATACTGAAGGCCTCTATGCCGGTGCCGGCGGAGTTTTGAAAAAAGGGACACCCGATGAGGTAGCTATTCAGGAATCGATCAATACCCGTAAAGGGGTTGAGCGTTGTATCCGTTATGCCTTTGAGTATACCCGAAAACGCAATAAGCGAAAAAAGGTGACTCTGTGCGGCAAAACCAATGTTCTTACCTTTGCCTTTGATCTTTGGGAGCGGACCTTCTATGAGGTAGCCAAGGAGTACCCGGATATTCAAACCGACTATGCCCATGTTGATGCCACCTGCATGTGGATGGTAAAGAATCCGGAATGGTTTGACGTGATCGTCACGGATAACATGTTCGGCGATATTATTACCGATCTGGGGGCCATGATTCAGGGTGGTATGGGAATCGCCGCCGGCGCTAATATCAACCCTAGCGGGGTCAGCATGTTTGAGCCGATTGGTGGTTCAGCGCCCAAGTATACGGGGAAGAATGTGATCAACCCATTGGCCGCCATTGGTGCTGCGCAGATGATGATGGATTATCTGGGTGAGGCTGCTGCTGCCCAGGCCATCGAAAAAGCGATTCGCCAGGTAGTCAGTACAAAGATTAAGAGTTTGTCCGCCGGCAAGATGGGGTATTCAACCACTGAGGTCGGTGATTTGGTGGTCGCAGCGCTTTGATAAAAAAGACACTATTCATATTTTCAATATGATGACATTAATTACAAATGTTTCGTAGGGGCAGGGTCTTCCTGCCCAAAAAAAATCTGGGCGCGAGGACCGCGCCCCTACAATAAATTATGACATATTGAGGATTTAAATTCATGAGTACTTCAGCCAGAAAGTTTGTTGTTGCTGTTGTAGGTGCTACCGGCGCAGTTGGTGGAGCTATGCTTAATGTCCTGGAACGACGCGATTTTCCGATCAAGGAGTTGCGCCTCCTTGCCTCGGAGCGCTCTGTCGGCAAGAAACTTCTATTTCGCGGTAAGGAGATAGCTGTTCAGGAGTTGACCAAAGACTCTTTTACCGGGGTTGATGTCGCTCTGTTTTCAGCCGGCGCTGCGCGCTCGCTAGAATTTGCACCGGCTGCGGCTGCGGCCGGCGCCGTGGTGGTTGATAATTCCAGCGCCTTTCGAATGGATGTTGATATTCCGTTGGTCGTTCCTGAAGTCAATCCGCATGCTATTGCCCAGTACAAAAAGCGGGGGATTATTGCCAATCCTAATTGCTCGACCATTCAGATGCTCGTGGCCTTGAAGCCCATTCTTGATAAGGTGGGGATTAAGCGGATTGTGGTTTCAACCTATCAGGCCGTCTCGGGCACCGGCGCCAAGGCCATTGAGGAACTCAAGAACCAGGTTCAAGATTATGCCGCCGGTAATCCGATAAAGAATAAGGTCTATCCATATCAGATCGCCTTTAATTGTCTGCCGCAAATCGATTCCTTCCTGGACAACGGCTATACCAAGGAAGAGATGAAGATGGTCAATGAGACCAGGAAGATCTTTGAGGATCCGACAATCGGCGTGACCGCCACCGCTGTCAGGGTGCCGGTGATCTATGGCCACTCTGAATCAGTCAATATCGAGACAAAGAAAAAGATTAGTGCCGCCGAGGTTAAGGCGCTGCTGGCCAATGCCCCGGGCGTAAAACTGGTCGACGACCCTTCCCGGCAACAATACCCGCTTGCCCTTGATTGCGCCGGTAAATTCGAGACCCTGGTCGGCCGGATCCGTGAAGATGAGTCGATTGCCAATGGGATTAATCTGTGGGTCGTTGCCGATAATATCCTGAAAGGTGCGGCCTTGAATGCCGTGCAGATTGCCGAGGTTTTGATTAAGGAATACCTGTAATTGCGGATTATCGCCGGGACATTACGGGGGCGAAGGCTGCTTACCCCGGGCAGCGGTAAGCACAATCCGGTGATCCGGCCCACGGCTGATCGGGCGCGGGAAGCGTTATTCAGTATTATCGGCA
>MGTA01000257.1:3268-7963 GCA_001799225.1 Deltaproteobacteria bacterium RIFOXYD12_FULL_50_9
GAGCCGTGGTGCTCTCTCAGTCCTCTTTGTCGATAACCAGGTCGGCGCGCTTACCCTGATTCATAACAATGTTGAACAATGTGGCTTTTCCGACCGATCTCTGGTTGTCAAACGGGATCTGACGAAAGGCCTCTCTTTTTTAGACAAGCTGGCACCTGCCCAGGGCTTCTCTCTGGTATTCCTTGATCCGCCATACGGACAAGGGCTTGCATTGGACTGTCTGCATGAGATTGCCGCAGGTGTCCGGCTGTCCAAAGACAATGCCCTGGTGATTGCTGAGGAGAGTGCCAAGGAGACACTACCGGATACGGTCGGGTCTCTCTCCCTTAATGATAAACGTCATTATGGTGATACGGGATTCTGGTTTTATGAGAGAAAGGAGCTTGCGTCTCGATGACTACCAAATATGAACCATTTGTGGCCCCCAAGACCGCTGAGCGAATTGCCGTCTATCCCGGTACCTTTGATCCTATAACTATGGGGCATCTCGATATTATCAATCGGGGCCTCTCTCTCTTTGACCGGGTAATCATTGCTGTTGCGGTCAATGTGGCGAAAAAACCCTTGTTCACCCTGGAAGAGCGTCTGGAGATGATTCAGGCCTGTTTCCCGGAGGATGAAAAGAGGATCGTTGTTGATTCAGTATCCGGTCTGATTGTCGATTACGCCTACATGAAGGGTGCTAAAGCGATTATCCGCGGGTTGCGGGCCGTGTCTGATTTTGATTATGAGTTCCAGCTGGCCTTGATGAATCGTCGGCTCGAAAGGGAGATCGAGACGGTTTTTCTGATGACCGGTTTTCGTTGGATCTACATCAGTTCAAGCATTATCAAGGATGCGGCGCGCTACGGTGGTGATGTCAGTGGCCTGGTGCCGGATCATATCTGCGATAAGTTGCGGGAAGTCTACCTGAGAGCAGCAAAAAGCTAAGCGTCTCAGGGCAAAGGGAGCATGATTCTAAAGATTGCTCCGTTCGGTGTTTGATTGCCGGCTGTAATTGTGCCGCCATGGCTTTCGATGATCTGTTGCACAACGGCTAAACCAAGGCCATTTCCGTTCTCTCTGGTCGTAAAGAAGGGCTCGAATATCTTTAAGAGGATGTTCTCCGAAATGCCCGGACCATTGTCAGATACGGTGATCAGGATGTTTTCACTATCTTTTTCTTTTCTCTCCCGGGCGGCAACCAATATTTTGCCTCCTTGCTCGGACAGGGCGTTACAGGCATTGCTCAGGATGTTCACTAATACCTGGTTGATCTGTTGTCGATCTCCCCAGCAACTGAGGTCTGCCGGAATATCAATGACGATTTTGCAGCGCTCATGATAGGCCGGGGTGTGTTTTAGAGTAAACAGTGATTCGCCGGAGAGTTCTGTCAGTGAGAACCAATCTTTTTTGGGTGAAAGAGGTCTGGCGAACCGCAGGAAATCACTGATGGTTCTTTCCATCCTGTCGCACTCCCTGTTGATGATATTCATTAATCCCTGACAGGTCGGCCTGTTGTCGATCTCCTGGGTAAGCATCTGAGCCGCGCCGGAGATTGCGGCCAGGGGATTGCGAAACTCATGCGCCACGCCCGCGGCCATTTCACCGATTGCCGCCATTTTCTCAGCCTGGCGGATCTGATCTTCCATCTTTTTTATCCGGCTGAGATCCTGGAAAGTAAAGACCCTGAACTCTCCCTCTTCGTTTGGCATGTTAAGTCTGGCCCATGAATATCCGATTGGGATTTTTTCGTTGTCCTTGCGGGTAATCCAAACCGTCGGCCGGACTGCATCACTCTTGACCGGGAGTAAATCGGGAAGGTGGTACTGTATATTGTTATGCAGGAGTTCATAGGCTTTAAAGCCGGTAATCTCTTCGGCCGCATGATTGACGGAGGTAATCAGACCCCGGTTATTCACTGTGATGATCCCGGCTGATATATCGTTGAATATCTGCTTGTAGAGCAGGTTGAGCCGGTCATAATCCAGGGTGGTCTGCGAAAGGGCGGTTTCGGTTTTGCGCAGGCGCTCAGAGAGTAAGATGCTGAGGACGGCCACCAGGAAAAAGGTAAATCCATGGATAGCAAAATAGTGCAGGACAATAAAGATGTTAAATAACGAACTTCCCCACATCAGGTATGTAAATCCCTGGAAAATGCGATAAAATTCAATCAGCAGAACAGCGCCATAACCAATCGTGCTGACTGCGGCGAGCAGCAGCCCGCCGCTGCGGTACAGCATGAAGGAGCCGCAAATGATTGGAAAGAAGAAGATGATTGTAAAGATGGACTGGCTGCCGCCGGTGAAAAAGACCAGGCAGGTGGTTAATGCCGCATCGATCAGCAGCTGGATATAGGCAAATATCTGGTAGTTATTGATCGCCTTCAGGAAGAATGATGAGATTATGGTGAAAAGATAGACCCCGGCAATGAAATAGGCAACATAGGGCAACGGCGGGATAAAGAGGTTCTGATGTTTGATCTGCAGCAGGGCGCTGATTCCCAGGAGCAGAGAGAGTACTACTACCCGGAGAAAGAGTTGCCATTGAAGTTGGCGTTTCAGGAGGGTAACGCCGGCATAACCAATGGTTTCTTCTGAATCTGCTGTGGTTCTGAACATGACGTCTCCTGTGCGCTGCCTGAGTTACACAGGATCAGTAGTTGATATTATATTTTTGGACCTTGTAACGAAGCGAGCGAAAACTGATTTTAAGTCTTTCAGCGGCTTTGATTTTGGAGTAATCGGCATCTTTCAAAGCCTGTTCAATAAATTGCTTCTCAATCCGGGCCATAACCGTATCAAGACCGCTGGTGTAGATCTCTTCCGGGTACTCCAGCATCTCCTCAGGGGGGACAGGGAGATTGTTCGACATACTCTCCTTGCGGCGATGCGTCGAGAGGGTAAGGCTTTCCGGTAGAATTATATTGGAGTTTTCAAGGGCAACCCCGCGTTCGATGATATTCTCCAGCTCGCGAATATTGCCGGGGAAATCATAATTCATCAAAACTTCCAAGGCGTAGGAAGAGAGCCCTCTGACATTTTTTTCGAATTTTTCAGAATATTTATTCAGGAAATAATCAACCAGTAGAGGGACATCGCCCTTTCGTTCACGCAAGGGAGGTACCCGGATCGGGACAACGGCCAGCCTGTAGAACAGGTCTTCTCTGAAGCGGTTTTCCATCACCTCCTGTTCCAGATCCTTATTGGTTGCCGAAATGATCCGCACATTAATCTTGACGGTCTCATTCTGGCCAACAGGCTTAAACTCACGTTCTTGCAGGACGCGGAGAAGTTTAGTCTGAATCATTGGAGATAGTTCGCCGATCTCATCAAGAAAGGCGCTGCCGTTGTTGGCAAGTTCCAGCAAGCCGGTTTTGCTTGAGATCGCCCCGGTAAACGCTCCTTTCACATGACCAAACAATTCGCTCTCGAAAAGGCTTTCAGGAATAGCGCTGCAGATTATCGGGACAAAGGGGTTTTGCGCCTCTTTACTGAGATTGTGGATGGCCCGGGCCACCAGTTCCTTGCCGGTTCCGGACTCCCCATGGATGAGAACATTGGCATGGGTAGGGGCAATACGCTGGATAATGTCGAAAATTTTTAGTATTTCAGGGCTGTTGCCGATAATCCCTTGAAACGGTCCGGTATCGCTGGCAGGAGGTGGTAAACTGGTCTTATCGATTTTGAGCGCTGCCTTGATAATCCCCTTAACCTCTTCAACTTTAAACGGTTTGGTGATGTAATCGTAGGCACCATTCTTCATTGCTAACACAGCGTCCTGGGGTGAGGCAAAGGCAGTTATCATGATAACCGGCACACTGCTGTTGACGTCTTTGATCCGGGCCAGCAGCGAAAGGCCCCCTTCGCGCGGCATCCGGATATCAGTAATGACCAGATCGATCTTTTCCTGCTCGAAGAGCCGGAAGGCGCTGACGCCGTCGTTGGCCGTGAAGGTGAGATGCCCTTGCTTCTCAAGGAAAATCTTCAGGAATTCCCTCATGCTCAGTTCATCATCAACAATCAGAATCGTTGCCATTATTAATCCGATGGTATATTGAAAAAAATTTAAGTAGTTAGGGCGCTTTGTCTGTAGTAATCTAGCTTTACCTATTTACCTAAACACCTACAGACTAAACAACCTGAGTAGTTACGAATTGAGTTGGTTAACTAAAACGAGCCGTTTGGGTTTCGGGGTTTGATCGGAGAAGTTTGCTTCCAACAATGTTCCGCCGCTGTATTCCGGAACAATCGATTTCAAGTGGGACATGATCTGCGGCAGATCGTGACTGAGCGCTGCTGCCATCAGGCCATCCAGTTCACGGTTCAACCAATCCCAATCGACTAAACGAGCCTGAGCCAGCTGGATCTTCGGGTGACTGGTGCCGACTACTCCTTCATTGCTGTGAAAAACCTCTTCATAGAGTTTTTCTCCGGGCCTCAAGCCGGTATATTTGATCTTGATATCAACTCCGACTCGAAAACCTGACAAGCTGATCATCTGTTCAGCCAGGTCGCGAATCAAGATCGGCGCACCCATCTCCAGGACGTATATCTCACCACCGCTGCCCATGGCCCCGGCTTGCAGAATCAGCCCAACCGCTTCCGGAATGGTCATGAAGTAGCGGGTGATATCCTTATGGGTCACGGTGACCGGTCCGCCTGCCTTGATCTGCTGCTCGAAAAGGGGTACTACCGAACCGGCTGAGCCCAGGAC
>MGTA01000257.1:7981-11457 GCA_001799225.1 Deltaproteobacteria bacterium RIFOXYD12_FULL_50_9
GATGAATTTGGTCTTCGAGCGTTGGGCCAGATTCTGGCAGTACAACTCGGCAATCCGCTTGCTGACCCCCATGACATTAGCCGGGTTCACCGCCTTGTCGGTTGAGACCAGGACAAAACGTTTTACCCGGAAACGATCGGCGGCATCAGCCACCACCTGGGTGCCAAGCACATTGTTGCACACCCCTTCGATCTGGTTCTTCTCGACCATCGGGACATGTTTATAAGCTGCCGCGTGAAACACCACCTCCGGTCCGAACTCTTTAAAAGCCCAGTCTACCTGCTTCTCGATTTTGACATCACCGAGGGTCGCTATCAGATCAAGATCGGGAAATTTATTTCTTAACTCCATCTCAATGGTGTAGAGATTAAACTCGCCCTGATCAAAGATGATCAATCGCTTGGGCTGGGCCATGGCAATCTGTCGACACAGTTCTGAGCCGATAGAACCACCGCCCCCGGTCACCAGGATGCTTTTGCCCGTCAAGTAATCGGCAATGGCGACATCATCCAACTGGACAGGATCGCGGCCCAGGAGATCTTCTAAGGTGATATTACGCAGGTGTTTGGTCTGTATCTGCTGGCCGGTAAGTTCAAGCAGGGAGGGCAGGGTTTTGCACTCCAAGCCCAGTTCGGCGCAATCATTGATAAAACCAACAGCAAAACCACGCCGTGCCGATGGGATAGCCAGGAGCACTGTCTCTATGTCCAGCTTTTTGGTCAGCTTTGCCAGTTCTTTGCAGGCGCCCAGAACCCGCACACCGCGAATCTCCCTGCCATGTTTTTTATAATCATCATCCAGAAAACCCAATGGCTGGTAAAGCTCTGAGGCGAGCATGTCGCGGACCAAAGAATCTCCGGCCCGGCCGGCCCCGACGATCAAGGCCCGCTTGCCGGTTTTTTGAGCCAGATAGAGGTGGCGATCTTTCATGAAACGATACAAAAAACGAGATCCTGATAAAGAGATAATCAAAAGGATTGGATAGAGAATAAAAATCGAGCGCGGAATGTTGGGCTGCCGCCAGAAGACCACGACGATCAAGGCGCTGAGCACAGTGCCGAGGCTGACGGATTGAATGATCCGCACCAGATCGGGGAGCGAAGCGAACCGCCAAAAGCCACGGTAGAAGCCGAAAAGCCAGTACAGTCCAGCCTGAATCGGCAAAGCGATTATGAGCAGTATCTTTTCTGCTTCCAGCATTTCCTGAGGAACATCTTCAAGATTAAAACGCAACCAATAAGCCAAAAAAAGGGCGATTGGGATGCAAAGCATATCATGGGCAAAGGCCGACCAACGGCTAAAAAATAGTTTGGCGATGACGGTATTCATAGGTGATGATCCTTAAATAATTTTTACAGTATTGCGGTATAAATTTGTCTGGTCAATCCTGTGCTTGGTCGACCAAAACCACTATAACCATCACAACTGTATTGTGATCGCCACTATAAATTTAACATGTTAAAATTTGTGAGACAAGTTCTTAGATTGAAAGAGCCTAGAATCTCTCTTATTCCTCAATTTTGCACAGCAGAAAAAATGTTTTGATTTTTATGACGTATTCTTGCTTCAATCTTAGATTGCTGTCTCTTTTTAAGCCGATTTTTTACACCTACCGAAAGATATTTCGTAACTATTAAACATGACAATTGGACATGATGGTGATATAAAAGCATGTCAAAAGGTTAAGACATATAAAATTCAAATTAGTTATGCAGCAGACCTATAAATGGTTCATGTTGCTGTACGGTATAGGTTGGTTGTAATGACAATTCAATTTATCGATCTTAAGACACAATATCAGCGTATTGCCCCGGCAGTGAAACACTGTATCGAAGCCGTGTTAGAGCATGGTCGATTTATCATGGGGCCTGAGATTAGCGAACTTGAGGAGCGCCTGGCCGCTTACGTGGGGTCTAAGTATTGTGTTTCTTGTTCTTCAGGTACTGACGCCCTGCTGATGCCGCTCATGGCTCTTGGTATCGGGCCAGGAGATGCAGTATTCACTACACCTTTTACTTTTATGGCAACAGCCGAGGTTATTTCACTTTGCGGAGCCACTCCGATATTTGTCGATGTGGATCCGGTTACTTTCAATATTGACCCTGTGAAGCTTGCCCTCGCAGTGACTGCGGTTGAGTGTAACGATCCATCTATTTATCCCCTGCCCAAGGCGACCGGTCCGCTTCGTCCGAGGGCTATAATCCCTGTTGATCTTTTTGGTTTGCCCGCAGACTATCAGCAGATTAATGCTTTGGCTGCTTCTAAAGGATTAGCCGTCATTCAAGACGCAGCCCAGTCTTTTGGTGGTGTATATGCCGGCAAGAGGACCTGTTCGCATGGTCTTTGTGGTGCAACTTCCTTCTTTCCGGCAAAACCTCTAGGTTGTTATGGTGACGGTGGGGCTGTCTTTACTGATGACGCTGAGCTTAAGGCGCGATTTGTTTCAATTCGTGTCCATGGTCAGGGGACAGATAAGTATGAAAATATCCGTATTGGTTTGAACGCCCGCATGGATACCATACAGGCGGCCATCCTTCTGCTAAAGCTAGATATTTTTGACGAGGAACTTGCCGCTCGGCAGATTGTGGCGGCATCATACCGTCAACGCTTGAGCCAGATTGCAACGCTTACTCTTCCTCCTATTGTTCCCCTTGGTTCGGTTTCAGCGTGGGCTCAATTTTCGGTGCTTGCCAAAGATTGCTTGGTTCGTGACAGCATTCGAGCACGACTTGATGCGGTAGGAATTCCAACCATGATTTACTATCCGAAGCCCCTGCACCTGCAAAATGCCTATGCTGGACTCGGGTATTCGCAGGGCAATCTGCCAGTGTGCGAAGATTTGGCTGGGCGGATTTTTTCTTTGCCCATGCATCCCTATCTTGAGGAAACTGTGCTGCAGCAGATCTGCTCAGAAGTGGAAAATGCGGTGAGCTGACGGAACAGCAGTTTTAAATAGTTATGAAAATTAATGTCCAGTCGGGTGCTTACCGTGAGTGGGTGGAAAAGAACTACACAGGGCAAAGCACATGAAAATCCTACTTTTTGGTAACAATACTCAACTCGGCTGGAAGTTAGAACGCAGCTCTGCAGTGAAATTCAAATGAAAGTTATCTCCACCATCATTCCCGACCTCCTCCTTATCGAACCCAAGGTATTTGGCGATGAACGCGGCTTTTTTTTAGAGAGTTTTAACCGCCGCAAATTTGCCGAGTTCACCGGGCGTGACGTGGACTTCGTGCAAGACAATCACAGCCGTTCGGCCAAAAACGTGCTGCGTGGCCTGCATTACCAAATCCAACAACCCCAAGGTAAACTGGTGCGCGTGGTGCAAGGATCGGTTTTTGACGTAGCCGTGGATATACGGCGCAGCTCATCTACCTTTGGGCAGTACGTCGCCATGGAACTTTCCGCCGCCAACAAACGGATGTTCTGGATACCCGAAGGCTTTGCGCATGGCTTTCTGGTCCTTTCGGATA
>MGTA01000257.1:11503-12533 GCA_001799225.1 Deltaproteobacteria bacterium RIFOXYD12_FULL_50_9
AACTTCACAGCACACGTAAACCCCCACGCCGCCCAGCCCACGTCTCTCGTGGCATTGGGCAAAAGCCTCTGGCGCAATCGTCAACTCATCGTGCAAATGACCAAGCGCGAAGTGTTGGGTCGCTATAAAGGTTCTGTCATGGGCCTGGCCTGGTCCTTTTTTAACCCCGTGTTCATGTTGGTGGTGTACACCTTTGTTTTTTCAGAGATTTTTAAATCTCGTTGGGGTGGGATTGGTGGAGATGACAACAAAACACAATTTGCCGTACTGCTTTTTGTCGGCATGATTGTGCTTAGTCTGTTTAGCGAGGTACTAAACCGCGCCCCCGGATTGATTGTTTCCAACGTTAATTACGTCAAGAAGGTGGTGTTTCCGATTGAAATACTGCCAGTTATTGCTATGGGTGCCGCGTTGTTCCACAGCCTCATCAGTCTTGGAGTGCTGTTGGTCGCCTTTGCACTCTTTAATGGCTACTTGAATTGGACGTTGTTTTTTATCCCATTCGTGCTGCTTCCAATGATTATTCTCAACATGGGGCTTGCCTGGATACTGGCTTCCTTAGGCGTATTCCTGCGTGATGTCGGGCAAACCATCGGCATCATTACCACGGTGTTGATGTTCCTTTCCCCGGTCTTTTACCCGGTCTCCGCTGTGCCAGCGAGGTTTCGGCCGTTCATCATGGCCAACCCGCTTACCTTTATTATCGAGCAAGCAAGAGCAGTGTTGATCTTGGGACGTTTGCCAAATTGGGCGGGATTGGGTATTTACACCATCATTGCCACTGTAGTCGCGTGGGCAGGTTACGCCTGGTTCCAAAAAACCAGAAAAGGGTTTGCTGATGTCCTCTAACCCCGCTCCTTACTCCCCACTCCCCACTCCTCAGAAAGAGGCCGGCATCGCCATCCGCGTCAACAATCTCAGCAAATGCTATCAGATTTATGACACCCCGCGTGATAGGCTCAAGCAATTTGTCGTGCCAAAATTATACAAGGCGCTTTCGCCGCTGCGGCGGGTTTTTTCCACTCCTTAC
>MGTA01000257.1:12543-16034 GCA_001799225.1 Deltaproteobacteria bacterium RIFOXYD12_FULL_50_9
CTACTTTCCATAAGGAATTCTGGGCGCTTAAGGATGTCTCATTTGAGGTGAAAAAGGGTGAAACTATTGGCATCATAGGACGCAACGGGTCGGGAAAATCGACACTTCTGCAGATCATTTGCGGTACTCTTACACCCACCAGCGGTGCGGTTGAAACAAACGGTCGGATTGCAGCATTGTTGGAGTTAGGTTCAGGCTTCAACCCAGAGTTTACTGGGCGTGAAAACGTTTATATGAATGGTGCTGTGCTGGGGCTAAACACGGAAGAAGTGAATGAGCGGTTTGATGATATCGCTGCCTTCGCCGACATCGGCGAATATATCGAGCAACCAGTTAAAACTTACTCTAGCGGGATGTTCGTCCGGCTGGCCTTTGCAGTAAACATTATGTCAAAGCCGGAGATCATGATTGTCGATGAAGCATTGTCAGTAGGTGATATGAGTTTCCAAGCCAAATGTATGACCGCACTCACCCGGATTCAGGAAGGGGGGGCAACGGTATTGTTTGTCAGTCACGATATCGGTGCTCTGAAAAGTCTATGCTCTAAAGGAATTTATCTTGAACGTGGCACGGTTCAGGAAATCGGTCCTGCTGGCGATGTCGCAGAACACTATACTCGAGCGATGCGCGAGGAAATGAACTCTGAGGGCATTTCCAGAAAGCCCTTGGCAGGCATGCAGCCAGAAGCAACGCCCTCCTTGGAAAGTCAAAAAAAAAGGAAAAAGCAGGAATTTAAGATTAGCAAGGAGTTTGAAAAGCAGGTTGCCCATTTTCGGTATGGAGATGGCGGCGCAAAAATCACATTTGCAGAATTGCTTGATGAGGAGTTACATCCGACAAACGCTGTCAGATTCAACCAATCTGTCTTTATAAGGGTCTACTTTGAGACTGCAACTGATAATGAAATTTCCTGTAACTACTATATCTTGGACGATAAGAGAAATCTCATCATTGGCGCAAGTTTGAACCTGGTGGATGGAGCTCAGCCTCTTTTGAGTGTCAAAAGCGGAGGGAGATATGTAGTGACATACAGAACCCGTCTTCCTCTCCATGAAGGGAATTACAGTGTCCAGTTGCAGATTACAAAGCCGATAGTACACGGGCATACAGCAACATTTCTCGATGTGATAGACGATGCCCTTGTTTTTAGAGTATCTCGACGGGAAGGTTTCCGTATATGGACAAAAGCTTTTGTTGAGAATGAAGTGGAGATTAAAGATTGTTAGCCAGATTGGTTCAAAGTATATTTGGTGCGAGAAAAAATAGTTTCTCGCAGTTGTGGTGTCCTGTATGCGGGGAAAAAACAGTTTCGTTTTTATCCCTGCCCGATTTTTACCGCGAGAAAGCACGACTTCATGGTTACGAGCACTTTGGCAAAGGGGAGATGATTTCACTCGAAACTTATTCCTGCTCCCACTGTGGCGCATCTGATCGTGAACGGTTATACGCCCTTTGGATTGATCAACATATCGAAAAAGGTTTTTTTTTGAAAGACATGCGTGTAATTCACTTTGCGCCTGAGTCCGCCCTGTCTGCCAAGTTAAGATGTCTAGCACTGTTCAATTACAAGACAGCTGATCTGCTAATTGATGATGTCGACTATAAAGTGGACATCATGGATATGCCATTTGAAGATGAAAGTTTTAATTTTTTTATTTGTAGTCATGTACTTGAACATGTTGAAAGTGACGACCAAGCTATTAGGGAACTCTACAGAATTACCAAACAGGGTGGATGCGGCATTCTTGTAGCACCTATTGTCGTGGGTTTGGAGAAGACGATAGAAGATCCAAGCGTGAAAGATGAATCCGAGCGCTGGAAGTTGTTTGGGCAAAATGATCATGTCAGACTCTATTCTCATGACGACTATGTCAAAAAAGTTCGGAGTCATGGTTTTCGGGTCGAAGAGTTTGGGGAAGAATATTTTGGTAGAGAGGTTTTTTGTTCGCTTGGACTTAAACCAACCAGTATTCTTTATGTGGTAAGTAAATGAAGCTTGTTTTTGAGCGAGTTCTGTATTTAGTGGACAAACGCCTCTCGCTTTGTTGGAACGAATAAATTGGAGTTTTTATAAAACATATGGCGAACAAAAATAAATCCTATCTGAAATTCGATCATGATGCATATGCCAAAACTCGCGCGCCAGATGATTTCTGGGGCCAGGTCCGCCGTACAGTACATGGTGTACCTGTTTCAGATGATCAGATAAAAATGATCGTAGATGCTATCCAATCAGCTCTAGTAATGAAGCCCGATGATACGCTGCTTGATATCGCCTGTGGTAATGGCGCGTTGGCGCATCTTTTTTTTGATGCATGCGCTGAATACTTGGGTGTAGACTTGTCAGAACATCTCATCTCTGTAGCTCGAAAAAATTTTGAAGCGTTGCCGCGCTACCAATTCAAGCAACAAGGTGCTGTGGAGTATGTGTGCCTAGAGCGCCAGCCAGAAAGATTCACAAAAGTGCTTTGCTATGGCAGTTTCCAGTATTTTCCTGCTGCTGATGCCGCAAGAGTCCTTCGTATTCTGTTCGATAAATTTTGCAATGTGCAGATCGTGTTCATCGGTAATCTTCCGGATAAAGATCGAGCGGCGGATTTTTATAAGACAAATCAGCCTAGTGCTGTGGAGTTGGCCGATTGTTATTCCCAGATAGGTATTTGGCGCACGAAGAGTGAATTTGCTCGGTTGGCTGGCGAAGCAGGATGGAAAGTGACATTTTCATTCATGCCGAACGAGTTTTACGCTTCCTATTATCGCTATGATGCCATGCTCAGTCGGTAGAGAAGGAGTTAAACATGGCTAAAAAAAGCGGTGTCGAAGAATTGGCGATATTTGGGGGCTCGAGCCTATTTGTCATTCCGAAATCGACATCAAATTTGTTGCGACCTGATTTTAAGAAGTTTCTAAGTTATTCAAAAATGTTTTTCGATCAGCATCAATACACCAACAATGGCCCAAACGTAAAACTTCTTGAGCAGCGACTGGCAGATTTTCATCAAACAGAGTTCTGTGTCACGTTTTGCAGCGGTTTTTGGGCAATAGCGCTCACAATTTCCGCGCTTGCACTCAAAGGCAAGAGTGAGATAGTGATGCCCTCATTGACCTATCGCCGTATGACTGATATTGTTGCGTGGGTGAATTTGAAGCCTCATTTTTGCGAAGTGGAACCAACAACCCTTGCTATGAGTGCAGCTACGGTAAGGCCTTGTGTCAATGCGCATACTGCCCTGATACTTGCCGTTCATCCCATTGTGAACTGTTGCGATATAGATGGTTTGGTCGCGTTAGCGAAAGAGAAGAACATCCCTTTGCTATTTGATTCCGTTGAATCTGTTTATGAATCGACCGCCTCTGGGAAAGTCGGGAGCTTTGGAAATGCGGAAGGTTTTTCTTTGCATGCATGCAAATTGATGAATGGATTCGGTGGGGGCTACATCACCACCAATGAAGCCGGCTTAGCGAGACAGCTGTCTTTGATGAGAGGATTT
>MGTA01000257.1:16055-30820 GCA_001799225.1 Deltaproteobacteria bacterium RIFOXYD12_FULL_50_9
TTGAGGATATAGACAAAATTGTCGTGTCGGGTGGGATGAACGCCAAGCTCAACGAGATGCATGCGGCCATGACTCTTGCCAGCTTGGATGGCGTTGAGGAACAGGTTGCGCATAATCGGCAGCGCTATTATATCTACAGGCGTTTGCTGCCCGCTATTCCTGGCATACGGCTGCTTGAATTCGATGAGCGTTACCGGGCAGGTTATAAAAATATCGTAGTTGAATTACTTGATTCGTGGCCTTTGTGCCGTGCTGACACCTTAGCTGTATTGAATGCGGAAAATATTCTGGCGCGGGCTTATTACTCCCCGCCTTTACACCATAAACCCATGACATTCGCCAATGCGTCTGCAGAGTTGCCTGTGACGGACAGGCTCGCAGAAAGATTCTTGAACCTGCCCTGTGGGCAACTCGTCAGCAACGCTGACATAGCCGGTATTGTCGATATGTTGGGATTAATATCAGGAAACGCAAATCGGATCAGTGATCTTTTGCGTGAGAATGGTGTGGAATAAAATGAGTACGACCAACTTTGCTCTTTTCGGCGCAAAACCCGCTTTTGATAAGCCACTTCCCATCGGGCAACTCTACTTTCCCTCTTGGCAACGCTATGAGGCAGCATTTCATGGCATCTTTGAGCGGCAGTACTACAATAACAATGGCCCGCTTCACAACAAATTAGAAGAGAAACTCCAGCAATTCCTGGGCGTTCAGCACGCGATTTGTGTGAGTAATGCAACAATTGGTCTGATGATGGTGGCTGATGCCATGGGGCTTTCTGGGAAAGTGATTCTCCCTGCTTTTACCTTTATTGCTTCAGCGCAATCTTTGACTTGGGCCGGCCTGAAACCGGTTTTCTGCGATATTAATTTAGCCACCCATCAAATCGCCCTCGACCAGATTAGTGGATTGATCGATAAGGACGTAAGCGCGATCATGGGTGTGAATTTGTGGGGTGGCTCGTGCAATCCGAAAGAACTTTCTAAATTGGCTGCAGCCAATGGTGTTCAACTATATTTCGATTCTGCTCATGCCTTCGGTTGCACTGTTGATGGCGTATCGATCGGAAATTTTGGTGACGCCGAGGTGTTTTCTTTTCACGCGACCAAAATCTTGAGCGCGACCGAAGGAGGATGCATTTGTACGAATGATGAAAACCTGGCAGAACGTCTGCGAAGTATTCGGCCCAGTTACGGTACAGATAATCCGGTCAGCATTGTTAGGGTAGCAAATGCAAGGATGTCGGAAGCACAGGCCGCAATCGCGCTCATGAGCCTTGAGGATTTTCCTGAAAACCAAAAAAACAACGAGACCCTGTATCGATATTACGAAACACAGCTAGATACGATTCCAGGGCTACATCTAGTTAGGCCAACGGGGGTCAGTTTTTCGAATTATCAATACGTCGTTTGCAGTGTGGACGAGCGGGAATTTGGAATCCCCAGGGATTTGCTTATTGAGATACTTAAAGCAGAGAACGTGGTTGCACGGCGTTATTTCTACCCCGGTTTGCATCGTACTATCCCGTATGTTAATGATCTATCGTATTACCAAGATCGTTTACTCAACACCGATAGTCTTTGTGCGTCATGTATTCAGTTGCCAATTGGAGCCCTTGTTACAGCTCAAAGCGTTGAGCGCATTTGTAATATTCTCATCCAGGCGCATCAATCCTCGGCGGAAATCAGTTCGCGGTATGAAAAATAATTTAAAACTCGGCATCATGCAGCCCTACTTTTTCCCGTATTTGGGACACTTCTCCCTGATTGCGGCTGTGGATGAGTGGATCGTTTTTGATATTACGCAGTACACCCCAAAGACCTGGATGAATCGTAACCGTGTTCTCCACCCAAGTTCAGGATGGCAATATGTTACAGTGCCTTTGTCAAACTCGTCGATTTCGATCAATACCTCAGAAGCCAGGGTGTTAAATCTTTCCAAAACGAAGGCGAGTATAGTCGGTAAATTGAGTCACTATAAGAAAAAGGCACCTTACTTTGAGGCGGTCAATGCATTAGTCCAAGATGTCTTTGACGCAGCCACGGATGATTCGCTGGTACATTTAAATGTGTGCGGCCTGAGTACTGTATGTCGATATTTGGAAATACCATTTACGTATCGAATTTGCTCTGAGTTGAATTTGCCATTGCCTGTAAAATTACGACCCGGTGACTGGGCACCCGAAATATGCAGCCTGCTGGGCGCAACAAGTTATGTTAATCCGGTCGGCGGTCGGGAAATATTTGATCCGGCAGAGTTTGCGCGACGTGGAATTTCCCTGCATTTTATTCAAGCGAAGGAGTTTGTGTATGATACTGCCTCTTACCAATTTGAAGCAAATCTCTCAATTATCGATGTGTTGATGTGGAACGCTCCTTTAATTGTGGCAGAGGCAATTCGTAATTGTGTCGTGATAAGTGAAAATAACGCGTCGCAGATTAGTTAATAATTGTATTATGAAGAGGTTCAGATGCCAAAAGTTTCCGTAGTCCTGACATCATATAATCATGAAAAATTTATTTGCGAAGCGATTGATAGTGTCCTGAATCAAACCGTTACCGATTTTGAACTGATCATTTGGGATGACGCATCAGATGATAACTCTTGGGCCGTTATTCAAGGGTATGATGATGCTCGGATCAAAGCATTTCGTAATCAGCAACGTTTGATGGGCGGTAATCTTAATCGAGCATTAATACTCGTTTCCGGTGAATATGTCGCTGTTCACCATTCAGATGATGCATGGGAACTCGATAAGCTGGAAAAGCAAGTTGCCTTTCTGGATGCAAACCCCGAAATTGGGGCAGTCTTTACCTGGGTGCAAATCATCGATGAACACGGCCTTAAGTTGCCAGGAGATTGGTTTAATCAGGAAAAAATGACCCGATGGCAGTGGCTAAATCAGCTTTTTTATCAAGAAAATCATCTGAATCACCCTAGCGTTCTGATCAGGAAGCAGTGTTATCAAAATGTGGGTGTGTTCCGCTACGGACTTGCCCAGACAGCTGATGCCGAAATGTGGAGCAGGGTTTTAATAAAGTATCCGATTCATGTTATTCAAGAGAAATTGACTAAACACCGGAAATTTTCGGACAAGTCAAACGCCAGTGGCCAAAGAATTGATACAGTAATCAGGACTAACAACGAATGGAATGTGTTGCGGGAGAACTATCTTTCGATTACCAACTTTGAAGATATTGTCGCAATATTTCCGGATCTCGAACATTTTAGAAACCCGGAAGGTTTTGATAATAAGTTTTTATTGGCCATGGCCTGCTTATATGAATGCAAGCAGAGAAGTGCTTGGCAATTGGGCCTGACCTGGTTGCTCGAGTTGATTAATAATGAAACGAGTCGCGAAAAAATAAAAAAATTGTACTCTTTTTCAGATCGGGATTTCATCAGATTGACCGCAGATTTTGATGTTTATTCGGTTGAGCAGGAAATCCTGATCGCCGAGCGTAACCAGCAGATCGCCGAGCGTGACCAACAGATCGCCGAGCATGACCAGCAGATCGCCGACCAGGATGCAACAATCAAGGGGATTTATTCTTCACGTTCGTGGCGACTGACCCGGCCTCTACGTTTTGTTGTGCGACTTTTAGGAAAAATCTTTGCTGCGTTACACAATACGACCTCATGGAAAGCTACTGTGCTACTTCATGGTCTCACTACATATGGAACAGAATGCTATGACGCAAAAATTAGAGCTGTTCCCCAAGATGCGCGACCGCGCGTTGTGCATGTGATTGGTAACTTTTTGACTGGCGGCTCGTCAAGACTGGTTTTGGATTTGTTCGAACATCTTGGCCATCTCTATGAGCAAGAAGTGGTAACACAGTTTAACCCCGATCCTCCCAATTATTCTGGAATCCCGATCCACGAATTTAATAGACATCAGACGCAACAGTTTATTGACTATTTAAGTCGATTTCAACCTGAACTGGTTCACATCCACTACTGGGAAGATAATCGTTGGTATGGCAAGATGATCGACGCAATTCATGCATTTGGTTGCAAGGTGGTGGAGAATATCAACACGCCGGTCGCTCCTTATGAAGATGCTTGCGTCAGCTGCTACGTTTATGTGAGTGATTACGTCAAGAATACATTCGGAAAAATTATCGGATCAAGTCTTACGATCTATCCGGGCAGTAATTTTCAGATGTTTGTCCGTGAACCATCTCAATCAATTCCAGAAGATTGCATCGGCATGGTATACCGTCTGGATATCGACAAGCTCAGAAAGAATGCGATTGATGTTTTTATAAAAGTAGTCCAGAAGAGGCCGCAAACGAAAGTCATCATTGTCGGAGGGGGCCGTTTTCTAGAACCTTACAAGGCTGCGGTCAAGGCGCACAAAGTTGAAAGCGCCTTTAACTTTACCGATTTCGTGCCCTACGAAACATTACCCGCACTTTATGCGCAAATGAGCATCTTTGTTGCCCCAGTCTGGAAGGAGAGTTTCGGCCAAGTTAGTCCTTTCGCCATGAGTATGGGCATTCCCGTGGCGGGCTATAACGTTGGCGCATTAGCTGAAATCCTTGGCGACAATAGCCTTCTTGCACCACCCGGTGATAGTGATGCGCTTGCGGAAATCATCATTCGCTTGCTGGACGATAGACAACGCCTCCTACAGATTGGTCAGCGAAACCGCGAACTCGCCCACAGGTTATTTTCAGTGGAAACCATGATAGGAAGTTACGCCAAGTTGTATCATGAATTAATTGGGAATAAACAATGAAAATCGCACTTTTTGTGCACTGCTTTTTTCCGGAACACTTTTACGGTACTGAAACCTACACTCTACAACTCGCTCAACATTTACAAAATGTGGGGCATGAAGTCACGGTAGTGTCAGCAATTTTTCAGGGAGAATCACGAAAGCAAGCTCTGTTGACTGAGTATGTGTACCAGGGAATAAGGGTTGTCTGCATAGATAAAAACTATGTGCCGCATAGTCGAATCAAGGAAACTTACTATCAGGAGCCCATGCGGGACGTATTACGTGAGGTGCTTTCAAAACTCAGACCCGATCTTGTGCACGTTACTCACCTGATTAACCATACCGCAGTTTTGCTGGAAGTGGCCCGAGAGCAAGAAATCCCAACCGTAGCCACACTGACGGATTTTTTTGGGTTTTGTTATAATAAAAAGCTGGAAGCGGCAGATGGGTCGTTGTGTGCAGGGCCGAATCGTCGACGAACAAATTGTTTAGCTTGTCACCTTAAAGCAGACATATCTAGCAGGCCCGCATGGATGCGCAGCGTACTTACAACGAATACAGGCACAAAATTGTGCGCAGAATTGCTAACCGGCATTGGGAGACTGCCGGTTATTCGTTCGAGGGAACTTGGCGGACTGGTTCAAGACATTAAACAATATCCTGACGTATTCGCTAATTGTTACCGAAACTATCGTGCCGTAATTACCCCTACACGGTTTTTGCGTAAAGCATATGAAGCAAATGGGTTAGCGGTACCGGCTTTCGACATTCGCTTTGGCGTTGATGTGAATCGTGAACCTAAGCCCGCAAGGCAGGCAGGCAGTAAAATACAGTTCGGGTTCATTGGACAGATTGCCCCGCACAAGGGTACTGACATATTGATTGATGCCTTCAGCTCGTTGCCGAAGGGCAAAGCCGAGCTCCACATCTACGGACCGGAAGACCAGTCGGTGCATTACATGGCAGCGTTGAGGCAGGCTGCCGCAGGGCTCGATATTCGTTTCCACGGCACTTTTCCCAGTGAGCGCATGGCAGAGGTCCTTGCTGGGCTGGATGTGCTGGTTATCCCTTCGCGTTGGTACGAAAACTGCCCGTTAGTTCTATTGAATGGGCTGGCTACACACACCCCGGTTGTCGTTTCTGATGTTGAGGGAATGACTGAGTTTGTCGAGGAAGGGGTGAGTGGCCTTAGTTTTCGGCGTGGCAGTGCTGCCTCGTTACGGCAGATTTTGCAAAGATTTATTGACAGTTCCGGACTGGCGGCCAATCTATCTACAACAACGGAATACCCCAGAACAACGTTTGCGATGGTTCAGGACGTGTTGTCAGTATATCACCGGGTTATGATGAATTAATGGCATTTTTATGTTAATTTTTTTTTCCAGCTTAGCGAAAGGAGCGATGGCATCATGGATTATGGAATGGGTTGCAGGTTAAAGTTAGAAGATTGGTTTGCACTTAATCAGGATAAGATTTTTCATGACCCATCTCTAAGGCAATTCGTTAGCCCGTTTCCTCCTGTCGAATTGATGGCAATTGTGGGTGGCCTACATAACGAAAAAGATTTCGCCGCGCATGGCACCGAGATTTACCGCGCGTTGTCCGTTGCTATGCAGAAACCTTTATCGGAGTATCAATCGATCTTGGATTTTGGTTGTGGTTGCGGGCGGTTGGCACGGATGTTCAAAGGCCATCCTGGCCACATTGCGGGATGCGATATTGATGCACGGCACATTGAGTGGGTCAACAATAATCTGCCGTTCATGGAGGCAAAACTTTCAAGCAAACTCCCTCCTATCCCATATGTCGACAATGAATTTGAGGCAATTATTTCTATTTCGATTTTTACGCATCTGACAGAATATAGCCAGGATCAATTCCTGGCAGAATTGCATCGCGTATGTCAACCAGATGGAAGATTATTTTTGACGGTACATGGACAACGCGCCCTGAGTCGAGCTTTGAGTGAACCAGCAATCCGTGCCATGCTGGATATGGATGATCAAGGTTTTCAAACTGCGCAGCGTGATTTTCAAGAAAATCGTCATGCTTTTGTACTGCAACATGGCCACTTGACAACAGAGCCGGAAAATCTTTCTGTGTTCAAGCGCATCAAAGGTTTCGTATTTGGCACCAAGACAATGGCCGTAGAAAAGTATGAATATGGCATCACCTTCGTTCCCGAGGATTATTTGCGGGCGCATTGGGGAAGGTGGTTTGACATCATTGATTATCACCATGGCGGCATACACAATTTTCAGGATATCGTAGTGTTATCCCCCAAAAAATAATCCCGTATTTTTCAACAGGATATTCATGCAGAAGCGTTTTTTGATTTTGGGCGGAACGGGCTTTATCGGCTCGCATTTGTGTGATGCTTTGCTATCGGCAGGTCATACCGTCAGGCTGTTTAATAGATTGGGCAGACCTCTATACCGTAAATTTGCCGAACATGAGCAAGTAGAATTAATGTCAGGCGATTTCTATTCGACGGCGGATGTCGAGCAAGCTGTTTTGGGATGTCATGTAATCTTTCATCTCATTTCAACCACCTTGCCTAAGTCCTCCAACGACGACCCCATATATGACGTTGAGAGCAATGTCATTGCTACCCTAAGGTTGTTGAATGCGGCAAGGCATTCTGGCGTTGAAAAAATAGTATTTGTTTCTTCCGGGGGGACGGTATATGGTGTTCCAAGGTCTGTCCCTATCTCCGAAACACACCCGACTAACCCTGTCTGTTCTTATGGTATCGGCAAACTGACCATTGAAAAATATTTGCATTTGTACAAAATCTTGCATGGGTTGAATTATTGTATATTACGTTTGGCCAATCCTTTTGGTGAGCGACAGCGTGTCAATGCGGCCCAGGGGGCGGTGGCTGTTTTTATGAACCGTGCTATCCATAACCTGCCGATTGAAATTTGGGGGGATGGATCGGTTGTGCGAGACTACATTTACATTACTGATATAGCCGATGCGCTGGTGAAGGCGGCGTTTTATAGCGGTAAAGAACGGTTGTTCAACATCGGCTCGGGAAATGGTAAAAGCCTGAATGACATTTTGGCCGAGATTGAAGGGCTGTTGGATCGCCCTGTCGCCCGTACCTATTTGCCGGGGCGTGTCTTTGATGTTCCCGCTAATGTTCTTGATATCGTACATGCTCAAAAGCATCTTGCCTGGTCGCCACAGGTGTCCTTTAAGGAGGGCTTGGCGCGCACCTTACGTTGGCTAGAGAATCCTCACGGTAAAGACTGAAAGATCATGCCAAAGGGAACAACGTTTGACGGGCTTTTTTCGCTACGATTATTTGCGATGAGCAGGCATTGAACCCGATGAAAATACTGCTGACTGCCCATCAATTTTTTCCAGACTATAGAGCAGGGACTGAAGTTTTAACTTACTCGGTTGCCCGAGAACTAATCGAACGCGGCCATGAGGTACGTGTCTTAACTGCCCATCCGACTGAACAGAAAATGTTGGATGAGGAAAGATTCGACGAATATCAGTACGAAGGAATTTCTGTTTACCGCTTTTATCACGCCTACACTCCGATGGCTGGGCAGTGCTCGATGGTTGAGCTCAGTTTCGATAATCATCTGGCCGCCAAGCATTTCAAACAAATTTTGGAAGAATTCAAGCCAGATGTGGTGCATTTTTTCCATTTGAACCGCTTGGGTACCGGCTTGATCGAGTTGGCCGTACGAGCTGAAATTCCAGCCTTTATGACACCTACAGACTTTTGGGCTATTTGTCCCACTGTGCAGCTCGTATTGAGCAATGGTAGCTTGTGTCGAGGGCCAAGTGTTTATGCAGGAAATTGTGTGAAACACTTTGCCGAGAGCACTCAAAATGGCCTGATTGCTATTCTTGCTAAATACCTGCCAACCACGTTAGCCGACCTTTTGGCACGGCTCACTCAAGCGGATCTTATGCCGTCCTACCCGCATCAGGTCGAGGTAAAGGCGCTTTGTTCTCGCTTAGCAATAAATGTGGCACGACTAAACCAATTAAATAAAATTGTTGCTCCCAACTCTTTTATGAGTAAGCTGCTGGTGCGGTATGGTATTTCACCTCACTTGATTATTCAGGCCAGCTATGGCATTGATGTTAATAGGAATGTTGAGATTGCCCCACGCCGATCATCCAGTCATCCATTCCGGGTCGGATATATCGGCACACTCGCACAGCATAAGGGGTGTCATATACTTATCGAAGCCTTCAAATCTCTTCCGAGTGGCCGAGCGATTTTGAAGATATATGGCAGGACGGAAGAATTTCCCGTATATTTAAGCAAATTGAAGCAACTTGCGGCCCAGCAAAATTTTATTGAGTTTTGCGGAGTCTTCCATAATTCAAAAATTGCGGAGGTTATGGCCGACCTTGATGTGTTGGTCGTTCCGTCCCTTTGGTACGAAAACACCCCGTTAGTAGTTTATTCGGCTCAAGCGGCACGTTGTCCGGTGGTCGCTTCTGATTTCCCCGGTATTTCTGAGGTCGTTCGAGACGAGGTAAATGGCCTGCTATTTGAAGCAGGCAATCCGAAAGATTTAGCAAGGCAGCTTGCCAGACTTATTAATGAACCTGGTCTTGCTGAACAACTCAGCACAAATGCCCAACAACCGAAATCAACGAGCAGTTATGTGGATGAGCTGCTGAGTCTATGGACATCAGCGTAAATGCATAGTGTTACTGTCATAATCGTGAACTGGAATAGCGGAACACTCCTTGCTAAGTGTTTGCAACATCTTGAACGGCAAACCTTTTTCCCTTTGCGCGTGTTTGTGGTAGACAATGCGAGTACTGATAATTCCGCTGCCTGTGCTGAGGGATTCTCTAATGTCACCTTGCTTAGAATGGCAGCCAATCATGGTTTCGCTGGTGGTAACAATGTTGCACTCGCTCAGTGCGAAACCGAGTTTGTTGCCCTGCTGAACCCCGATGCTTTTCCAGAGCCGGACTGGCTTGAATCTCTGCTCATGGCTGCTTCCGCTCACTCTGAAGTAGCGGCGTTTGGCTCTCGCCAGCTTTGTGATGAAACTCCTGGTATTTTGGATGGAATAGGTGATAGCTACCTGATAAGTGGACGGGTGTTGCGTGCGCGCTTTGGGGAACTTCAGCAAACGAACGATTTAATAGAGAAGGAGATATTCTCACCCTGCGCAGCAGCAGCTTTGTATCGGCGGCAGGCTTTGGTCGATATCGGTGGGTTTGATGAGGATTATTTTTGTTACGTTGAAGATGTCGACTTGGGTTTTCGTTTGCATCTGGCGGGACATAAAGCCATGTATGTACCGGAAGCAGTGGTTCGTCATGTCGGTTCGGCCACCACAGGTGGGCAGCACAGCGATTTTGCGGTGTATTATGGACACCGCAATCTGGTATGGACTTTCATCAAAAACATGCCGGGCATTTTGTTCTTGCTACTGTTGCCTCTGCATGGTTTGCTCAATCTGGCTAGCATCATCTGGTTCGCATTGCAGGGGCGGGGTGGGGTGATTGGGCGAGCCAAGCGTGATGCCTTGTTGGATTTGCCGAAAATGTGGCGCAAGCGGCAACGTATTCAAAAGAGTCGGGTTGCTTCGATCGGTGAGATTTGGCGATTGTTAGATAAACGGATAGTTACGACAAAATTTGGCAGAAAAGACATATGAATCCCGTCATTTCAACAGTTATTGTAAATTATAACGCAGGTACAATGTTACGTAGCTGTGTCGATTCGTTGCTGAATTGCCCACTGGCAATTGAAATTATCGTGGTTGATAACGCATCGACGGATGGCAGTTTGGAGGCTTTGCTGGGACTGCCTGGCGTACAGATAATTAAAAATCCAAGCAATGTTGGTTTCGCTGCGGCATGTAATAGAGGGGTGCATGTTGCTTCTGCCCAGTTTTTGTTGTTCCTAAATCCAGACTGCTCGTTTCAGCCGGGAGCCTTGGCTGAATTGTTGGACGCGATGGCGATAAATACAGGTGTGGGTATGGTGGGCGGTTTTCTTGCTAATTTGGATGGGACCGAACAAGCAGGCGGTCGTCGGGCAATACCTACCCCTTGGCGTTCTTTTGTGCGCGTCTTTGGGCTGGCCCGTTTTTCGGATCGTTGGCCGCGCCTGTTCTTTGATTTTTACCTGCATAAACAACCGTTGCCAGATCACGCCATTGAGGTGGAGGCGATTTCTGGCGCCTGTATGATGGTCAGACGTGAGGCGATGCAGGATGTCGGAGAGTGGGACGAGGGCTATTTTCTTCATTGTGAAGATTTGGACTGGTGTATGCGTTTTCGACAACATGGGTGGAAGATTCTGTTTGTCCCCTCGGCTCGAATCACTCATGCCTTGAGTGTTTGCGGGAAAAGTAGGCCGGTATTTGTCGAGTGGCATAAGCATAAAGGGATGATGCGGTTTTACCGTAAATTTTATAGACACCAGTATCCGGGTGGTTTGATGTGGCTGGTAGCCCTGGGCGTTTGGCTCCGTTTCGGAGCGATTGCCGCTTATTATGGTACGCGCCATGTTGGACGAAAGGTGGGTGTCAGCCATGCATGAAAAGCGGGTTGCCGTCTTGGGGGCCACAAGCCTGGTCGGCGAGTGTCTGTTGCCGCTGCTTGTCCGTGACGGATGGCGGGTAATGGCCTTATCCAGACGCAAGATCGACAGGAAGGATGGCAGCATTGAGTGGCAGCGTCTAGACAAAGAGAGTTTAAAACCAGAGAATTATCAGGGAGGAGAGTCGATAAGCCATTGCATTTGTCTCGCGCCTCTCTGGGTTTTGTCAGATTACCTCGATTTATTTGCTATGCTTAAAATCCGGCGCTTGGTAGTGCTCTCATCAACCAGCCGGTTTACGAAAGATACCTCTTCCGATCCGGAAGAGCAGGCTGTGGCCCGGCGCCTGGCCGAGGCTGAAATGCTGCTACAGACATGGGGGGAATCCCATGGCGTAGAGTGGGTGATCCTGCGCCCGACCCTGATCTATGGCTTGGGACGGGATAAAAATATTGCCGAGATCGCTCGCTTTATACGGCGTTTTGGCTTTTTCCCATTGTGCGGAAGAGCTAGTGGTCTCCGGCAACCCATCCATGCTCAGGACGTGGCTACAGTCTGTCTGTCTGCTTTGCAAGAGCCGGCGGCGGCGAATCGGGCCTATAACGTCTCAGGAGGTGAAACGCTGAATTATTGCACAATGGTGGCGCGCGTTTTCAGAGCAATGGGTCGAAGTCCACGCCTGGTGTCCATTCCGTTGTTCGTCTTCCGGATGGCTTTAGTGCTGCCGCAATTTTTGCCACGCTATCGGCATGTTACGGCCTCGATGGCCGAGCGTATGAACCGGGATCTGGTGTTTGATCACAAGGAGGCTGCGCTAGACTTGGCATTTAAACCGAGGACGTTTGTCTTGTCGGAAGGGGATGTAGTGGTGTAAGGGTAGTGATTTTAATAGGTTGAAATTGGAGTAGGGCATGAAGAAAAGAGCATTGATCACCGGGATTACCGGCCAGGATGGGGCTTATCTGGCCGAGTTTCTCCTGGCTAAAGGCTATGAAGTGCACGGTATCAAAAGGCGGACCTCTCTATTTAATACTGACCGGATTGATCACCTCTATCAAGACCCGCACGAGAAGGACCGGCGTCTCTTTCTCCATCACGGCGATATGACGGATTCAAGTAGCCTGATCAGCATTGTTCAGCAGGTTCAACCGGACGAGATATACAACCTGGCAGCCCAGAGCCATGTGGCGGTTTCGTTCGAGGAACCCGAATATACAGCCAATTCTGATGCACTTGGGGTGTTGCGTCTTCTCGATGCCATCCGGATCCTCGGGCTTGAAAAGAAAACCCGGTTCTATCAGGCCTCGACCTCAGAATTGTTCGGCAAGGTGCAAGAGGTCCCGCAACGGGAGACAACCCCATTTTATCCCCGTTCGCCTTATGCGGTCGCCAAATTGTATGCCTACTGGATTACCGTTAACTATCGGGAGGCCTACGGGATCTATGCCTGTAACGGCATCCTGTTCAACCATGAGTCGCCGGTCAGGGGTGAAACATTTGTCACCCGCAAAGTGACCAGGGCCCTGGCCCGGATCAAGCTGGGATTACAGGATTGTCTCTATCTCGGCAATCTTGATGCGAAGCGGGATTGGGGCCATGCCAAAG
Organism: Deltaproteobacteria bacterium RIFOXYD12_FULL_50_9; assembly: GCA_001799225.1. Classification (GTDB taxonomy): domain Bacteria; phylum Desulfobacterota; class Desulfobulbia; order Desulfobulbales; family CALZHT01; genus XYD12-FULL-50-9. The sequence continues at coordinate 28,931 of MGTA01000257.1, forward strand.
ACTACGTTGAAATGCAATGGCTTATGCTGCAGCAGGAAACGCCGGAGGACTTTGTGATCGCCACAGGAGAACAGTACAGTGTCAGGGATTTCGTCGATGCCGCGGCCGCTGAATTGGGGATGAGCCTGCGTTGGGAAGGGCAGGGCCTTGCCGAAAAGGCCTATGATACTGCCGGCAAATGCCTTGTGGCTGTCGATCCTCGCTATTTCCGGCCGACCGAGGTGGAAACTTTGCTCGGAGACCCAACAAAAGCCAGGGAAAAGCTTGGTTGGGTACCGAAGATAACCTTTAAGGAAATGGTCGAAGAAATGGTGAGAGAAGATTTTATAAGCGCCAAACGTGATGCATTGATCACGCTACATGGCTATAAGGCAATGGACTACCACGAGTAACGATATTATGGATAAGAATGCAACTGTTTACATCGCCGGGCACCGTGGACTGGTAGGCTCGGCCATCCTTCGGGAGTTTCTGGCCGCAGGCCATAATCCGCAGAGCATAATCCTCAGCACCCATGCTGAACTTAACCTTGCCAATCAGGCAGAGACCCAGGCTTTTTTTGAAAATAAACAACCAGATTATGTCATCCTGGCCGCAGCCAAGGTCGGTGGAATTATGGCCAATAACACATACCCGGCTGATTTTATCTATGACAACCTGATAATTCAGGCCAATGTCATTCACGCTGCCTATCTTGCCGGGGTTAAACGCCTCTTGTTTCTCGGCTCATCCTGCATTTATCCGCGGAGTTGTCCGCAGCCTATTAAGGAAGAATATTTACTTACCGGGCCTCTTGAACCCACTAACCGGCCGTATGCGCTGGCTAAGATTGCCGGAATTGAACAATGCTGGAGTTATAACCGACAATATAGAACAAGGTTTCTTGCTGTGATGCCGACTAACTTGTATGGCTCCGGTGATCACTATGATCTTAATGATAGCCATGTCATTCCAGCCCTTATCCGCAAGTTTCATCTGGCAAAACTTGCCATGCACGGCGACTGGCAGAGTATTGAGCAGGATGCTTGTCGGCGTGGGCCCATACCGGAGGATATCATGGCAACTTTGAAGGAGGGGGGCAGACAAGTAATACTTTGGGGTGACGGTAGTTCCTACAGGGAATTCATGTACATCAATGATATGGCAAAAGCCTGTCTGTTTTTGATGCAGCTTCCTGAAGATGTTTACAACTTAGTCCTTAATCTTCACTCCTCTTCCCTTGGCTCTGGGCCCCCTTTGATCAATGTCGGTACTGGCGAGGATTTGACGATCAGGGAGATGGCCGCTATCGTTGCCGAGGTTGTCGGGTATCACGGAGAGATTATTTGGGATACAACCAAGCCGAACGGCACACCGCGCAAGGTGCTTGATGTCACCCGGATCAAAAGACTTGGTTGGAGCCCGGGCGTCAAGATGGCCGATGGCCTGCAGCATGCCTATGCTGCCTATTTGAAAAAATAAGGAGAAGAGAGAGTGCCGTTTGCAACCGAGGCCGCGAATCGTCCGCAGGGAGTGATCAGGGATATCCTGGCAAACCTGTTTGGCAAAGGCTGGGTTGCTTTATTAACGGTTCTGTTTGTCCCTTTTTTAATTCGGTATCTGGGGATTGAGGCTTACGGTCTGGTGGGATTTTTTATCACCTTGCAGGCCGTGCTGCTGCTGCTTGATTTCGGTTTCAGCACGACCCTGAACCGGTCGCTCTCCGCCTGTAGCGGCGCGGAGATCGCCCATGACGTCGTTGTCCTTGCAGAGACCCTGGAGCGCCTGTTCATCGGTTTTTCTGTGCTGGTTCTGCTGGTTGTGCTTCTCGCTGCACCGTGGTTGGTCAGCCATTGGCTTGTTGCAGGTACCCTACAGCCGCTCAGTGTCAAGCATGCCCTGCAATTGATG
>MGTA01000257.1:30846-31435 GCA_001799225.1 Deltaproteobacteria bacterium RIFOXYD12_FULL_50_9
GGGACGGCAGGCCGATGTTAATATTCTGCTGGCGGCCTGCGCTACCTTGCGCTTCGGAGGTGCTGTGCTGGTATTGCTGGCGGTTCCGACCATAGAGGCCTTTTTTGTTTGGCAGATCGTGGCGGTGGCGAGCCAGACCCTTATGGCCCGTTGGTTTTTCTTTCGGTTGCTGCAGAGCAGGTCGGGCCCGTCCCGCCCAGCGACTGCAGGGGTCTTGAAAAAACACGTTGGTTTTGCCACTGGGGTCGGCATGACAGCCGTTTTAGGTGTTGTTCTGACCCAGCTCGATAAATTCATGCTGAGCAAATTGCTGCCGTTGGGGGAGTACGGTTATTACACCTTGGCCTGGACGCTTTCAACCATGTTGCTGATGCTGGCCGGCCCGGTTGTTTCGACATTTTTTCCACGTCTGGCCGCCGAGGTTGTCCGTTCCGAGGGCAATCTGGAAACCTCCTATCATGCCGGTTGTCAGTTGATTGCGGTTGCGGTAATGCCGGCAGGCGCTCTGCTCTTGTTTTTTTCAACCGAGGTCCTGGAGCTGTGGGTCGGTCAGATCGGGACACTTCAGCAGGTCAGCGGTTTGGTGGTT
>MGTA01000258.1:0-3898 GCA_001799225.1 Deltaproteobacteria bacterium RIFOXYD12_FULL_50_9
AGAAAGGCGCATGAGGTGCGGTTCATCAACGAAGTCCGAGAGAAGCTCAGCCTGCGCACAGCCCTGATAGCCTGGCATCCTGGAGCCGGCCATGGCCTTGACTGGCTTAATACGATCATGGGGGGGAATACTGAATAAAATACAAATTTTTTCCTTCGCGAGTTATAAAAAAAGCCGCAATCAATATTACCCAAGAAAAACCAGGTTCCTCTTTCGTTCAAAGTTGCGGAATGTTGTGGACAACAGGTAAAATTAGTTTTAGTCTTTTTTAGTAAGATGCAATGCGGTGATGGAGTCCACCTTTAACCGCCGGAAATGGCTGATGACTCCTACCAGGATTTTTGTATTGTCAATTGCCTGGTAGGACTCTTTCGGCAGCGCTACAAACGCTAAGCTCCTACCGGGTGAAAACCTGGAGGGGCTTTTTTTGTTTGGTGGGTAGAGAAAAGTCCATTGTCATTGACCGGGATAGTGAGGGTATGATGAATAAGGTGTTTATGGTGATGGCCGGTGGCAGTATCGGTGCACTAAGCCGATACGCCGTGGCCCTGCTGGCGGTTAAGCTTCTGGGCAATCGTTTTCCCTGGGGTACTCTGCTGGTGAATTTGGCTGGTTGTTTTCTGATCGGCCTGGCCTTTAGTCTGGCCGAACGCGGCAACAGTCTGATGAATCCGTCGATGCGTATTTTTTTCGTAACCGGTTATTTGGGTGCTTTAACAACATTTTCCACCTATGCCCTGGAAACCGTGGACGCGGTGCGTACTCAAAACATTCTGGTGGCCTTGCCGAATTTTTTACTCAACAACTTCCTGGGGGCGGCCTTGGTGGTTCTCGGGATGCTGGTTGGTCGAATCCGTTAGAAAGGAGATTGTAAATCATGCTGCGTTATAAGGTTATTGAGATTTTTACCAGTGAAGAGGCCCGTTGGCATGGCCAGCCGTTGTACGATGCCGTTGTCGGTTTTGTCCGTGAACAAAAGATGGCGGCGCGCTGTCTGGTGACTCGGGCCACGGACGGCTGTTACGAAAACGGCGAAATCGCCAGTCGTAAAATCGAGATCCTCTCCTTTAATATGCCCCTGCGGATCACCATTGTCTTGCCCTCCATCGAGTTCGATCGGATTCTACCCAGCGTTGAAGAAATGGTGACCGAAGGCATCGTGACGGTCCAGGAGGTCGATGTAATTGCCCACAAGACCAGGAAACGTCTTCTGCCGCGCCAGATCAAGGTCCGGGACATCATGACGCCTTCGCCAACCCGTGTGACGCAGGCCACGCCGCTCGACGAGGTTGTTCGTTTGCTGCTGACGGCCGTTTACACCGGGGTGCCGGTCGTCGATGAAAACAGCCGCCCCGTGGGGATTGTCACCCAGACCGATCTGATATACAAGGGCGGCATGCCCCTGCGGCTTGGCTTGCTTGCCGCATCGAACGGCGACCAACTGGCGGCGGTACTGGAAACGCTTGCTTCCAAGATCGCCCGCGAGGTCATGACCTCTCCGGCCGTGATCATTAATGGCGATAAGCTGGTAACCGAAGCGATCGACACCATGCTAACGAAAAAGGTGAAACGTCTGCCGGTGGTCGATAGCGAAGGCCGCCTGCAGGGCATGCTGTCACGTCTGGATATTTTTCGGGCGATCATGCGGGAATCGCCGGAGTGGACCACCTTTGCCGGGCAGCGTATTGAGGTCAGCAATCTCCGTCTGGTGTCCGATATCTCTCGTCGGGACACCCATGCTGTGCTGCCTGAAACACCGGTCGAGGAGGTCATCCGGCTCATCGATTCCAATGACTTCCAGCGGATTTCCGTGGTGGATGCGGATGGCCGTTTTCTGGGGCTCATCTCCGACCGTGACTTGCTTGGCGCCTTCATGCCGGACCACCCCGAAGGCATCTGGAACTATCTTGCAACGTTAATTCCATTTACGGAGCGAGGGAAACGCTATCGGGAGTTTGGTGAGACCTTGCGGAGCCGGACTGCTGCTGATGTTATGAACGTGAGCATCGTCACGGTCCGGGAGGATGCCCCTATTGATGAGGCAATTCGGCTGATGATAGAAAAAGGACTCAAACGTCTACCTGTCCTCAATGCAGCGGGGAGATTCAAGGGGATGATCAGCCGCGACTCTCTGCTGCGTACCGGCTTTGCCAGCCAAGGACAAAAGCCAGCGGGATCTTGAACACGGCAGCAGCATAAGGCGTTGAATGTGTGGTCGAGATAGATGGTGCGGCGGGCGACTGGGGGATAAAGATGAAGACAGGCAGAAAGCTTTTCGGATTTGACCGAAATGTGACCATTACCGGGTTTGTGAGCTTCTTCATGGACGTAAGCTCCGAGATGATCTACCCCCTTGTCCCGCTGTTCCTGGCGAACACGCTCGGGGTCAGCAAATCAATGATCGGTCTCATCGAAGGTATTGCTGAATCAACCGCCAGTCTGTTGAAGATCTTCTCGGGTTGGCTCTCTGATCGGATAGGCAACCGGAAATGGCTGATGGCCGTAGGGTATGGGATTTCGACGCTTAGCAGGCCGGTTGTTGCTCTCGCGTCGGGTTGGCATCACGTGTTGGGTTCACGGTTTATCGACCGCTTCGGCAAAGGCGTCCGCACCTCGCCTCGTGATGCTATTATTGCCGAGTCCACGGACAATTCGTCCCTCGGAAAGGCGTTTGGCTTTCATCGCGCCATGGATTCCATGGGCGCGGTCGTGGGGCCAGCCCTGGCTTTTTTTCTGCTCGGATTGTTGGCCAACGATTACCGAAAGGTCTTCTGGCTGTCCATGATCCCGGGGATCGTAGCGGTGCTCCTGATTGTTTTTTTCATCACGGAAAAAAAGAAGCCGCCCACTGCCCGAGCCGCAAGGCCGAAGCTGACCCTGGCGCATTTTGACTGGCGGTTCAAGTTTTTTGTCTTTATCGCCGTTCTGTTCGCCGTGGGTAACTCAAGCGATGTGTTCCTGATTCTTCGAGCCCAGCAAAAAGGCATCGAGCCGGTGACAATCCCCATCATCTATTTGCTCTTCAACCTCGTCTATTCACTTTCGGCCGTTCCTGCGGGCATGGCGGCTGATCGGTTTGGCAAAAAGCGGGTAATCCTGCTAGGTTTCGTGCTGTTTGCCGCCTTGTACTACGGTTTTGCCGTGGCCGGGACAACGTCGACCATCTGGATTCTCTTCGTGGGTTACGGCCTCTTTATGGGGCTCACGGAAGGAGTACAGAAGGCCTATCTGGCCACTATCATCCCAGCGGATTTCAAGGCTACGGCCTTCGGGGTTTACACGACTGCCGTGGGCATGGCGATGTTCCCGGCCAGCCTGATCGGCGGTTGGCTGTGGGACCATGTTTCACCATCGGCGACTTTTTATTTCGGCGCAATTACTGCAAGTTTGTCGGCGGTGCTGTTTGTTTTTTTCATCATGATGTGCAGGGGAAGTTGTCAGGAGCAGCTATGAACTACTCGAACCCACAATAAGGAGATAACCGTCTATGCAAACCAAAATCACCTCACTTTCCGCCATGGAGATTCTTGACTCCCGGGGTAATCCGACCGTCCGCGTCTTCTGCGCGCTCAATAACGGCATAACGGCCTCAGCCTCCGTCCCTTCCGGGGCCTCGACCGGCGAGAATGAGGCAGTTGAACTTCGGGACGGCGACAAGAAGCGCTACGGAGGCAAGGGTGTGCTCAAGGCAGTAGAGAACGTCAACAAAATCATCGCACCTAGACTTATCGGCGCTAACCCTTTCCGGCAGGCCGAGATTGATCGGCTGATGATTGAGCTGGACGCTACACCAAACAAGGGCAAGCTGGGAGCAAACGCCATTCTCGGAGTGTCAATGGCCGTGGCGCGGGCCGCTGCAATGGCGGCCGGTCTGCCGCTTTACGCCTACCTGGGTGGG
>MGTA01000258.1:3964-13526 GCA_001799225.1 Deltaproteobacteria bacterium RIFOXYD12_FULL_50_9
AGCGTCGATTTTCAGGAATTCATGGTCATGCCGGTAGGCGCTCCGAGTTTTGCCGAGGCCCTGCGTTATGGGGCCGAGACATTCCATGCCCTCAAGAAGATTCTTGCCAAAAAAGGCTACGCCACCAGTGTGGGCGACGAAGGCGGTTTTGCGCCGAACCTGAAAAGCAATGACGAGGCCTGTGATCTGATTGTCGCGGCTATCCAAGCAGCCGGTTATCAGCCAGGCAAGGACGTGGCCATTGCCCTGGACCCGGCAGCCAGCTCGTTCTTCGAAGATGGCGCATACAATCTTGTTAAATCCGGACAAGGCCTGAAGAGCAGCGCTGAGATGACCGAATTGTATAAGGGCTGGATCTCCAGGTATCCCATTGTCTCGATCGAGGACGGTCTGGCTGAGAATGACTGGGAGGGTTTTAAGGCTCATACAGTGGCGCTGGGCGGCACAATCCAGATCGTCGGAGATGATATTTATGTGACCAATACCCAGTTTATCGACCGAGGAATCCGGGAAAAATCCACTAATGCCGTCCTGATAAAACTCAACCAGATTGGTACGGTTACCGAGACGATCGAGGCTATTCAACTCTGTCGCAAGGCTGGTTGGGGATATGTGATCTCCCATCGGAGCGGTGAGACCGAGGACACCTTCATGGCCGACTTCGCTGTAGCCATGGGCGGCGGTCAGATCAAGACCGGTTCAGCTTGCCGCAGTGAGCGGATCGCCAAGTACAACCGGCTACTGGAGATTGAGGCCGAGCTGGGCGCGGCGGCAGTGTTCAGCAACGTCTTGGAGCGAAGCTGACCATGTTTTTTGACGCTGGTAACTCCTTAAGTCGAAGGAGTGGATAAAATGCCCGACCTTGACCAATCCAAAATGGGAGATCATCTACCAACGGCGGAGTCTAGTGCGGCACCAATGGCAAGCAGCCGCAGTGTCGATTATCCGGCAATCGTCGAATTCGTTCGGAAACGACGGCAGGCAACGGGCGGGTACAGTGCCACGCCACGGTTGCCGGCCACTGTCGAAGATACCTTTGAGGCGGTTGCCATCCTACTCGATATTAGCGAGCGCGGCTTTGATCTTCCAAAGCCTCCAGGGGATGACGATGCCCTGGCCTGCTATCTCGGTCGGGTGCTGGCGGCGCCCTGGCTGGCAATCTCCACCACCTTCAGGATGCTCTTGAGCTGTCGCTCCCTGGACCTTGCCATTGATGTCGAGCGAGTTCGATCACATGTCGCCGCCTGTTTGGCCAGAGAACCATCACTTGCCACCGTCTATTATGTCGCACGGATAGCAGTTGAAATCCTGGCGATAAAGCCCAGGGAGTTGCTGGGCGGCAGACAGCCGGTGCCCCTTCCCGCCCGATATGCAGTGGACGATATGCACAGGTATCTGGCCGTACAAAACATGCTCAACGAGCAGCCCGTGGATTCCAACGAAATTGTCGATTGGCTGCAACGTTCGCAGAACGGCGACGGCGGATTCGGCTTTTTTCCCGGCACAACGTCTTTTATCGAAAACTGCCATGCCGGTCTGGCTGCTTTGACGCTGCTTGCCGCAGTACCAGTCGACCTGGTTAATGCCAGAGCGTTTATCGTTTCTTGCCAGACCGGTGCCGGCGGATTTTCGCGTAATCTCCGAGCCGCTCCCTTTCTGGAATCCACCTGGCATGCGGTTGCCAGTCTGCGCCTTCTTGAGAAGATGCCTTGATATCGCGATCAACGATTGAAAGTATGCCGAAAAAGGGATGAGTCATGCTGCCTTGATGACCGCCGGAAAGCCGATTCCTCTGAACAGTATTCTGATTGGCTCTGATTCGCGGTATTATTTCGGACGCGGGACCTAGTTGCCTTTCTTGATACTGAAAGATATTATGAGAATAAATGCCGAAAATCGGGAAAAATGAAGAATTTCGTATATCTTCTATGCAATCAAATCGTATAATAAAAGGAATTATGACCTTACGAATCATCTCCGCCTTAATTTGCTTTCTGTGTTTTTCCCTTATGTCTGCTGAACTTACTGTTGCTGCCGGCATAGGCTATCAAGGAACACATATCCTTGCGCATGGCGCGCTTGAGGCCCTGGCAAAAGCCTTTGAAAAAAAATATGGGGCATGGGTCTTTGTGAAAGGAGGTGGATGCGCCGATGGGATCGTGGCCGCAGTAAAAGGACAGCAGGAGATGGGTGGCATATGCTGCCCTTTGCCGCCGGAAAAGGCTAATAGACTCAATCTGATCCAGCACAAGGTTGCGGTCGATATCAAGGCTGTTATGGTTCATCCCAAAAATCCGTTAAAGAACCTTTCTCTCAAGCAGGTCTCCGATATACATAATGGCAGGATAACGAACTGGAAGCAGGTCGGAGGCCCGGACAAGCCAATTGCTTTGGTTTTCAGGGACCATTGCCGGGATATGGATGAGCCTGTAAGAAAGGCACTGGGGATAAAAGGCCCTGTTGCCATGAAAGCCATTGTTGTAAAAACAGATAAAGAGGTGGTCGAATACGTGGAAAAATTCCAGTCGGCAATCGGAATTGCTCCAAGGGTATTCACCCAGGGGGTAAAGGTGAAGGTAGTAAGCGTTGACAAGATAGCCGCCACTCCCGAAAACACCGAAAAAGGCTTATACCCATTGGCAGGCGACCTGTATATTATTACGAAAGGACAACCTGAAGGTTTGACAAAAACCTTCATCGATTTTGTGCTGAGCAAAGAAGGTCAGGCGATTATCAGAAAAAATTTTGCAGGGGTTCAATGAAGAACTTATGGAATAGGCTGTCTATCAGGTACAAGGTAGTTTCGATTATTATCCTGCCAATCCTGCTTATAACGATTACGACCATCCCGGTTGTTTCATATCTCATCAAAGACGCCCTGCTCACCCAGCAGCAGGCTCACCTTGAAAGCGTAAAAAATCTGGCGATCAAGCTTTTCGAGGACTATCAGAGCAAAGTTACAAATTACACAAAGCTCTTCAGCAATGACCGGGAGATAAAGGACAGCCTCTTTTATCATACAGAGCTTTCCGGTGAGCGCGAGCACCCCTTGCAGGCAATAAGCCGCCTGTTCAAATCTTTCGACGTCAGCACCATTGAGATCGGTGACGCCCGGGGTCGGGTTGTTGCTGTTGCCGAGGCCTCCGCCAGATACGGCGAGGACAGATTGTCCGATCCGTTTATCAAGAACGCCCTGCAGGGCAAGGTGATGTCCGGCATTGTGCTCACGAAGCAGGGTTTCATTATTAAGGCGTCTGCCCCCATCTTTTACAATGAAAGTCAGATTATCGGCACGATCACCACCGGCATACTCCTTGATTACAGTCTGCTTGCCAAGATAAAGCAGCTGAGCAATACGGATCTGGTAATCGCTGATTCCGCGAACAGTATAATCTCCTCGACCCTGCACATACAGAGGGATGGCGGAGCCTTTTCAGCAGAAGGGCCGTCAGGCAAGTTGCTTATCAAATTTCCTCTTACTGATATGAGTAATGCCACAGTTGGGAATGTGATGATTATCCAGGAAGACAGGCTGCCGGGCATCATTTCGAAGACCCATCTGACCCTTTTCTTTCTCCTGCTGGCCATATCCGCCGCTTCGATCTTTGTCCTATTCCTTGTCCTGAACAGGGTTCTGAGACCCGTGGTGAAACTCAGGGAAGGGGCTGAAAGAATCGGAAAGGGGGAGTTCGACTACAGAATAGAAATTGCATCAAGAGACGAGATCGGCGAACTTTCGGAGGGGTTTAACCGGATGGCGGCGAATCTCGAAAAAATGCGGTGCATGGAGGATAGACTTTATCAATCCGAGCGGCTTGCGGCCATAGGCAAGTTTGCCGCAGGCATTGCCCATGAAATCAATAATCCCATCGGCAACGTTATCGGCATTGCCAAGCTCATGCTGAAAAACACCTGGGAGACTGCGGCTCGTGAAGACCTTGAATCGATCATCAAAGATTCCGGTCGGTGTGCGAACATCATCAAAGATCTTCTCGTGTATTCCAGGCAGGCGCCTCCGAAGAAAGAAATAACATCTTTGAGCGGTCTCATCGATGACGCTGTCAAGTCAGTTGCGCATCAGGCGCAATCAAGATCTATCGAAATCGTCAGGGCGTCAACTTCCGGACTCCAGGAAATTAGTGTCGATCCCCTCCAGATAAGTCAGGTATTAAGTAATATCTTGTTTAACGCGGTCCAGTCAATCGCCTCATCCGGCAGCATCACGATCAGGACTACAATCATCGAAGACAATATGGCTGAGATATCTATATCGGATAATGGCATCGGTATTGATGATGAGATTAAGGGCAAGATATTTTATCCATTTTTTACAACAAAGGCAGTTGGTGAAGGCACTGGCCTGGGACTTGCAATAAGTTACGGCATAGTCCAGAACCATGGTGGAGAGATTATTGCAGAAAGCCGGAAAGGACATGGAAGCACCTTCAGAATCAGGCTTCCTCTGGGAGAAAAAAATGGATAGACCGCTCAAGATCTTGGCGATCGATGATGAAGCGACCATGCTGAAGATAATCAGAAGGTCGCTTGAACCGGAGAATTGTCTGGTCGAGACCTTCAGCAATGCCTCTGATGCAATTACTAGACTACGCAGCGGTGACCCTGTCGACATTGTAATCACCGACCTGATGCTGCCTGATATTGACGGCTTCAAGGTGATTGAGGAGGCGCACAAGGTTGACAGGAACATATTCGTGATCGTGATCACCGCGTATTCTTCCGTCGAATCCGCAGTCAAAGCCATACGATCAGGGGCGTATGACTTTATTCCGAAGCCCTTTGACCCCGAGCACATTGCCATTGTTGTCAGGAGGGCGGCGGAAACACGAAGTCTGAAACTCGAAAATATAGATCTCAAGAAGCAGTTGGAAGCACTGCCGGGCTCGGGCGAAATAATCGGTGCCAGCCTTGCCATGAGACAGGTGTTCAGTATGATCGAAAAGGTCAAAAATACGGACGGCACTGTCCTGATCATGGGAGAAAGCGGCGTGGGTAAGGAGCTTGTGGCAAGGGCGATCCATTATGGCAGCACAAGGTCACAGAGGCCGTTCATCGCGATCAATTGCGGCGCCCTGCCTGATGAACTCCTAGAGTCAGAACTGTTCGGTTATGAAAAAGGCGCGTTTACCGGCGCCGTCAGCAGAAAGACCGGCCTCTTTGAGGCGGCTGCCGGCGGTTCGCTATTTCTCGATGAAGTGAGCAGCATCAGCCCGATGATGCAGGTAAAGCTGCTCAGAGTCCTGCAGGAGAGGTGCTTTATGAGGCTCGGCGGTCAAGAGACGGTAACTGTTGACATAAGAGTCATTGCCGCCACCAATGAATATCTTAAAGAAGCAGTGGACAAGGGTACATTCAGAAAGGATCTTTACTACCGCTTAAACGTGATCCCTATTGAGATACCGCCTTTGCGGGAAAGGCAAGAAGACATCCCGCTTCTTGTCAGACATTTTGTCCGAAAATTCTCTCTCAAAATGGCGAAAGATATCTCGCGAATAAACAAGGATGCCGAAGAACTGCTCAAACGATATAAATGGGAAGGCAACGTGCGAGAACTTGAAAATATCATCGAGAGGGCTATCACGATGACGGATGACGATGTCATCAGCGCTGACGATCTGCCGGATGAGATCAAAATTGCCAGCCCGTCGCTGTTGGAGAGCGCTACCGCGCATCCGACCAATATTACCCTTTTCGATCTTGAACGACTTCATATTGCCAGTGTCTTAAAATCCGTCAATGGCAACAAGAGTAAAGCGGCCCGCCTTCTCGGAATTGACTACAGCACACTGCGCCGGAAGCTCAATTCCATAGATATCCCCCTAGAGTAAAACGCACTGATTAGGGTATTTTGCCTTAGTATTTTGCCCATACACCAAAGGCATAGGGCAACCATTCTTCGGCAATCCGCCTCTTCCAAGCCCCTTTTCGGGTGATAAAGTTGTTTCAGCTCACTGGCACGATAGGTGCAATTCTCCTCTTCCAAGGAAGTACTGCCGGACTACAAAATTTTCTTTACTAAACGAACCGTCAAACAAGGAGGGAATGCATGAAGAGATTGCTGAAGTGTTGTCTTATTGCTTTCGTTGTAGTTGGTCTGAGCACAGTCGTTTATGCGGCTGTGGCAAAGTGGATTTTCGTGCCGAATGCGGCATCAAAGACCCTGTCTTTTGTTGATCCGCAGAAGGAGATGGTCATCGGCCATTGCGAAACCGGCCCGACCGGTTGGCTTGCCTGCCTTACTCCTGATCTTAAAAAGATTTATGTCGGCGAAAACGGCGGTGATTCGGTCACAGTTATTGATGCAATAAACCATAAAACTCTAACTCATATCAAGACGGGGAAAAACGTCAAACATCCACTCGTTACACCGGATGGTAAATATGTGCTCATTAATCATACCGGCGAAGTCAAGGCGGTCCTGCTTGATGCCAAGACTGACAAGGAATTGAAAACCTTTGCGGTTGATCACCAGAACAAGGAGCACAAAGGCCCATTGATGATGCACTCGGCTTTCACCTGGGACAGCAAATACGCTTTTGTCCAGAACTATGCCGACAAGAAGTCATACGTTCTTAATATTCCGTCTCTTGAAGTGGCGGCAACAATCGACGGCGACAGCCCGGCTCATTACTTCATCCCAACCCCGGATAACAAACAAGTCTGGATAGTTTATGAGGGCAATGATGCGGCCAAGCTAAAACCGTCTGTCTCAATCGTTGACATGGCAACATTTGCAGAAGTCAAGAGGATCGAGATTCCAACTGCTGAAGGAGAAGCAATAGAAGGCCATCATGGCATATTTACCCTTGATGGCAAATATTTCTATTTCTGTAATCGTGGTCCCGGCCCGAAATTCGGCGGCAGCACTGTAGCGGTAATTGATGTGGCTCAACAGAAGGTCGTCAGAACGATCAAGGCGGCAAATGGCATTGGCCATCCATATCTGACCCCTGATGGCAAATATGTAGTAATCACGCCTTACGGCTCCAACATTATCACTATCGTTGATGCCGGCACAGGGCTCAAACTCAAGGATCTCACAGTCGGCAACGGCAACCATATAGGTCATATCGTCTTCAGCGCCGACAGCAAGAAGGCATATGCCACAAATGCTGCCGATGGTGCACTGTATGTTATAGATATGCAGACCCGCGAAGTCGTGAAAGGGATACCAACAGGCGACAAGGCAGCCCAGGTCATCAATACCTACACCAACCTTTTCGAAGTACCGGGCGTGTATAAGTAACCCATAACCATTGAGAAAGTGTTGCTACAAAACAAGAGACAGTGTGGGAAGATGCCCTCGCTGTCTTTTGTTTCGTGTGCAGCAGTCGGATTGGCCCTGTTTCGTTTGTTTTTATTCCATACTCGGGAACCCATTGACTTCCTTGATGCCGAAAAACATTGCCGACTTCCCTGCCGGAATTCTTGATACCACTTCTTGCTTTTCAACATCGATTTTGTTCATGACGTTGTCCTCGGTATTGATCATAATAGTAAACTGTATCAAGTATAGCACTGGATGCCGTTACCATATCACCCACCTCACCTATCACCTTACTGGCTAGGCCAACGCTTCAATTCCGTGGCGCCGACAACATTTAACAATTTGAGCGAAGGGCCATTCGGCCGCTTATCGCCAACGCGGGGCATTGGCCTACACCACGGTGGTAGTAGGCGAGGCTACAGCCACCTCGGGGCTGAAATATCTGGCCCCCTTTGCCGGATGCGCCATCGCCGAAGGGTGGCTGAACTGCGGCGATGATACCCTGGTGGTCTACGATGACCTCACCACCCACGCCCGTGCCTATCGGGAGCTGTCGCTCTTGATGCACCGCCCACCCGGCCGGGAGGCCTATCCCGGCGATATCTTCTATCTGCACGCCCGCCTGCTCGAACGCTCCACCCGCCTGGCGGCGGACCACGGCGGCGGCAGCTTGACAGCGCTACCCATCGAAACCGAGGAGGGCGAGATCGCCACCTATATCCCCACCAACCTGATCTCGATAACCGACGGCCAGATCTACCTGGACCGCCACCTGTTCGCCGCCGGTGTCCTACCGGCCGTTGACGTCCCGCTGTCGGTTTCCCGGATCGGCGGCAAGGCCCAGCACCCGAAAATCAAAGAGGAGGCGGGCCGGATGAAGCTCGACTACCTGCAATTCCTCGAACTTGAGGTCTTCACCCGCTTCGGCACCAAGCTGGAATCGGGTACCGAGGCTAAAATCCGACGCGGTCGGTTATTACGCGAGATCCTTAAACAGGAACGGCTGGATCCTATGAGCGCCGCCTTCCAGCTCGCCTGGATGATCGCCTTCAACGAGGGAATGCTCAATGCCGACGCCACTAATTCTGTGAGAGAGACCCTGCAAAAAATAGCGGCCGGCCTCTCACACGACCCTCTGGAACTCGATACGGCCAGGGCTATCTGGCTGACCCGGCTGCAAAACTGGCTTGGAGATGCAGGATGAGCGGCCTCGCCGAACTCTCTCAACGCTTGGTGCGGCTTAGCGAAATCAGCGGCATCATGACGGCGATGAAGAGTCTGGCCCTGGTCGAAACCCGCAAACTCACCCGATTTATCGGGCACCAGCGCCGCATGCTCGCTAACATTGAGGCAGCCGCCGCCGATTTTCTAGCATTCTTCCCGATCGCCGATCCGGCTGCAACCCCGCCGGCTATCCTGCTGCTGATCGGCTCGGAACGGGGCTTTTGCGGCAACTTCAACGAAAGCCTCCTTGCCGACCTGCCGGCTTGGCAACCTGCCCCGGCCCTGCTGGTGGTGGGCCATCGCCTGAGGGTGAAGCTGGCGGCCAATCCCGCCGTCCTCGCCGGACTTGACGGTCCGACCGTGACCGAAGACGTGCCTGCTGTGCTCAACCGCCTGATGGACGCCCTGCACACCGCCGGTCAAAAAATCTCCGGGAACGGCGCAACCCTCTTCAGCCTGGCCCACGACGCCGAGAGCAAAACGACACTCAAACGTCTGCTGCCGCTTACCCCGCTCGCTGCACCGCCTCTCGGACTTCCGCCCCGCCTGCACCTCACGCCTCCTGATTTTTTTACCGAACTGCTCGACCAGTATCTCCTCTCGACCCTCTACGGCCTGCTCTATGAGTCGCTGCTGGCGGAGAACCGGCAACGCCTGGCCCACATGGAGCATGCTCTCGACCGGCTGGACGAGACCGTCGGCCGGCTCGGCCTAAAACGCAACGCCCTCCGCCAGGAAAAGATCGTTGAGGAGATTGAGGTGATCTTGTCGTCCGAGCTGGCCTTCAATAAATAGTTTCTGCATTGAAACCTTTCGCCACCGGCCTTGCCCGGGGAATCTCTTCCTGCAAAAAGGGCTTGAAAGAACTTGACGCACCGGCTAAATAGATAACTTGGTGAAAGATAGATCCACCAATATAACTCCGAGCCTGAAAGCCTACGTCCTTTATGGATACGGTTTGCGGCCGCCAGGGTAGGACTGGAAACGGTCCTGCCTCCCCTTTTTTGGAAAGGAGTATACAATGCCAAGCCATCCACGCGGGGGCCTGCCCCT
>MGTA01000258.1:13618-14515 GCA_001799225.1 Deltaproteobacteria bacterium RIFOXYD12_FULL_50_9
TCCGATGCCGTTATTGCATGCCGGAGTCCGGCATCCCTTTTGTCCCCCATGCCGAAATCCTCGACTTCGAAGAGATGCACCGCCTGGTGACTATTTTTGCCGTCCTGGGGATTCGCAAACTCCGCTTGACCGGCGGCGAACCCTTTGTCCGTAAGGGCCTGCTCGACTTCATTCGTTCCTTAAAAAAAATCCGCAACATCGAGCAGATCTGTCTGACCACCAACGGCGTAGCCACCGCCGAACACCTAATGGAACTCGCGGAACTGGGCATCGCCGGGCTCAACCTGAGTCTCGACACCTTAAACCCCGTCCGCTTCCAGCAGATAACCAGACGCGCTGCCTTTGCCTTTGTCTGGCAGACCTTCAACCAGGCTCTGAAGTTGCCGATTCCGCTCAAAATAAATTCGGTTCTCTATGCCGGCATTGATGCTGCCGAACTGACTGCCCTGGCCGGATTAGCTATAAACCACCCAGTAACAGTCCGTTTTATCGAGCAGATGCCCTTTAACGGCTCAGGAATCCTATCGCCTGGGGCCATGTCCGCCTCCCAGGCGGAAAAAATACTCAAAAGCGCCTTTCCTGGCTGGAATCAGCTTCAAAGTTCCGGCACCGCAACCCTGTTTCAGACCCCGGAGTTCAAAGGCGCTATCGGCTTTATCTCAGCGTATTCCAGACAATTCTGCCCTTCCTGCAACAAGGTTCGAATAACCCCGCAGGGGATGTTTAAAACCTGTTTGTACGATAATGGTCGGCTGGATCTGAAAGCGATGTTGCGAAGCGGTGCTAACGACGCCGAAATCGGGGCGGCAGTCCGAGCGACGGTTTTACAGCGGGCAGCCAATGGTTTTACCGCCGAGGCTGAGGCGCTGGGCTACGCAAAACATTCGATGGCCGCCA
>MGTA01000258.1:14542-18022 GCA_001799225.1 Deltaproteobacteria bacterium RIFOXYD12_FULL_50_9
ATGATTGATGTAAGTCCAAAATTCAATACCCTGCGTTATGCCAGGGCCGAGGGTTTTCTGTTCGGCAAGCCAGAGACCATGACCCGGATCAACGACCGGTCCGTACCCAAGGGTGATGTCCGTGAGGTGGCACGGACCGCCGGGATTATGGCCGCTAAACGCTGCTCCGAATGGATCACCTTCTGCCACCCTATTCCGCTTGACTGGGTGGAAATCAGCTTCGAAATGCAGGAAACTGCCATGAAGATAACCGCCGAGGTCAGGTCGGTCTGGAAAACCGGGGTGGAAGTGGAGGCGATCACTGCCGTGACCGGCGCCCTGCTTAATGCCTATGATATGCTGAAACCGCTTGATGACAATCTCTCGTTGGGCGAAATCCGGGTGGTCAAAAAAAAGGGCGGCAAGTCCGACTTTGTCGACCGCTTCAGCACCCCGCTCAAAGCTGCAGTTCTGGTGATCTCCGATTCAACCTTCGCCGGCAAACGCGAGGATAAATCGGGCCGGATCATCAAACAGTTCCTGGAACAACAAGCCGTAGAGGTGGCGGTCTACGACATCCTGCCCGATGAGCAGGAACGGATCACAGCCCGACTGCTCGAACTTGCCGATCAGGAGAGCATGGACCTGATCTTCACCACCGGCGGCACCGGCTTGGGCCCGAAGGACGTCACACCGGAAGCCGCCGCGCCGATTCTGGATAAAGAGATTCCCGGCATCTCCGAGGCCATCCGCAAACACGGCAAGGAGCGCACCCCTTACGCTATGCTGTCAAGAGAAGTAGCTGGAGTACGCGGCAAATGCCTGATTATTACCCTGCCCGGCAGCTCCAACGGGGCCCGGGAGAGTATGGAGGCCCTGTTTCCCGGCCTGCTGCATGCCTTTCCAATGATGCGCGGCAAGGGCCACAAAGAGAATAATGAGAAGCATGGGAAAAATGAGAGAGAGAATAAGGCATGATTACGGTCAGTGAGGCATTCACACTTCTGCAACAAAATCTCCCACAGCCGAGCACCGAGGAGCGCCGATTGATTGAGGCCCACGGCTATTATCTGGCAGCTGATGTTCTGGCGCCAGAACCCTCCCCCCGGTTCACCAACTCGGCCATGGACGGCTATGCCGTACGCTGGTCCGATGTCCTGGCCGCCAGCAAGAATCACCCTGCCGCCCTGCGCCTGGTTGGTGAAAGTCGGGCCGGCGGGCCTTATCCTGACCTGGTCGGGCCCGGGGAGGCGACCCGAATCAGCACCGGCGCTATGTTGCCCCCAGGCGTTGATACGATCATCCGAGTTGAGGACACCAGCGAAACTGCCGAGAGAGTGCTTATCCTTGCCGCACCAAAACCAGGCCAGGATGTCCGCCATGCAGGCGAAGAGTTCGAGAAAGGTGAAAAATTGTTGCCCGCCACCTCCCGACTTGGCAGTCGACAACTCGCCTTGCTGGCGGCAGTCGGGATCAACCAGGTGCCGGTCTTTGCCAATCCCAGGGTGGCGATTATCGGCACTGGATCAGAGCTCATAGTTGGCGCCGAGCAGGAGCTGAAAGGCCACCAGATCCGCGATTCGAACACCATCATGTTACTGAACGCAGTACAAGAGTGCGACGGTGAAGTGATTAACTGTTGCCACGTCGTGGACGATCTGGCGGCAACCGTTGCGGCTCTGCACCAGGCAATGACCGGCAGGCCGGCTATCCTCCTGTGCTCGGGCGGCGTTTCGGTGGGCCGCCATGATCATGTCAAGGAGGCTGCGGCCCAAGTCGGTTTTACAGAAATATTCTGGCGCATCCGTCAGAAACCTGGCAAACCTTTATTTCTGGCCCGCCAGGGCGACACCTTGCTCTTTGGCCTGCCCGGCAATCCGGTCTCGGCCTTCATGTGCTTCACCCATTATATCCGCCCGGTGCTGGCCTGGCTGCACGGCCAGATTTTCACGCAGCCATCGATTACCGCCCGGGCCGGCGAGACAATCAGCAACTCCGGCAAGCGCACAAATTTCATGCGGGTTACGATCACCCAGCAACCCGGCAGCGTTCCAGCCATTAGCAGTGTTGCTAAGCAAGGATCGCACATGCTCACCTCCATCGTGCTGGCCGACGGCTACATCAGTCTGGAACCGGGAGAGTCGGTGGAGACAGACGGTCTGGTCGAGGTATTTCTGTTATAAGGAGGAAAAAATGGCCCATATTGAAGCATGCTGTATCAGCCTAAAAAAAGGCATGGTCAAAAAAGAACAGCCGCAAGTAACATTTAGGGGAAACTGGGGCATTGAGGGCGATGCCCACGCCGGTGACTGGCATCGCCAGGTCTCCATACTGGCCGGCGAAAGTATCGACACCGTCAAACAAATCCTGCCGACCCTGAAAAATGGCGCTTTTGCTGAGAACATCATCACCCGCGGCCTCGATCTGACCGCGCTCAAGGTGGGCGACCGGTTGCGGATAGGCGAGCAAGTACTGCTGGAGATAACCCAGATCGGCAAGGAGTGTCATAACCAGGGGTGCGCCATCAAGAAGGCCACCGGCGACTGCATCATGCCCAGAGAGGGGCTTTTCGCCAGGGTGATTCAGGGTGGAGAAGCTCGCCGGGGGGATCCCATTTCCACCTAATTTGGCATATCATTAACCCTCCTCCCGGCTGTAACATTCAACCAGCAGCGAGTCGGCGAGTTTATACTGCTCATCTTCCGGCTTTACCAGGTTCTGCACCTTTTCAAAGCATCTCCTGGCATCCTTGGGCTTGCCAAATCCTTCAAGCAAAATCTGGCCTTTCATGTTGAGGGCATGAGGAAAGGCGGGTTCCAGACGCAACAGGGCATTGACCGCCTTCAAGGCCTCGTCGAATTTCTCCATACCAATCAGTAGACTGATGTGATGGACAGCCTTGACATGCTTACCATACAGACTAGGGCCAGTCTGACTACCTAGGCCGACCACAGCAAGTATCGAATTGATATCATTATTGATCAGCAGAATAATAAAACTGATGCCGGTGCTGTAAATCAGGGGGTAGCCAAGGCCGCAGACCAGAAATGATTTATGGGTATATCCCCAGATACCGCCAAAAATGGAGAAGGGTACGAACAACATAAAAAAATATCTAAGCAAATCACCGATGAGATAGAGATTACGGTCGGGCTTCTCTTGATCCGGCATGAGACCTCCTGATTGGGTAGAACCTCAGTTAATCATTCATAAAATAGCCGTACCCGGGGGTTGTGTCAAATATTTGCTCTTGAGGAATGATCAACGACTGGGAATTATGGGAAGGCCTTTTCCCATTATTCCCATTTTCCACTTTGCTCATAAAAACTCCCTACTTATCTGCAAAATCAGTTCTCATCTTCCACAACTTATAAATCGCCGGATAGACCAGCAGTTCCATGACAAACGAGGTCCCCAGACCGCCGATCATCGGTGCTGCAATCCTCTTCATGACATCGGCGCCGGCCGAGGTCGACCACATGATCGGCAGCAACCCCATAA